>DATCXV010000015.1:0-6084 GCA_036565605.1 Minisyncoccota bacterium | reverse complement strand
ATATGGCTCGTCGGTTGGAACGATGCCAATGTCAAAAAGGAATTTGTGCCAGAAACGCGAATACAACAAGTGAAGCGTGGTGTGCTCCATGCCGCCGTTGTACCAATCAACCGGAGACCACTGCGCGAGTTTGTCCGGAGCAGCCAAAGCTTTTTTGTTATGAGGATCAGCGTAGCGCAAATAGTACCACGACGAACCTGCCCAGTTTGGCATAGTGTCTGTTTCGCGTTTGGCAGGACCCTTACACGTTGGGCATTTCACATTCACCCACTTTTCAACAGCTGAAAGCGGCGACTCGCCTGTGTCAGTTGGTTCGTATTTTTTGACCTTAGGCAGCTCGACAGGCAGATCTTTTTCAGGTACACGGACCCAACCGCACTGTTCACAGTGGATCATCGGGATTGGTTCGCCCCAATAACGCTGGCGCGAAAAAACCCAATCACGCAATTTATATTTTTTGACCCATACTCCACCAACGGCTTCGGTGATCTTTTTCTTTGCTTCATCAGATGGCATGCCTGAAAACTTTCCTGAATCAACAAGAATGCCATCGCCGGTATAGCAATAGTTTCCACCTTGAACAAACATGTCCCAGGCAGCCTTCATGTCGTCACGATTAACAAAGTCGCGAACTTTATGTCGATCAACCCAAACAACATCATGAAGCGCCTGTTCGGTTTCATCAGTTTCTTTCTTGTCACCACTTTGAAGCTCAAGATATACAACCTTGAAATGGGCAAACCGATTGCATTTTTTTACGTCGTGCCAAAACTGGGTATGAACCCTACCAAACTCCTTCACGAATTTCGCAGCTGTATAACCTGTCTCTTCAGCAGTTTCGCGAACAGCAGTTGTAGCCGCGTCATCCGAACCCTCGATGCCACCCGTAATGAAGCCCTGCCAATCATTAGACTTCCACTTTGAGCATAAAAATTTATCTTCGGACCAATGTTTGACGATACATAGTACTGCACTTCGTTCCACAAACGGCATATTCGGATGCACGGCATCCGTGCCGTCTTTTTTACGGAACAACAATTCAACAACCGATTTGATCGGCAATGTGTATGTAAGCGCAAAAGCATGATCACGATCATCGTGTGCAGGTACGGCCATCACTGCGCCAGTTCCGTATTCGGCAAGCACATAATCGGCGACAAATACAGGCACTTCTTCTCCATTCGCAGGATTAACCGCCATGACGCCATCAAGTCTTACGCCCGTCTTCTCTTTCTTGGCATCGGTGCGCTCGATCTCATCTTTCTTTTTTGCCGCAACAATGTACGAATCAACGTTCGATTTATTTTTATACGAGAGTTTTTCAACCAATTCATGTTCCGGAGCCAAGACAACGTACGTCACGCCAAATAGTGTGTCTGGACGAGTCGTAAACACCTTAATCTTCTCTGATATACCCTTGATCGGAAAATCGATTTCTGCACCTTCGCTGCGGCCAATCCAGTTACGCTGCTGAATTTTGATTTTTTCCAAAAAATCGACTTTATTCAAATCATCATACAGACGATCTGCGTATTTGGTGATGGCAAGCATCCACTGCTCTTTCTCGCGCCGTTCGACAGGCGTACCACAGCGTTCGCAGCAACCATTGACCACCTCTTCATTGGCGAGACCGATTTTATCCTTGGGACACCAATTAATAGCAATGCGATCTTTATATGCCAGGCCCTTTTCATGCATCTTCAAAAAGATCCACTGTGTCCAGCGGTAATATGCAGGATCCATGGTGTTCACTTCACGAGTCCAGTCGAATGAAAGACCAAGGGCTTGAAGTTGCCTGCGGAAGTTTCTCGTATTCTCTTCAGTAACGTCCTGCGGAGTACGTCCTGTTTTGATTGCATAGTTTTCAGTCGGCAGGCCAGAAGCATCCCAACCAATTGGGTACAGGACGTTTTCGCCCTGCATGCGGTGTTTACGCGCCACAATATCCATGGCCGTATAACTGCGCACATGTCCGGTATGAAGGCCGGCTCCGGATGGGAATGGAAATTCTACGAGCGGAAAAAAGCGCTTGGCGGTGCTTTTATCATCTGTTTCGTAAATTCCTGACTTCGCCCATTCCTTTTGCCACTTCCCTTCGATCTTTTTGTGATCGTATTCTTTCATGGATTACAGACCGCGAAGCATATCTTTATCACGGATAGGATACAGGTCAGGATCAATCGTGCGGTCAAAGCAAATATTGCCGACATCATGCGTCCAGGTGTCTATGCCCATGATAGTCGAAGGATACGAGACATCTCCACCTATTCCCTGGTAGCTACCACGGCCGCGCAAGTCCTGAGTCTTTGCCTCAAACATAGCGCACAATTTAAAGGAAAGATTCTGTGAAGACTTTTCATAGCCATACTGCTCGCCCGTTTTCGGATCAACCGGAACGATAAAGCCAGAAATAGGATCCTGCAAGTCTGTAAGCGAGGCCGGAACCTGACCCTTCTGCTGATAATAATTGATGATCTGCCACTGAATAGTCTGAAGATCCGATTGGCGTTGATTATCGCTCCGCAATTTCCTCATCATCGAAGGCGAGCCGAAGACAACGAACGACAGAACAATAGCCGCCAAAACCAACACAGACGAGCTATAGATTGCGATGGTTGTCTTTTTCTGCGAACCGCGACCGCGCACTTCTCCCAAGTAATGCCAAAATACAAGACCCGCAACAACCAAGACTGCGAGCACTTTCAGAATAAAACGCGTAGTAATTTCACCCGACAAGAAAGTATTGAGCAACGTGACAAGGTCAATGACGAGCGCCGTCGACGCCAAAAAGAGAGTGATGTAGACAAACCAGCGGCGGATTGCAGAATCCTTGCGAGACGGATCAGCAATCATTGCACTTTGCAAAATTCGAGAAAGCCAAACAAAGAGCGGAAAAACGATGATGAGCATCGCCGTTTCGAAGCGAGCATCGCCGTAATACCCGTACGAAGCAAGAGCATCGGGAAAGGTACGATTTACCATCGAAAAAACAAGCGACAAAAAGCTTGCTACCGAGGCGTAAAGCGTGGCGATAACAGCAATATTGATAAAGAAATCGCGTGGCGTAGATTGGTTGTTCATATACATGAATAATCATACGCCCAAGCGTCCAAACAAGCAAAAGCCCCGCGGCCTTCCGGCCGCGGGGCTTTTTCCTTACATCGCCGGTTGCGAAGCAACCGGGGACGTCGAGCAAGACTTGCAATCCTGCTTGTGGGTAAACACAAGAAGAATAGCGGAAAGGCCGACGAGGATATACACAATCCTCTCGACGATTGCTACTTTGCCCAAAAGCATGTGGAGAACATCCCATCCACCTGCACCGACGAGGCCCAAATTAAGGGCGCCGACAACGACCAGGATAAATGCGATCGTGTGAAGTACTTTCATCTCAAAAAGATTAGCGCTGATAATTTCGACTTACTCATTAATTATATCGAATTGGCAAGAAGTACGCGCATTAAAGTTATCCACCGCTTCCAATTACTATTCTTAAATGCAAAATCCGCCGTGCTGATATGGCGGATCTTGCGGGCCTCTGTCGCCCAAGAGCGACCAGCCTTGTCCAGCTTAGTATTACGAGGTTCCTTGGAAACCTCAAAGCCGGCACGGTACATGTCCTACTATACCTTAGTATAGTAGCCTCCTCTTGTCAACTATCAATAACTGTTGATAAAAAAGCCCCTCGATGAGGGACTTTGAAATGCTCATTCAAGCCAACCACGTGCCCGGCGCAGATACTCAACCACATCGTCTTTGACAGAAGGGGCAAATTTGATTCCTCGCAACGACAGCGGCAATGATATGTGCCTTGAACACATAAGTAGCTCGTCGACAAAGAGTTTTCGTATGCCATTCTGGCGCGCAATGCAAGAATACAGTTCAATCGAGGCATCCAGACAGAATCTAGAAAGCTCTATCGCCTTTTCGTGCGGAAGGCTTGCCCATTCCGCAAGACTTCCGAACGGTTCGATATAGGGGAATGCCCTGTTCCAACCGTCCCGAGTGATGACCGGCGAAAAAACATCGCCGTCTCGTACGCCCACTACGCGGCCGCAATGCGGCAGAAATGGCACAAGATCATGATCCGGTATCCAGTCGATGAGATGGTCAATCTCTTGAACAACGGAAATATCTATCTGCCAATTTTCTCTATGAAATGCTTCCACAAGTGAGGCTCGGGTCTGTGATGAGGCGAATCCAACAACGACACGTGTAACTACGACTCCGCGCTCAATAAGCCGAGAGAGTACATACATCATCGTCTGACCTCGAAAAACACCATCTTCGAGTAAGATTACCTTCTTACCACGCAGTTGCGGCACAAGACGATCAAGCTGAGTGCCGATAGAATCACAGCCGACCCGCGGACCGTAACCGATGAATTCCCCATGATATCCGTATATACGATTAATACTTAGGGCCCGACCTCCTTCTGACGGCGAGAGGTCAAAACAAATCGATACGACAACATATTCCGTCGATCCCGCGATCGAATTTCGGATCACTGCCCTTGCCTGCGACATGATGACTCTCATGTCGACTGCCCGAACCAAGAAACCGGGCAGCATAAGCTGTATGGCTTTCACGAATTCCTCCTGAAGAGCCCGATAAACAGGATGAGCACGGCTAGGAACCAAGAGTCCAGACGGCTCAAGCCTTTGAAGGCGGTTGGCCGCATTCAAGGTCACCACATAGGTTCCCTGACGCGGCTGTACGCTCACGTGATTATGCATTTATATAGATAAGTTGAAGGTACTAACTATCCTGTAGTGTAGCGCACCTTCCCATTCGTGCATGCAAGCTACTTATCCCCTGGTATAGATGAAGCGCCCTTGACCCTTTCGATCATCAATTTATAGCCTCCACAGCCGTCTTTGAGCCATTTATTGATACGGGTTATGGTAATCGGGGAAATACCCGTCCTGGCTTCGATCTGGACAAATGTCATTCCTGAATAAAGCATCTTGGCAATACCCCAGCGCATATCGAATTCCATAATTTCGCGTTCGGTCATAAGATCTCGGAAAAATGCTTTCAATTCATCTTCGTTTTTCAGCGACAAAAATGCGCTCAAGAGATCAGGATTTTTAAGATGCGACCAAACTTGGTTTTTTTCTTCAGAAGAGATAGACATGATCGAAAATTATATCATGAACTCGATCACGTCTCCGTCTTTGACGATATATTCTTTTCCTTCCGTGCGGACCTGGCCTTTTTCACGAGCAACAGCATAGGAACCAGCACTAAGCAACTTGTCCCATTCGATCACCTGCGCGCGAACGAATTTATCTTTAAAGTCAGTATGAATGGCAGTTCCCGCCAAAGGCGCAGTCCAACCCTTTTGAATAGTCCAACCGCGAGTTTCATCCTCTCCGGTCGTAAAATATGTGATAAGACCCAGAAGTTCGTATGATTTTTTGATCAGAGCATCAATGCCGTTATCTGCGCCCAGGCCCGTGCGCATTTCTTCCTTTTCGGCGTCAGTCATATCCTTCAGATCATGCTCGAATCCGGCATCAACTATGACGTACCCAGCGCCGGATTCGTTGATGAAATTCATAAGCTTGGTGAAACGATCATCTTTTATCTCATCAAGATTTTTTCCGCCAGATTTTTTATTCAGAACGTAGAGAATCTTCTTTGATGTAAGAAGGTGCAAATGTTTCAAAAAAGGCGCCTCGAATTCATCCGGCGTTACCGTCGAAGCAAGCTTGCCTGCTTCCAAGGCCGGCTTCAATCGCTCCAAAAGCTTCATTTCGATCGCTGCTTCCTTTTTGCCCGACTTCACTTCCTTGCCCAGGTTTTGCATACGCTTGGTCACCGTATCGAGATCCGCAAAGATGAGTTCCATGTTGATGACTTCGATGTCGTGAAGCGGATCGATCTTATTAGCCACATGAAGAATGTCTTCATCTTCGAAAATGCGCACCACTTCGGCAATGGCATCTGTTTCGCGGATGTTTGAAAGGAATTTATTGCCCAGGCCTTCGCCCTGCGCCGCACCCTTGACCAAACCTGCAATGTCAACGAATTCAACGGCGGCAGGTACAGTCTTTTTTGATTTTGAGAATTCCGACAGCT
>DATCXV010000027.1:0-14274 GCA_036565605.1 Minisyncoccota bacterium | reverse complement strand
TGCGCGGGTAAGAGGACCGAAGTAGCCGGTGGCAGGAACGCCGTGTGCCGACTGGTAAGCCGTGACAGCTGCCTTCGTAATCGAACCGAAGTAACCCGTTGCCGGAGTTACATTCAGGAAGTTCTGAAGAGCAGTGACATCTGCGCCCGACGAGCCGATGGTAAGGTCGCGAGTGAACGAGACCGAAGCCGACGACGAGACTGCTGCCTTTGCGGCTGCTGCCTTGTCAGGAGAGATGATGCCGAGGCTGATAAAGAGGTCAACGAGCTGCGATGCGGTCATTGCCTGAGCATTGACCGAAGCAGCGCCGACCGCTGCGAAGACGCCGAGTGCGAGGGCAAAGCCCGCGACAACTGCGACAACCTTCGAAGTTTTGGTTTGCATTTGTGTGTGTACTTCTTGTAATGAGAACCTGAAGAATGTTTGTTCTAGTAATCGATGCATTCTTCCGATTCCGTTACTAATGAATAATCCATCCTCCCCCGCGCCATCGACGGCGTGATGGAAGAAGATGCGAGTTCGGCTTTCGCCGAAACTCTCGACTATTCACCGGGAAATATTCCCAGCATCCCGCGTTCGAAATTTTTCACAAAATTTCAACTGCGCGATGCTGGGCCGATCACCCGATGATAGCGGTAAGATTGATGTGGGAGTCGCTTCAAAAACAGAAAACTGTCCGGAACAAAAGCTGTATTCCAGTAACCTTTCCAATCGCTATGGGGTTTTCAACGACCAGACCGTGTAAGTATACCTCTTTATGACCTTGGAGGCCAAAACAAGGTATGTGGATAACGGTTGTATCCACCCTTCTATAGTATACGAAAAAGGGCCAAAAAGCAAGCCATAGGGCTCAGATAGCGTAAAGGGGCCTTATAAGGCCCCTTTTTGCTGTATATATCCTTATTTAGCCAAAGAATAGGTGCTCCAGCGCCTCTCTCCTTCTTTCTTTAATACTCCAGCGGCAACCATAGAAAGAAGCTCCCTTTGGATGGTCTTTTCGCTCACACCTTTGATGGCGCCGACAAAGTCCTTTACCGAAAGGCCACTTTTCTTCGAAAGAAGCTTCACGATGATAGCCTGGCGGTCGTCTTTGGAATCAGCCTTCGGCAAATGTCCTTTATGGACAGCAGCATGCCCTTCATAAAGGACATCGCTTCTAGGGGCTGCTGGGATTGGTGCGATATAAGGCGTTGCATGCGAAGTGCTCGTCGATGCTGCAGGTGTCGAGATGGCAGGAACCGCAGCTGTCGACGGCACCGATGGTGTTGGTGCTGCAGGCTTTGCTGCTTCGAAAAAGGATGCATCCAGCAGGACGTGATCTTCGCGTTCCGCAGCGAACATCAAAGCCTCGAATTCACGCTTCAAGATTTCGAAATTCATCTCGGAAATAAGACCGGCATGACGGGCAACCGAAGCATATGAAATGATCTCAAGAGAAAGAGCTTGATACTCCTTTAAAAGGCCTTTGCGCTCGGACGCAGTGACCGTATTCCAATCGACCACCACCGACATCAACGCCAAGGCGTTTTCGCGGATGCGTGTCTTCAGCGGTTCGTTGTCCGATATCAAGTTCGTTACCAAATACACTGCCGAAACAAGCTTTTCGGTCTTCTGATAGACGAATGCGAAGTGAGCACTTCGATTGAAGAGCACAAGGTCACCAATGTTTTTGCCTGTCCTTTCCATATTCGTTGATAATTAAGAGTTTTTAGCCAATGTCCGAGAAGGCTGTCTTTTAAAAATCCACTGTCTTTTTCTTATTTTTGTCCCTTATACAATATGTCCTTTAAGGAAAACTGTCAAGTTCATGTCCATTATATGTCCATGAAGTAAAAGACGTAAAGGGCATATTGCTGTCTCTGACACACCTGTCCCGTTGCGTCCAGCGGAACCGCACACTTCTCTTAATCCGCCGGCCCTCCAAGAGCCTCTGAAATGACAGTTCCGCTGGAACGCCACGTGATATAATCAGAGCCATCAAGCACTATGGCCAAGAGAAAAAACGACGAAATCGAAGACATTGATATTGAAGAAGAATCTAAAGCTCCCACAAAGCGTTCGCCCCGCAAGCCGAAGCGAAAACCAGGTCTGCGCGAAGAGACGGTCCAAGGCATTCTGTCGGTCGTCTGGATCATCCTGGCCATCTTCACTACCCTTTCTATTTGGGGTGGCGGTATCGCCGGACACTATACCTTCATGGGTCTCTACTTCTTGTTCGGGGTCGGCTATTACCTCCTCCCCCTTATCTTTGTCGTCCTAGCACTCACTTCATTACGCAACCTACACCACCACTTCGACACGGCAAAACTTTATGGCTCGGGACTCTTTCTTCTTTCGGTGCTCGCCATCGTCCATATCGTATCGCCTGCCGATGGCGGCTTCGTCGGAACCTGGCTCTCGTGGCCCTTCATAAAACTGTTCGAAAAGACCCTGTCGCTCGTCATACTATCGGGCCTGGTCGTCATTTCGATACTCGTTGCCTTTAACCATGAATTGGATTTGCGGTCGTTAGTTTCTTTCACACGTCCCAAAGATCGCGAGCTCGAGGAAGACGAATACGAAATGGACGAAGAAGAGGAAGAGAATTTAAAGCTTTCTCTGCCAGAAGAAGAGCCTGCTCTGAAAAAAGCGCGTGTCGATGAAAGACCTGAGCCAGCAGCAAAATCGCTCCCCGAGAAAAAGCCCAAAGAAATGAAGGTAGCGACCGGCGACGAAGACGAGAAAGATTTCATTCGTCCGACTCGATCCAAAGATTCCGACAAGGCATACACTCCTCCCCCGCTTTCTATTCTTGAGCGAGACAAGGGCAAACCAGTCGTCGGCGACGTCAAAGCAAACGCTAACATCATCAAACGAACGCTTGCTAACTTCGGCATCGATGTGGAAATGGACGAAGTTTCGATCGGACCGTCGGTCACTCGTTATGCCTTGAAGCCAGCCGAAGGCGTAAAGCTTTCACGTATCGTTGCCCTACAAAACGACTTGGCCTTGGCTTTGGCTGCCCATCCTTTGCGCATTGAAGCACCAATCCCTGGCAAGTCTCTTGTCGGTATCGAAATCCCGAACACAACCAAAACCACCGTCGGTTTGGGCACCCTGTTCTCGTCCGAAGAGTTCCAGACCTCTGAGAAACCTCTCTTGGCTTCGCTTGGCAAAGGTATTTCGGGCAAATCCCATTTCGCTAACGTGGCAAAAATGCCCCACCTGCTTATCGCCGGTGCTACCGGTTCGGGTAAATCTGTGACCATCCACGCCCTGATCGTCTCACTTCTCTATCGCCTGGGACCGGAGAAGCTCAAATTCATCATGATCGACCCCAAGCGCGTCGAGCTCACCTTGTATAACAAAATCCCACATCTGCTGACACCCGTCATTACCGACGCCAAAAAAGCGATTCTTGCTTTGAAATGGGCAGCGAAAGAAATGGATCGCCGCTATAACATTCTTCAAGATAATTCAGTTCGCGACATCGATTCGTATCATAAAAACATCCTAGCCAAGGATCCTGAAAAGGACCCGATGCCTTACATTGTTGTCATCATCGACGAGTTGGCCGATATTATGCAGACGTATCCTCGTGAATTGGAAGCTGGTATCGTCCGCCTGGCTCAAATGTCTCGTGCTGTCGGTATTCACTTGATGCTTTCGACGCAGAGGCCGTCGGTGAATGTCATCACCGGTCTTATCAAGGCAAACATCCCTGCCCGTTTGGCGCTTCAGGTCGCATCCCAGATCGACTCGCGCACCATTTTGGACCAGCCGGGCGCAGAAAAACTGCTTGGTCAAGGCGACATGCTGTATTTGTCGGGCGAAATGTCCAAACCAACCCGTATTCAGTGTGCTTACATTTCAGAAAGCGAAGTGAAAGAGGTTGTGAAGTTCCTTATTAAGAGTTATGCCGATGAATTGCCGTCTGATGAACTGAATCTTTCAGGCGACAATTCAACCTCATCTCCTGACACGGCCATGTTCTCGGCCTCGTTTGACGACAACGGTGGTGACGATGACGACATGTACGAAGAAGCTAAGAAAGTTGTGATCGAGGCCGGCAAAGCGTCCACTTCGTACATTCAACGCAAACTGCGCGTCGGATATTCCCGTGCCGCTCGCTTGATGGACCTTCTGGAACAAAAAGGCGTGATCGGTCCGGCGGATGGCTCGAAACCACGCCCGGTTCTTGGCGATGGATCTGGCGCGGGCACTGCCCACGTTCCTGCCACCGCACCCTCGGAAGAGCCTGTGGAAAACTCGTCCGAAAATTTATAATTCCTTTATCTCCCTTCTGACAGACTATGACGGACCGGCGCAGAGTTCGAAGGACCCTTGCAGCATGGATCGCTATCGCAGCGGTCGCTCTTGTCGCAGGATATGGTGCCTTTCGGGCCAAAAGCTTGGCTGAAGGTCCTGAGATTGCAATTACCTCGCCCATTAACGGTGCGGTCGTCCACGAAGCGCTGGTCGAAGTCTCCGGTACGGCAAAAAATATCTCTTTCCTCACCCTTGATGGCGGGAAAATCTTTACCGATGGAGAGGGCGCATGGAAAGAGCGCGTAATTCTGTCAAAAGGATATAATACGGTCACCGTAAGAGCGGACGACCGGTTCGGCAGAAGCGTATCGAGAACAATCGAGATTATCTACAACTAACAGCATTACTATGGCAAAGAAATCTGTAAAGGAAGCAACGAAGGAAGAAAAAGCTGCGACAGTCGAGGCAGAATCGAGCACCGAGACGAAAAAGCCCACCAACATCGACGACACTCTGGCCGCCATCAAGACCAAGTTCGGCGACGAAGCAATCATGAAGCTTGGCGAGAAGCCCAAAGTCCATGTGAATGCCGTCCCTACCGGCTCTATTGGCTTGGATGCAGCCCTTGGCATCGGCGGTGTGCCACGCGGCAGGATCGTCGAAATTTTTGGTCCAGAATCGTCCGGCAAGACCACCCTTTCCCTTCACATCGTAGCCGAGGCCCAGAAGCAAGGCGGCGTCTGCGCCTTCATCGACGCGGAACACGCTATGGATCCGGAATACGCCAAGCGCATCGGCGTAAAGATCGACGAGTTACTTATTTCTCAGCCTGACACCGGCGAGCAGGCCTTGGAGATCGTCGAACAACTGGTCCGTTCGGGTAAATTGGACGTTATCGTCGTCGACTCGGTCGCGGCGCTCACCCCCAAGGACGAGATCGAAGGTGACATGGGCGCTATGCATGTCGGCAAACAGGCTCGTTTGATGAGCCAGGCTCTGCGCAAACTGACAGCCATCACCGCAAAGTCGAAAACGGTTGTTATCTTCATCAACCAGATCCGCATGCAGATCGGTGTCATGTTCGGCAACCCAGAAACCACTCCGGGCGGCAAGGCGCTGAAGTTCTATACGTCGGTTCGCCTGGATATTCGCAGGATCGCACAGATCAAGAAGGGCGAAGAAGTAGTCGGCGGCCGCGTTCGCGTCAAAGTAGTCAAAAACAAAGTCGCCGCACCGTTCAAGCAGACCGAGTTCGACCTCATGTATAACGAAGGCATCTCTCGCGAAGGTGAAATCATCGCCCTCGGTGAAGTCCACGGTATCATTTCAAAGTCCGGCGCTTCGTATTCCTATACCCCACTTTCCGGCGACAAAATGCCTCTGGGCCGCGGATACGACGCAACACGCCAGTTTTTGAAGGAGAATCCGAAGGTGACGAATGAAATCCTGAAGCGCATCAGGGAAAAGTTGAAGGAAATCTAACATACCGCAAAACCACGCCATGTTAGGAAAACAGAAAACCGCCATCCGGCGGGTTTTCTGTACTTGGTTTAATCGTCAATAAAGATCGCTCCGGACTCTACAATACGAAATAGGAGATCAAGAAAAGATAAAAATAAGATAAAGATTTCCCGATTTCTGTGGACAACTCACCAGCCATAGGCTAGGATAAGCCTCTACAAAGCCGCACTTAGAAAAAGAACCCATGGCAATGCTTGAATACAATGAAATAACGACGCGCAAATATATCGTAGTCGAAGGCGCTCCTTATGAAGTGGTCGAAAACCATATCGCCCGCACCCAGCAAAGAAAGCCTCAGAATCAGACAAAGGTTAAAAACCTTCTCACGGGCAGGCTCTCGAACATGACGTTCCATGCCGCCGACAAGGTTCCGGAGGCCGAAATCGATACCCGCGAAGCAAAGTATCTGTACACTTCCAAAGGTGAATTCTGGTTCTGCGAAGCAAATAATCCTGCAAAGCGATTCAAGATTCCTGCTGATGTCCTGGGAAGCAAGTCGCTCTTTCTCAAGGCCAATACGGTTTATGACACTCTGGTGTTCGTAGATCCCGAAAATGAAAACGGCGAGGGCACGATCTTTGGCGTAAAGCTGGACCCAACTGTTGATCTGAAGGTCGTCGAAGCGCCACCAGGCATCAAGGGCGATACTGCCCGCGGTGGCAACAAATTGGTCAAAGTCGAAACAGGCGCCATGGTCAACGCTCCCCTGTTCGTGAACGAAGGCGACACGATCCGCATCAATACCGAGACCGGCGAATACCGCGAACGCGTTTAGTCCCCCTCCAATCTCACAGAAAAAAGCCGCGCGATGCGCGGCTTTTTTCTTATATCGCTCTTAGCGAGCTACGTACGGAAGGAGTCCCATAAAGCGCGCGCGCTTTACTGCCGTTGCGAGCTTGCGCTGGCTTGCGGCCGAAATACCCGTCCTCTTCTTGCCCTGAATGCGAGCATGAGGATTCAAGAATTTCTTAAGGATCTCCGTATCTTTGTAGTCGATATGGTCGATGCGGTTTTCTTTGAAGAATTCGCTCTTCATCGTTCGTTACTAATTAATTGAGTTGATAGTTAGAATGGAATGTCTTCCGGATTGATGTCTTCGGACGGATAGTCGATGGTGTCGACAGCCTTGGCTTTCGCGCCAGCTTTGGCCGGAGCAGTTGCGGCAACCGGAGCTGATGCTCCGCCGCCCATACCGGTTCCGCCAGCCTTTGCTCCGAATTGGACGCTATCAGCAACGATCTCGGTGCGATACTTTTTCTCGCCGGATTGCTTGTCGTCCCACGTGCGAGTCTGAATGCGCCCCTCAATCATTACCTGCTGTCCTTTTTTCAAGTACTGCGCCGACGTTTCCGCCTGGCGTCCGAAGACAACAACGTTATGGAACTGGGTGTCTTCTTTCTTGGTGCCATCCTTGTCCTTCCAGACACTGTTGGTCGCCACAGAAAGAGACGCTACTTGCATGCCCGAAGGCAGTGCGCGCAATTCCGGATCCCTGACGAGATTGCCGATGATAATTGCCTTGTTGAGATACATGATGTTTTCAGTCTATGTTGGTAGTACCAAGTATCCGTAGTGTACCCCAATTCCCGTCCCTGGACTAGGCAACGAGTTTGTCGATTGCCTTGTCCGTATCCTGAGCCTTTTCAGAACTCTTTTCGGCGTTTGCCTTTGCTTCCGCCGCAGCGCGCTCTGCTGCCATGATGCGTTCACCGTGAAGAGTGTTCTCACGAACAGTCTTTACAACCAAGTGTCGAATAACCTTGTCCGATGCATCCATCGCCTTGTTAACCTCGGCAATTGCTTCAGGAGCGGCTTCGAACTTGATCCATCCGAAGTATGCGGTATCGAACCTGTGACGGTTCGGACCGATAACCTTCGTCATGGTGTATGCGAGTGGGCGCATTTTCGGCGCCTCTTCGCTGATAATAGTTGCGCCCACGCCTCCGAGAACCGCTTTGATAGCGTCAAACTCCTTTGGGAGTGTCTCTGGAGAGACAGTGGGAACGATGTGGAATGCCACCTCGTAGACGGCCGCCTTGTCCGTCTTTGCTGTCTCTTTAGCCATTTGTGTAATGACTTAGCCTAATAAACCGCAAACTAACCTTGCGATAGGCCGTTTCCTGGCGGGAAACTTATCCAAAGCAAGTCCTGGGAGAATACCGGAAAATGGCCGTAAAAGCAAGATTAGAGGTACGGATTAGAGACAGAACAATTTTACGGCGTTCTCCACGAGTCTCTGTCTCAGAGCATCTTCATCCCCTCCCTTTATCCGCGCGATCTTGTCCGCTATATGTGTAACGAACGCCGGTTCATTTCGTTTACCGCGCTCGGGCACGGGCGCGACATACGGACAGTCCGTTTCGGACATAATGCGATCATCAGGCGCAGCAAGTACCAACTTTTCGTATTCGCGCGCGAAGGTGACGACGCCGGTAAATGAAAGATAGAATCCAAGAGCAAGAAATTCCTTTGCAGTCTCGACAGTACCTGCGAAGAAATGAACGTCTCCGCGCAGACGCTCTCTGTGTTCCTGTTTATATGCGCGCAGGATATCAAGCGCATCGCGATACGCATCGTCGTTTTCCTTGGCGCGGATATGCAAAACAAGCGGCAGATCAAGCTCTAAAGCAAGCTCTATTTGCCCTTTGAAGGCCTGTATTTGGCTCTCCTTGGCCAGATCAGCAGCAGAGCGGAAATAGTCCAGGCCGCATTCTCCGATGGCCACCACGCCCTTTTTGGCAGCCAAAGCACGGTATACGGCCACATCAAAGACCTCGTCAGCGGCATGGGTCGGGTGAAGGCCAATCGCGGCATACACACCTTCAGGATATTGTCCTGCCAATTCGGCGGCCTGGGCAGAAGTCTTTGCATCCGTGCCGATATTGATCATCCAAATATCCTGCGACAATGCGCGTTCGATTACCTGCGCACGGTCCGCATCAAATTCCGGAAAATGGACGTGAGCGTGAATGTCTATATAACGAGGGCGAGTCATGTGGTAAGAGTAGCAGAACGTCTATTGGTTTGACAGCCATGGCGATCTCCGTATTCTTAAGCCCAGATCTTCCCTTCCATGCGCTTGTTTATCGATCTTTTCCTTCTTTCTCTGTTTGCCGCCATTCTTACGTGTCATTTGATCCTGGCATTCAGCAGCCTGCTGCCACTTTTGCCACTTTCGATCTACATCAAAATATGGCTCGCGGTCATATTGATGCTGTGGCTCAAGCGTGGAACAGAATCGCCACCCGGAGGAGGTGGCGGTTTTTTATTTATTCCTTACGCAAGAAGAGCGGTGCGTCCGGCATTTTATTTTCGCGAACCAAAGTCTGTATCGTCACAGCAGTTTGAGGCATGATCGGCTCAAGCATCTTCCCGATCGCAAACAAACGAGTGCACAAATTCGCAATGATTTTGACAGCAGCCTCTTTGTCCGTCTTCACCAATTTGAAAGGCGCCTTTTCCTGAATCGTCTGATCCGCTTCAGCGATTGCTTTTGTAATCACCCCCGCGGCGGCTTGAATATCGAAACGTTCAAATGCTGCAGCGTACTCTGCAGGAATAGACACCGTCGACACATTGGCAGAAGCTGACAAATGAGTCGATGCCATTCTCATAACGCGCGAGACCAGATTGCCTAGACCATTGGCCAGATCCGCATTGTAGGCACTCTTGAACGAATCAAGGGTCATTTCTCCGTCTTCGAAAGGCGAAATATAACGAGCAAGATAATATCTGACCGGCTCAACGCCGTATTCGTGCGACAAAGCCAAAGGATCGATAACATTACCCAGAGATTTCGACATCTTCTTGCCACCCGAGATGATCAGACCGTGGACCAAGATGCGGCGCGGCACCGGAAGACCAGCGGACATAAGCATGGCTGGCCAGATTGCGGCATGAAAACGCAAAATATCTTTACCGATCACATGCGTGACACCGGACCAGAATGTATCGAACAGCGTTTGATCGGCACGACCAAATCCCAGGGCGCTTATGTAATTGACCAGGGCGTCGCACCACACATAGATTTTCTGAGATGGATCGCCAGGCACCGGGATACCTACCGACATCTTGTCTGCCGGACGTGAAAAGCTTACATCTTCAAGACCTCGCTCAAGCAACGCAAGTATTTCATTGCGACGAGACTGCGGAACAATCTCGATCTCCCCTTTCTCGATCTTATCTTTTACCTGCTTTGTATACTTTGAAAGCTTGAAGAAATAATTTTCTTCTCGCAAAAGGACTGGCGCTTCACCGTGGTCGGGACATTTGCCATCAACCAAGTCCTTTTCGGTTACAAACGCTTCGTGCCCCTGACAATACAGACCTTCGTACGAACGCTTTTCAATGTCTCCTGATGCGACCAATCGCTTCCAGACTTCCTGTGCTCCGGGCCAATGGACTTTCTCGTCCGATGTGCGAATAAATTGGTCGTAAGAGATCTCGAACGAGTCGAATAAATCGCGGAAACTTTTCACGATCTCATCAAGGTATATCTTCGGATCTTTGCCGACAGCCTTGGCCGCACGCACAACTTTTTCCGTATTCTCGTCCGCACCGGTCAAAAAATATGTCTGGTCACCCGAAAGCCTGTGGTAGCGGGCCAGAACGTCGCACAACGTCGTGACGTAGGCATGGCCCATGTGCAAAAAACCGTTGGGATAGAAAATCGGTGTCGTTATATAGAAAGGCTTTTTCATCGATTCATATAGCGTATAGCCTTGTCTCGAAAAAGTCTATTTGTGTCCTGCAATTACACTTTTATTGCCTTGCGACGACGTTCGGCATCATCGATCACTTCCAGGATCATCGACGAGACTGGTACGGACAATATGATACCCAAGAATCCGGCAAGTTTTGCTCCAACCAAGAGCGACAATATAACGATAATGGGCGGTACGCCGACAAGCTTCTTCACTACCAACGGATAGATAAGATGGTTTTCGAACTGATGAATAACCAGATACAATCCCGCGACTAAAAATCCAGACGAAGCGCCGCCATCTGTATAAGCCGCCGCCACTGCAGGTATGGCCGCGATGATTGGCCCAAAAAGCGGGATCGTTTCAAGAAGCGCAGCCACTGCAGCGAACAAAAGCGCATTCCGTACACCCAATACCAGAAGACCGACATAGACCAAAAGTCCAATGATAAGCGCAAGTGCCAACTGCCCTTGCATCCAAAGTCCAATCTTCCGCTGCACTCGGTACCACAGACCCACGACATATCCTTCACTTTTCTCCGGGATAACGGCTCGCAAGAATTTCTCGATTCCCTTTTCCTGTACGGCCAGATAGAACGAAAGTACCACAACCAAAACGAAAGCCAAGACTCCACCAAAGACCGATGATGCTGAATTGACAAATCCTTCCGAAACCGCAGACAAGGCGTCATGCACTCCCGTCAAAGCTCCCTGAAGTGAGAAACGATTCTCTCCCATGCCCAGTGATTTTGATGATTGTGCCAAACCGTCCGCAACCGCTGTCATTTTATCAGGCGACGGTGAGAACGATTCCAGATACTGCGGCACTGAAGAAAGAAAAGCGGACGTATCTTCCAAAAGACGCGGCACCAATGTGTAGAACGAACCGATAAGAACGCCGGCAAGCAAGGCATAGATGGCGATGGTGGAAATGGCACGCGGTACGCCTTTTTTCATGAGCCACGCAATAGGAGGTTCGATTGCAGCAGCGATGACTGCAGCCGTAAGCACCACCAGCACAATATCTTTGATAGCGAACAGCGCAAGAGTCGCGACGACAAGCAGTATCGTTTTTGCTATCGTCCCGGTGGTTATCTCGACCTGCGTCATGTTCGTTGGTATATCACTATGACGCAAGAACTCGCGCCACTGTTTCCTTGTCGATACCTTTGCCAACAAGAGCCACTGTAAGTTTGGCACGGTCAAAGACCAGGCACGCTACCCTTCTAATATCTTCAGGTGTGACAGCCGCATAAATTTCCTCGAATTCTTCGGGCGTCTGGATGTCTTTTTTGACAAGTTCCTGGTCCAAAAGAAAATCCGCCACACTGTCAGACGTTTCAAGAGACATAGCCAAGTGGGCGCGTAAAAGTTCTTTGGCCTTGGCAAGCTCCGCGGCCGAGACATCTTCATTTTTCAGACGTTCGACTTCATCGAGAATCGCTTTAACTATTTCAGCTGCACGGTCAGGGGTAGTACCGGTTGAAATAACGAAGCGACCAAACGACGGATGAATATCGTGACTTGCTCCGATGTAATATCCAGAGCCCAGTTCGTCGCGCAAACGTGCAAAAAGGCGTGAAGACATACCGCCGCGCAACAAGGTCTGAATAACGCGCATGGTGAATCGATCAGGATTAGTACGCGGGAAAGTGCGCCAGGCCGCGATGATATGAGCCTGGTCCGTATCTTTATCAACAAAAACCGTTTCTGGTTCATGCTGAGACCGATCGGTCGTATGAAACGAAGGAGCAGCAGGTTCATCAGAGAGCACACCAAAAGTCTTTTTCGCCCATGCAATCATTTCCTTTTCGCTCACACCTCCAGCAATAGCAACAACCGTATTCGGGCCAGTGTACTGACGCTTTCGATAGTCGATAAGCGCTTCGCGCGTGATTGATGCAACCGTTTGCTTGGTACCCAAGACATCGTGTTCGGCCTGCTCGCCTTTGTACATATGTTTACGCAGAGCTTCAGCAACGCGTTCCTGCGGATCATCGGCGTACATATCGATCTCGCCCCAGACCACTTTTTTCTCTTTGGCAATCTCGGCTTCAGGCAGAATGGGATCAAGATAAATATCCGCCACAATGTCTCCAATGCGCGCAAAATGCGCGGTGTCGGCTTTTGCATAAAAGACAGTCATCTCTTCCGATGTGAATGCGTTATAACCGGCGCCGATCGAGTCGAGTTCAGTCGACAATGCACGAGCCGAAGGTCGTTTGGTCGTGCCCTTGAAACACATGTGCTCGAGAAAATGCGACATACCTGCTTCTTCTGCTCGTTCATTAAAGGCACCCGTAGCAACACCCACCATCACAGTCACAGTCGGGTTACCCGGCATCGGAGCAAGTACTGCACGTACTCCGTTATCGAGAATCGTCTTCGTGAATTTCATAGTCGGAGTATACCAAAGCAAGAAAATAGCGCCGCTTGAATTTTGACAAAAATAAAGATATAGTATGAAAAGTTGCCCTTTCCCTTATGCCTATCAGACAAAAACTGTTACTCACCGGCACCGGATTAATTATCCTTGCCCTTCTTGGTGGCGGCATCATGTGGGCCTACTTGAAGTTAAAGGCCTGCCACTCTGACACGATCGATTGCGTTCCGCAATCGTACGGAAAACCGACCGCCCTTATTGGCCTACTGATTGTTGCCGGCATCTCACTGATCGTCGTTGCTGCAAAACAGTAACCCTCCACAATAAACTAAACTGCGGACAATATGTGTCCGCAGTTTTTCTTATCATTACCCGCCCTCTTAACTATTTCCCTAATTTCTGGGCAAGATACGAAACCAAATCATCCATCTTCACTTTTTCCTGCGCGCCGGTATCGCGATCACGGACAGTGACGAAAGCGCCATCTTTTTCCACGGTGTCGAAATCGACCGTAACGCAATACGGTGTACCGATCTCGTCCTGGCGGCGATACCTTTTACCGATCGAGCCTGTCTCGTCATACTCGACCGCGCCGAACTCGTGACGTAAGACCTGGTACAGTTCGCGAGCTTTTGCCGTAAGCGCATCTTTGTTTTTCAGAAGTGGAAAAACTGCAATCTTGACCGGCGCAACATTCGGCGAAAGTTTCAGATAGACGCGCTTCTCGCCACCCAATTCATCTTCGCGGTACGCATCCGAAAGGACAGCAAGCACTGTTCGATCAACACCGAAGGACGGTTCGATCACATGCGGAACGAAGCGTGACTTGGTCTCTTCATCAAAATAGGAAAGATCCGTACCGGAAGCTTGCAAATGCGCTTTCAGATCAAAGTCAGTGCGATATGCCAAACCATACAGCTCTTTCTTGCCGAACGGAAAATCGAATTCAAAGTCGATAGTGCGTTTGGAATAGTGCGCCAAGTCGCCCGAGGCGAGCTCAAGCTCATGTACTTTTTCTTTCGAAATACCGACATCGGCATTAAAAGCGTGAACTTGTTCGACAAAATGATTGAATGAGCGCTCCCAGTCTTTCGGATCAACAAAATATTCAATCTCCATTTGTTCGAACTCGCGCGAACGGAACAAAAAGTCGCGCGGCGCGATTTCATTTCGGAAAGCCTTGCCAATCTGTGCCATACCGAACGGAAGTTTCGGATGCATCGTGTCGAGAATATTCTTGAAGTTCACAAACATGCCTTGGGCCGTCTCTGGACGAAGATATGAAACCGACGCATCGTCCTGCATGGCACCAATATTCGTCTTGAACATCATGTTGAACTGACGCTCGGCACCAAGCTTGCCGCCACACTCGGGACACTTGGTCTTGTCTTCCAAATGATCCGCACGAACACGGCGCTTA
>DATCXV010000012.1:0-7573 GCA_036565605.1 Minisyncoccota bacterium | reverse complement strand
TCCGACAGCCACTTCAATCACACCGCCTACGCGCATAAATGTTTCGGATGTCATAGAAAGTAGGCGAGGGAACACCGGAGCCAGATATTGGGACCAATCAGTTAAAAATTCGCCGAATTTGTCCAGGCCAGCGATAATGGGCAAAGCGATAAAGCCGATATACAAGATAAGATAAGCGGACCGTATATACAGCGTTTCTTTTTGGTCAAAAGTCATACGTATAATACGAAGAAAGCGATAAAACGTTCTCAATAATGACAATCTCATTCAAACGCATTTACGATAAGCCTTCCGCATCCGACGGTATGCGTGTCTTGGTGGATCGACTCTGGCCGCGCGGCGTTTCCAAAGCGTCAGCGCATATTGATCTGTGGATCAAGGAGATAACTCCATCGAATGAACTACGAAAGTGGTTCCATGTGGATCCGGATAAACGCTTTGCGGAGTTTTCCAAACGCTATCGCGCCGAACTCCGAAAAAATCATGAAGCGGTGGAAAAAGCGCGCGCTTCGCTTGCAGACACGGTTACCTTTGTGAGCGCCGTCAAAGATGTAGAGCGCTCGCATGTGCCCATCTTGCGTTCATATATAGAAAGAAGATAAACCGGTTTGTTAGAATGGTCGTATGAACTATTCTTCAGAACTTGTTTCCAAAGGACCAGCAGCAGAAGGTACTATGTTTTTTCGCTTCAAGAAGCCCGAAGGCTTTTCATGGAAAGCAGGACAGACGATAGATCTGACACTTGTGAATCCGCCCGAGACCGATGCAGAAGGGAATACGCGCGCCTTTTCCATCACTGCGGCGCCGTCCGACACCGAGATTATGATCACAACCCGTATGAGGGATACAGCATTCAAGCGTACGCTTAAAGGCGCCGAGACAGGTTTAAAAGTCGAGATTGCCGGACCGTTCGGCTCTTTTACGTTGCACGAGAAGCAGAATCGGCCAGCCATCATGCTGGTTGGCGGTATTGGTATCACGCCGTTTAGAAGCATGGTTTTGGATGCTACCGGACGGAATTTGCCGCACAAGATATATCTTTTCTATTCGAACCGCCGTCCGGAAGACGCTGCATTTCTTGACGAGCTTTCCGCGTTGGGAAAGCGCAATCCGAATTTTGTGTTCATTCCGACTATGACCGACATGGAAAAGTCTGTTATGTCGTGGGAAGGGGAACGAGGCTACATTACGCGCGAGATGATCGAGCGGCATGTGCCCGACAAGACTGATGCCGTCTACTATTCCGCTGGTCCGCAGGTGATGGTGGCTGCCATGAGAAAGATCGTCGAATCCATGGGTGTAAGCGCTGACGACTTTAGGACCGAAGAATTTTCGGGATACTAGTCACGTTTAACTGCAGCGCAAAATATTTTTTCGTGACAGAGCAAGCGGGAGTGCTCCGTACTATCGATAGATCGGCATGATGCACTGCACATGCGTCGATCTCTTACATCTCTAACAGAAAAAAATTATGGCAAGCACAAGACAACGAAACGCCGCTCGCCGGAACATTAAAAAGGCGCAGGCAGCTCGCAGATCTCGCAGCAATCAGTCTGACCAGAGAGGTGGAGATTAATTGAAAGCAACGGCCCGTCGTATGACGGGCCGTTGCTTATTCTTTTCATCTTCCTGAGTTACGTAGTCGTTGTTTTATGCCTGGCCACCCTTGCGACCCGCCTCGCGAGCCCTTTCTGGATCGTTGGCGAAATTGCCCGGGTTGCCGCCGCCCTTGTTCTTGTTGTCCTGATTATTGTCGCGGTTCATTTCGTCTGCCATAGGATTATTATTAGATTTGACGGTGATTAAGGTGTTGTGTACCTGTTCCCGGGAGCCCCAATAGTACGCCCGAAGCGCTTCCTGAGTTTCGCTTAAAGCGCTTTCATTCTGGTATAATTTTTTTATGAAAAAAAGCTTTATATTTATCTTTTTGGCGGCACTTTGTCTGCCTGTATTTGTATCGGCAGCATGTCTTGATCTTCCGGCAGATCTGGGCACAGGATCTACGGACAGGAATTCTTCGGGACAGGTTTTGCCGCTTCAGCGTTTTTTGCAAGAAGAAGGATTGCTTACCGCAACACCCAATGGTGTGTATGGACCTGCTACGACTGCTGCGGTGAGGGCATATCAAAGTCGGACAGATCTGCCGGCAACGGGATTTGTCGGGCCGCTTACACGCAGTGTCATAAAGGCGCGTTCGTGTAATGTGACGACAACCGAGACGAACACCTCGACACAACCACAAAGTTCTGCGCAAACAACTGCGACTCTTGCTCCGAAAAACGGTGCGACCCTGACCATTGGCAAGACCTTCGGCATCTCTCTTGATTCATCGAAACTGCGTCCGCAATCGATTATTTTGGAAGATAAAGACGGAGTTGCCAAAGGATATGTGGCATCAAACCTGATTGCTGTCGCTGAATTCCAATGGACGGTTGGTCGCGTCTATTCTTCTGCAACAGGGAACAACGAACTAGTCACTCCGGGCGAATATCGTTTGCGAGTCATTGATGCACAGACGGGCATAACCGCATCGGATCCGGTTTCTGGCGTCTTCACACTTGAAGGTGAATACATATCTATTGATTCGATGCGACCTACCACGGTCCAAGCGGCTGCTGGCCAAGCCGTGGTGCTGTATGGCTCTGGATTTACGACCTCGTCACGCGTATACCTGGGTGGATATCGCAATATTGAAGTGGAACGACTCTTTGTGTCGTCAGACGGAACGGTCTTTGTCTTTAGCGTACCAAAGTCCACGCCTGCAAGCCGCTACTTCCTTACGGTATCGAATCGTTACGGTACAACTGACACCGCTACGATCCTTACGGTGACGCCGTAACTTGCCTTTCTCTGGATGGGGGATAAGATAAGCGTATGAACATCACACGCGCGCTTATTGGTATCGTTGCGATCGCCCTTGTGGCAGTGCTTGCTTGGATCTATGTGCCGCGCCCAACGCACTTCTGTTTCGACTTCCTCCATGACATGTATTTCGGTGAGTCAAAGACCTTGGCTCATCCGGTGAATACGGGTGTGGTGGGGAATCGCGGCATTCAATATTTCCCGGTCGAGACAAAGGCACTTCAGACTGCGCTCAAAAACGAAGGCTATTATATCGATCCGTCCGAAGAAACAGGTGGTGGAGTCTACTTGACTGCGTACTTTGGTCCTTCGACACAAGTGGCACTGAAGGCGTTCCAACGCAAAGCAGGTCTTACAGACACTGGTATCGTCGACAACGAGACTGCTGATGCGCTTACTGCCCGTTACGGTTGCCCTAAACAAGATAATGATCCAGCGACTACGACTCCTCTTTAATAAATACGAGCGATGGGTATCGCCGGTCACTTTGGTCACTGGCTTTATTTTTGACAACATTATGTTGCGCCGCATCGATGCGGTATTTTCGAACGTGGTGCTTATCTCGTATGTTCTGATCTCGGCTCTGTCGATTACGATCTTGAATATTCACGAGCACCGTCGAGGCGAGCGTGAACGTTCTGAACGACTTCATTTTATTGTCGTCTTTGCATTGCAATTCTGTTTGGGAGGTCTCTTTTCCGGAGCGTTCCTTTTCTATTCGCGATCGGGATCGATCATCGCATCATGGCCGTTCCTTCTGATGCTTGCTGGTTACATTTTGGGAAACGAAGCGTTGCGCCGAAACTATGTCCGGCTCGGTTTTCAGGTGACGGTTTTCTTTACAGCACTGTTTTCGTTTCTTATTTTCTTTCTTCCCGTCATTTTGGGAGCCATGGGTGATGCAATCTTTATTCTTTCCGGTATCTCGAGCCTCATACTTACCGGCGTTTTCGTCTATGTGTTGTCATGGTTTGCGCCGGCACGCACCAGGGCATCCGCACCGATCCTAACCTTGTCGGTTGTTGCTATTTTCGCTGCCATGAATGCTCTGTATTTCTCGAATATCATCCCACCTATACCGCTTTCTTTGAAGGATTCAGGCCTCTTTGTCTATGTGACGCGCCTTCCGGACGGGAGTTATGAAACGCTGGGGGAGGAGCAGTCGCAGCCATCGTTGCTGTCGCTTCTCGACAAACCTCCGGTCATACATATCCCGGATTCGGGAACACTTTATGCGCTTACCTCGATCTTTGCTCCTGAAAGTTTGAAGACCGATGTGGTCCATGTTTGGCGCCGCTTTGACGATTCGACTGGTGCGTGGACGGACGTGGCGCGTATCGCACTTTCAATTTCTGGTGGTCGGGATCAAGGTTATCGCACATTCTCGATCCGAAACGGATTAGTTCCTGGAAAGTGGAGAGTTGATGTCGAAACGCCACGCGGTGCTCTGGTGGGACGCGTTTCGTTCGTGCTTGTACCCGCTACTGGGGACGAAGAACTTGTTACGCGGATCAAATAACGTGATATACTCGGCCTACGCTCTTATCGGCGGTTTTAACCATATTGTATGAATAAAAAAGGAATTATCGCTCTTATTGTCGTCATTGTCCTCGTTGTCGTGGGCTATGTTGTCTGGGGAAAGAACGGATCAACCTCGGTCGACACTACGGGCACCAACACGCAGACTGACACGTCGGGCGCAAACAAAGATGATTACGCGCCGGTCACCAAGGAATCGACCGATACCACTCTTCTTGGCCGCTTGAAGTCCGCATCGGTCTCGGCGTCTGAATCGGGTGCTCGTGTCGCTCTTTCCAAGGGCGCTGCAACCTTTGATGAAGGCAATACCAAGGGCACTATCGTCATGGGCGATGTCGCTATTGAAAAGACGATCGGTTCGACCAACTATGCGTTGGCTTCGATCTCGGTTAACGCAGGTGGCGCACCGACCTATAAGTACGTTGTTCTCTTCAAGGATGCAGGTTCGTCGCTTGATGACGTCTCGTACGCAGTTGTTGGCGATCGTGTGACTGTTACCGGGCTACGTGCAGATGCAGTGACCGACACGGCGGGCAATCCGCTCCTCGTTGTCACGGTCTCGTATCTTGATCACGACAAGGGCGAGCCGCTCTCGGCCGCTCCGACCGTTCCTCGCACCAAGATCCTGGTTGTCGAGAATGGAGTCTTCAATCCGGCAAAGCAGATCGACCTCTAAATCTCGGTTTTCAAAAGCCCGGCCTCCTCTCGGAGGCCGGGCTTTTCGTCTAAGGAAAAGGTTTTCTGATAGAATAACGGTATGAAAGGGAAGCGGGCACACCGGGTCATGGTCGACGCGATTATCGTGGGCGTAAGCGTCGTTGCAGCCTTTGGATTGTCACAGAGTCCGCTTTTGGACACAATCATTTCGTTTTCTGGAAAGCTTTATATTTTGCAAAGTTTCTGCGCCGGACTTTTCTTTACATCGGTGTTCACGACAGCGCCTGCTATTACCGTTTTGGCAAAGCTTGGTGTAGCACACACGCCAGCAATTGTGGCGCTGATAGGTGCCTTGGGATCACTTTTGGGCGATCTCATCATTTTCCATTTCGTCCGTACGCGCGTATCGTCTGATATTTCATATTTGCTCTCAAAGGCGAAGACGCGCCGTGTTCGGCACCTCTTTGCGCGTCCGTTTGCGCGACTCTCGCTTGGATTTTTGGGAGCGCTTGTCGTCGCTTCGCCGTTACCGGATGAATTAGGCTTGGCGCTCTTAGGTCTTTCTGGCATACAAACGCGTTGGTTCGTATCGGTTTCGTATATTTTTAATGCGGCAGGCATTTACGCCATCGCCTTGATCGCACGGGCTTTGTAGCCTTTGAAACATATTTAATGAAAAAGCCGCGCAGTATGCGCGGCTTCGAAATTATGAGGCAACGATTTGTACGTCGTTGTCCCGATGGACGTGTTTGGGGAGCGGAATCTTTTTGCAAATTGACCTGATGGCATCGAAGCTTACGAATCCGCCGATTCCGGCGAATTCATTGTTGTGCCGAAGCGTCCGATTCGTGATGCGCTTGCGCGCGGAATTGATAGAGCGTTTGGAACGTCTGACGCTTGCGTGCGGAGCTTTCGGACTCGGGGCCGTATGACAGGTATGGATATACATAGGGGAAAGGGGCGAAGAATCTGTATACGAGAATAGCCAGAAGGAGTTTTTTGGTCAAGGTGTGGTATATTCACGCGATATGCAGATAATTGATGGACGAAAGGCGAGGGACTTCTACAAAGCAAAACTTATAGAGCGTGTCGCGAAGCTTTCGCGTGTGCCTTGTTTAGCAATCGTTCAGATCGGAGACGATCCGTCTTCTGTCGTTTATATCGAACAGAAAAAGAAATTCGGAGCGCTTGTCGGTGCTGCGGTGGAACATATTCACATGCCTGCCACCACATCGTTTGAAACGCTTGGTGCGAAAATTTCCGAATTGAACGCCCGTCTCGATGTCGACGGTATTATCATCCAATTGCCGCTTCCGGCGCATCTCGACAAAATTTTGGCGCTGAATCTGATCGATCCAAAAAAGGACGTTGACGGGCTTTGTGATGAAAACCAGCGTCTGCTTGCCGAAGGTCATCCTCATTTTGTTCCGGCTACAGCAAAGGGAGTTTTGTCCTTGCTTGATTACTACGGTATCGATCCCAAGGACAAAAAGGTTGCCGTGATGGGCCGGTCGCGTTTGGTGGGAAGTCCTCTGGCAGAGCTTTTCCGTCTGCGCGGTGCAACCGTTTCGGTCTGTCATTCGAAAACACCGAATACACCCGAAATCGCAAAAACGGCAGATATTTTGGTTGTGGCAATCGGCAAACCGCATCTGGTCGATGCGCAATATTTGAAGCAGGGCGTCGTTGTTATCGACGTGGGACTTTCACGGACTGAAGCAGGGCTTTGTGGCGATGTTGACCCGGAAGCTGCGCGGAAACTTTCTTCTGCTTACACGCCGGTGCCGGGTGGGGTGGGGCCGATGACAGTCCTCTCGCTTTTTGATAACCTTATATCCTCGGCGCAAGAACGAGTTGCAGCGCGCTGATCAAAAACAATATATATCATGGATAACAAATCATTCTTTCAGGATCGGCCGATGAAAGGCATTCTTACCACGCTTGCGGTGCTTTTGGTCGCGTTCGTTGCGATCAAAGTCGCGGGCGAGGTCAAGGCGCTTGGTCATCGCGAAGTCATGGCGACCGAAACCATCACGGTTTCCGGCAAAGGCGAAGTCCAGGCAAAGCCGGACATCGCAACCTTCTCGTTCAGTGTTTCCGAAGAGGCTCCGATCGTCTCTGACGCTCAGGACAAG
Source organism: Minisyncoccota bacterium (assembly GCA_036565605.1). GTDB lineage: Bacteria > Patescibacteriota > Minisyncoccia > Phycocordibacterales > UBA6065 > UBA6065. The sequence goes on along the minus strand of DATCXV010000012.1, from coordinate 380 downwards.
ATGAACGAAAAGATGGCGAAGATCCTGGACTACGTTTCGCAGTCGGGTGTTGCAGAAAACGACGTGAAGACCATTTCTTACAACATCTATCCGCGCTACGAGTACCAGAACGCGACGTACTACCAGCCGGGCAAACAGATCTTGGCGGCATACGTCGTATCGCAGACGGTCCAGATAAAGGTTCGCAAGCTTGAAGACGCGGGCAAGCTTTTGACCGGCATCGGCGAATACGGCGCTACGGATGTTTCGGGTCTTTCGTTCTCGATCGACAACGAAGATATGGTTCAGAGGCAGGCTCGCGATAAGGCAATTGCAGATGCGCGCGAACAGGCAGCTGCATTGGCAAAGTCGCTCGGCGTTCGTCTTGGCGATATCGTCAG
>DATCXV010000018.1:0-18034 GCA_036565605.1 Minisyncoccota bacterium | reverse complement strand
GGTCATGCCACGGTCCATGACCATCATAATGAGATGCCCACCACGGCGGACCCCAGCGACGGCGCCGAAGAGCCGAGATAAGAAGCACGATAAGCACAATCCAAAAGACCGACGACAGGATGTGAAAGAAGCCGTAATCGAAACCGTATCCCCAGTAGCCCATATAGTTTAAGAGTTAAGGGCAAAGCCCCTATCGATACTACGCATGGAGCGCCTTCATTTTTTCAAGCGAATGTGGTAGTTTCTAGGGACAAAGCGGCGGCCGCTCCCCCAGCCTCGCGGCCGCCTCCATATATATTGCCGGATCGTCTAAAGGCAGGACGTCGCTCTCTGAAAGCGAAAATTTTGGTTCGATTCCAAGTCCGGCAACAACCACAAAATGCAAAAACAATACGAAGCTAAAGTTTTTCTCTCAAAAGATAAAAGAACATTTGCTCCAAATAGATTCCAATCAAAAAAAGATACATTATCGTTGATTGATAATCTGTATGATGCAGGAGCAAAGACTATTTTCATTACCGGTATCTTTGACTATAAATCTGACGATGAAATGTGCGCCGATCAGATGATCGTCCAACTCCCTCAAAAGAAACCGGATCGCGCGAAAGTCTTCGCTTTATGCAATCAGGAAATTGAAAAAGAAGGTTTTGATCCGGAAGAAGACAAGGGTCAGAGCGAGATCAAGCTCTGGTGGGACTAATCCCGGTTCCAACATCGTCCCAGACCCCCAACACGCAAAAAGAAAACCCACCGAGCAGGTTTTCTGCTAAGTGGGCTTTGGGAATATCAGTTTGTCTTTCGTTTAGCCCAATCTACCGTGATCCCAAGTGTGGCTAATTTATCTTGGAGCTCTCGACGGGTCTTGTTCCCCAAATTGCGGTAGCAACACATATCCTTGAGTGTCTTCGAACGAAGTTCACCGACAGTTTTGATGCCGGCATTTCCAAGGAAGTGTGTCGCTCGCACCGAAAGTTCCAGATCAGTGACCAGCATAGCATCGTGCTCCGTCGGATTCTCAGTTTCGGTGGTCACCTTAAGTTGCACAAGTGGCCGACGGATCACTTTAATAGCAACCTCAAGAACATCACCACCAGTAATAATATTCTTTTCCGTTGCCCAGCGGCCGATAAGAGCCTGAAGTTCCTCTGCATGCTCTGGACTAATCGTGTGTGTAGTTGTCATTGAAAACGAACAAGCGGAATTTAACATGCCCCGCAACGGCCTCAGAGGGAAACGCCCTCTATTCATTGTAATTATACACTTATATTATTTAAAAGTCAATAGATGAAAAACCCCCTTGGTTTAAAGCCCCAACAAATTTCCGTAAGAATATGGCTATAAAATGGTTCCAACATCGTCCCAGACGGCCAACAAATAAAAAACCGCCCGTGCAGACAGGAGGTTCAGAAACGTTGCTCTGACAATTTTTTGAGATTGTCGAGGGTATTGGCGCCCACCGTAGGTGACGCTGGACCAAAATGAACAGGTTGCGTCCAGTCAAAGGTCTCGACATCAATAATCTTCACCTCGAAGTGTGTAGCATTGATAGTCGTAAGCCCTGAATTCTCGTCGCACAAACCGAGATTCATATACTGGACATAGCTTTCGAGAAGTCGTCCTGATTGTGTGAGGAGAACCTCGCGAGAGAAACTCGCACGATCTCCTGCTTCCACCATCCTCCGTTTGATTTCAGAAGTCTGACGGAGATAAGATATCCTGAAAATATTCTCTCCGGAAACGATAGAGGACATGATGAGATCAGGACGTACAACAAACTTGATACCGTCCGCAAAAACAACGATACCGACCTTAGCGCCTTTTCCACCGTATTGCCGATGGTAAAAGATTTCTGGAGTTTTGAAGACTGATATTTGCGCGAGGTGCGGTTTTATCCTCTTTAGTTCAGAAAGCACCTGGGCGGCAAATTTTCTCTGAAGTTCTTCATCTTTACCTGAAGATTTCACGATAAGATCCTTTCTTTGAATTGTGTTTTTAGAGCGTTTTGATAACCACATTAATCATTTCCTATCGAAAAATCAAGAAGTAGGTTTAAACAGATTCCAACATTATCCCAGACCCCCAACCAGTTCGAGCGTAGTTTATATCGCTCAAGACCAGTACCCGTCTCGGGCGTAGCTCGGAACGCACAAGAGGGATTGGTTGAGCTAGTCGCAAAAAACGTTTTACCAGTCGCCTTTGATATACTTTTATCGTGAAGAAAATCTTATTCTATCCAGGAACATTTAACCCTCCACACTTTGGGCATGTATCAGCTATTCAGGTTGCTACAAGCAATCTTGATTTTGACGAGGTATGGATCATGCCCTCCGGAAACAGAGTTGATAAGGTGATACCCACAAGCGTCGAGGACCGAAAGAATCTGAGCAATATTTTTATCGAATATTTGAGAACCGTAATAAAAATTCCAGTAAAGCCAATTATGGCCGCTCTGGAAAATGTCGATGGCAAATATACACATGAAGTCATCATGGAGCTGAAGAATCAATCCGAGAACGAGATATTCCAATTAGTCGGCATTGATGGTTTCCTGGGGATCAAGGAAAGGGTTATCGGCCCAAATGAGAAATTCGTAATCATCAAGCGTTCTGGCTACGAGTTTCCCGAAGAGTTGAAGTCGAATAAGAATCTCGTGATTTTAGACGAAGGGGTACCAGGAATATCGAGTACGAAAATACGGGAGATGATCAAGAATGGCGACGATGGATATGAGAAATTAGTTCCAGAAAAGATCGCATCTTACATCGAAGAAAGATCTCTTTATCGATAATAAAGAACTTCTATTGAACAAAACCAACTTCCGTCTCCATGACCCTCTTGAGATCAACGGCACGTTCTAACATTCTTTCTGCCATCTTCCCCCAATGTGAATCTGCCAGAGAAATAATCGCCGTGGGCTCTATAAGCTTAATCTCGGTTACTTCTCCCGCAGGATCGGCCTTAAATTCGCCTATAGGTTCAACAAGACACGCCACACGCACAACATGATATGCAGGACCCGTGGGAAACACTACTTGTTGGATGCTTACAAATCGCATGCCTAGGATCTTCATATTCGTTTCTTCCATGACTTCCCTGTGCGCGGCATCCTTCACATGTTCCCCCTCTTCAACAGAACCACCTGGAAGACCCCAGTGTCCCTCGGGTTCACGGACAACCACAAGTTGTTCATTATAGAAGCAATAGGCTCTGATGCTGTCGATCTTTATTCCTTCAAAATCCTTTTCGCTGTCGACGTCACGATAGAGCACTGGCAAAAGCCGGCCCTCCTTTCCCGGCACAGTAGATTGGATTTCCATAATAAAATTATACGTGAGGAAAAATTATTTATTTTTAAATGTTCTCCCCACCGCCGTCCCGATAACCGCTCCGATGATTGCTCCTGCTCCAAATTCCGAAAGCCAATGAATGGACATCGACACACCGAGCCCCACATAGAATGCATATATAAGAAATATCCAGCGCGCGATCTGTGCAAGTCTTCCCTTACCCACAAGCAACACCCATGCAGCACACGCAAGGGCAAACGCAACCGTAGTATGTGAGGATGGCCAGCCCCAAAACACGCCGCCGCGGAGAAATCCAAACTGGAAACCTCGACTTATATCGTCAATGATATTACCCATGTCCGGATGGATACGGCCCGTAAATGCTTTCAGCGCAGACGATATGAAAAGTCCCAGCACAGCCGCCTGGCCAAGTGCCCAGCCGAAGCGAATCACAATCTGATTTCGGCGCAGGTGTCCAATACCGATTGTGATAATAGGAAGCAAGATTGGAAGAAGGCCGCCCACAATGACCGCCGGAAAGAATAGGTCATGCAAAACCGGCGATCGCGTCCACAAAAAGTATTGCCAATCCAGTCCCGAAACAACGATACCAAAGGTTAATGCGAAGGCGAGCAAAAACCACAATATATTTCTGCCACGAAAGACCGCGGCAAGGCTTTGAGGCATGGTCGTGAAGAACTCTTTCATGACAACAGTATAGCGCAGAGACCTGTTATAATTTTCAAGCGATAATCAAAAAAATCTATGGCAACAAAAGTCACTGTCTCGACAATCGTACACGCCCCGACCGAAAAAGCTTGGGAATATTTTACCAAACCCGAGCACGTCATGGTATGGAACCATGCTTCGGACGACTGGCACTGCCCTTCGGCTACAGCAGACCTGCGTCCGGGCGGCGCCTTCAGTTCTCGCATGGAAGCAAAAGACAAAAGTATAGGTTTCGACTTTGGCGGCACCTATGACGAAGTGATCCCGAATGAATTTCTTTCCTACACCATCGGCGACGGCCGCACGGTCGAAATCGGTTTCGAAGACATGGGCGATGGCAAGACCCAAGTCACGGAAACATTCGAAGCCGAGACTCAGAATCCGGTCGACATGCAACAGCAAGGTTGGCAGGCGATTCTCGACAATTACAAAAAGCACGTAGAAAGCAAGTAACTTCATGAAGAAAATTCTCGCCATCCTTATTATCCTTATAATCGCTTTTGCGGTTTGGCGCTACGTCGCACCACGCCCGATATCGTCTGTTGCCTATGCATGTGACGCAAGCAAAACGATCGGCGCGCGCTATTTCAAAGACCACGTCGACGTAAAGTTCGACGATGGCCGCGCGATCACATTGCCACAGGCGATTTCTGCTGACGGCGCGCGCTATGCCAACGCAGACGAATCTTTGGTCTTCTGGTCCAAGGGCAATTCAGTCATGGTACTTGAAGATGGAGCAGAGTCTACGTACAAAAACTGTTCAGTAAGAAGCTAGCACAGAAGAACTTCCCGCTTCTTTTGGGCGTACCAAACATAAGACGGATAATATTAGGTACGCACATGACATCATTTTTTCGAAAGGTTTTGGCGATGACTGGAGCTGTGGCGATGACGTTCGCGTCATACGCTCCGGTCTTATCTCCTGTGGCACATGCGAATGCGGCCTCGTGGAAGCAAGGAGTGAGCATTGTTCCGCGCTGGGCGGAAGATTTTGCGAGCGACTCGTTCAAAGAAGCAGTTCGCGCAGCACAATCCGACGGTGTCGATTACATCGCCCTGATCATCCCCTATCTTCAGTCCGACTACGGATCATCATCGATCGGCCCGCGTTGGGACACGCCATCTGACGCAACATTAAATTCGGCTATCGATTTCATTCACGGCTTGGGTATGAAAGTCGTTTTGAAACCCCACTTGGAAGTTGGCAATGGCGGTTGGCGCGCCCTTATCGACGCACATGACCGAGACACCTGGTATGCCAATTACTCGACCATGCTTAACCACTTGGGCGACATTGGCGCGCAGAAAAATGTTGAAATGATCGTCGCCGGCACGGAGCTGGTGAGCATGGCGTCACCATATATGAATCCTGACAACACGCAACGCTGGCAGACTATGATTTCATCGTTGCGTTCACACTATCCAGGCTTGGTCACCTACAGCGCAAACTGGGGTCAAGGCAATGTCTGGACCAACGAGTTCGAGCAACTTGGTTTTTGGTCGAGCCTGGATTTCATCGGCATCTCGGCTTATTTCGAGTTGTCGCCAAACAACGGATCGACACAAAGCATTATCGACGCCTGGCGTTCAGTCGATCAAAACCAGATCGATCCCCTGCGCAATCGTATCGGCAAGCCAGTCATTTTCACCGAAGTTGGATACCGGTCAGTTGATAGCGGTCACGCGCACCCATGGGATCATGAAATGGGCGGAGGTTATAACGCAGACGAACAGAAAAATGCCTACGAGGCACTGTTCCGCTATTGGAACGAAAGATCATACTTCGCTGGCGTGATGTTATGGGATTGGAAGAGCGATCCAAGTTACGGAGGCGCAGGCAATACTGATTACACGCCCAAAGGAAAGCCAGCTGAAGACGTCATGAAGACCTGGTTCGGTGCAAGCGGCAGCACACCGACACCGGATCCAGACCCGACACCGACACCTGTCCCCGAACCTTCCGGCGACTGGAGTGCATCTGCCGGAACGCCGGTCGATGCACGACCAGGGCAAGCGACAACGATCCCTGTGACACTTTCCATCACGGGATCTGCCCAAGACGTGATCGCGGATATCGAAATCTATGACGCCCAAACATCAAAGGTCTTACAAAAATTCCGCGAGCACCAAAACATCTCGCAATCGTCTCCGGGAAATTACTCGATTTCGTGGACGCCAGCATCAACAGGCACATATACGCTGAAGGTTGGCGTGTTCAAAAGTGACTGGAGCAAGAATTATTATTGGAACGATTCAACAGCGCAAATCGCTGTGTCGGATCAAAGCACGCCACCTCCACAACCAGATCCAGATCCGACACCTACACCGACGCCAGTCCCAACGGCAACCTATACAACCGACGTTTGGTGGCCAACTGACGGTGTAACCGTTTCGGGATCGCAGCCCTTCAAAGCAATGGTCAAAGACAAGGCGGTCACCGATTACACTATGTTCTGGACGGTAGATGGCGGCCCTCTGAACCTCATGTCGAACAGCTTCACTGACTATCCGCACAAAGAAACCCAGGTCAATGTTTCGAATTGGCCGACCAAGGACGGATCGTATGCTCTAACCTTCATTTCGAAGGACAATACGGGCTCGGTCATCTCGCAAAAGACTGTGAACGTGAGTGTGGCGCGTTAGTCTATCGATTAAGGCAGGAAAAAAGCGGCGCGCGCGCCGCTTTTTTCCTGCCTTCCAATCAATCATCAGGTGTCGCATCCCACGTCCTGCGAAACTGCATTCCCCACTCTTCTGGATCTCGCTCATGCTGCGCTTCCATCGCTTTGGCCGTCTCAGGATGATTGTCCAAGACATGCTTGGTCATTTTTTGAACCATTTCTTCACGTGTTTCTGCCGATAATTCCACATCGCACGGTCCGCCCATCTGATTACATCGCAACGTCTTCATACTGTTGATAGATATATTGATAATTCGGCTATACTACGAAATAGAAGTCGCCAATATGTCCCTTATCATCCGAGACCAGCTTGTCACACCTCCTTCGTGGTTCTCTTCGTTCCGGGACCTGACGCTCTACTGCCATATCTTTCTCCATGCCGACATAGTGATCGAGTCGGCAGAACCGGATTTATATTGGAAGTGGATGCGCCCACGTGGTGGTATGGATTTTGTAGAAGATTTCGTTCGACCCGGAACCGAAGATGGCGTACGACTTGATATCGAGCCAAATTATCCGCGCACCGTCATCACTGATCGGATTGCTCCGGAAAACGTTCACCGACTCATTGCCCAATTGAAATTTTGCAGAGGGCTTTCGTAAACAAAGACCTGTCCTGGCAGGTCTTTTTTCTTGGCACTTTTACAGACGCCGCTTCGTACTATCGCTGATACAACCATGAAACATCTGAACAAGAACTTGAGGATCGGCGTAACCTTTTCAGCATTCGATCTTTGTCATGCTGGCCACATGCTCATGCTGAAAGATGCCAAAGCCCAGTGTGATTACCTGATCGTAGGTCTTCAAGATGATCCATCTCAAAGCACCGACGCCGTGTACCGCCACAAGACCGGCGGCAAAGCAAAAAATACTCCGATCATGTCTCTTGAAGAGCGCCGCACGATTTTGGAAGGAGTGAAATATGTCGACGAAATATTTGTCTACTCGACCGAAGAGGATCTTCTGAATTGGCTTCGATCACATGCATATGATGTCCGTATTTTAGGTTCGGACTGGGAAGGAAAACCATACACGGGCCACGATCTGCCTCACACAGCATACTTTCATAAACGCACCCATTCGTATTCGACGACTGAGCTTCGCAAACGCGTCTACGAGGCCGAAAAGGCACGGTTGGAATCAGGCTCGGTACATATCGTTTCTGGGACACATCTTTCACCTAAGACCTCCTAGAGCCTTACAAGCGCCTTAAACGGGACTTTTTAGACCACGTTTTATGCGAGTCAAGGAATAGGCAGAAAATATGGCTTAATCACAAGGCAAAGTCATGCCGCTTGCGCAGAATAAGCGGCCTTTTATACTAGGCGCGCTTCTGAAATAACCGGCGGCATTCCCGAACGCCCCTTGCAGCATTATTTCTTAGCTATATCTATTGAATGGCCAAACTACGACCACTCATTTCTCGCGTGCTTTTTGCCTGTGCATCAATCTCGATGTGGGGCTTCGGTGCGCTCTTTACCACTATCCCTGCCACGGCACACGCAGCGAACGCCGTGGAGGTCTGGTGGCCCGCCCAGAACGCGTCCGTTCAGGGAGTCCAACCGTTTAAAGCGATCGTAAAGGATCGCGACGTACAGACATATCAGATGTACTGGTCCGTCGACAATGGCAATCCGGTGCCAATGCAGGATAGTCAGCAAGACTATCCGCACAAAGAGGCGCAGGTGGATCTTACAAACTGGAAGTGGAACACGAATGGAACCTATGCCGTTTCGTTTATCGCAAAAGATCCTTCCGGCGCAGAGATCGCTCGCACAGAAGTGACGATAAAAAACGCAGGACAAGAAGTTGCAACGCAAAACACTTCGGTTCAAAGCACGCCCGCCCCTACCCCTGCCCCAGTAGAAATTCTTCCGGCACCCACAAAAATCACTCTGGTGAAAACCGTTCCGAAATCCATCTCGACGGTGACCGGTTCGCTTTCGGCGCAGACAAGCAAGACGACAACTTCCGGTTCGAAATTCTACGTCGATCCATACAGCCCGGCTGCAGAACAAGCGAAAGCATGGAAGGATTCTCGACCCACTGATGCGGCCCTGATGGAAAAGATGGCTGCGGAACCAACGGCACTGTGGCTTGGTGAGTGGATCCCAGATATCAAAAGCCATGTCTCGAAAATGATGCAGGCTGCACAGACACAAAATTCTGTTCCGGTCTTTGTGACTTACAACATCCCGGGCCGTGACTGTGGATTGTATTCTGCCGGTGGATTGTCGGGATCTGAAGCGTATCTTTCATGGATACAGAACGTCTCGTCGGGTATTGGATCAGGCAAAGCAATGATCATTCTCGAGCCAGATGCCCTGGCCGGAGCAGACTGTCTTTCAGACACCAAGAAGGCTGAACGCTACTCGATGATCTCGCAAAGCGTTGATGTCTTCTCGGCAAACAACCCGAACGTAACCGTCTACATCGATGCAGGTAATGCTAAGTGGATTGGTGCAAGCGACATGGCAGGCCGCCTGAACAAGGCCGGCATCGCTAAGGCTGCCGGATTTGCGCTCAATGTCTCGAACTTCTTCACGACCGAAGAAAGCACGAATTACGGCACAGAAGTGTCGAAGCTTGTCAGTGGAAAGCACTTCGTCATCGACACATCAAGAAACGGTTCCGGTTCGAATGGTGAATGGTGCAACCCGACAGGCAGGTCTTTGGGCAAAGTACCTTCGACCGCGACAGGCACAACTCTTGTTGACGCATACCTGTGGGTGAAAGTTCCCGGACAGTCTGATGGTAACTGTAACGGTGCTCCGGCTGCGGGTGGCTGGTGGGCCGATTACGCTCTGGATCTCGCAAAGAGAGCGGGATATTAGCACAAATCAGTGAAGCAGAACCGCCTTCGGGCGGTTCTGCTTTTGCGATACTAACTATCCGGTCAAGCCTTCTTCCCCTCTACGGCCGTTACCACGCGCAATCGTGCTGCCACAACTTTATCTGGAATAAACATCATTTCGTAGATGCGTGACAGATTCTTGCGCATATATCCCTCTGGAGCGGCAGCAACGATATACGGCATGATCATGCCGACATTAAAGAGAGCCCAAGCTACGTTGTTCACAACAGACGCCGAAAGTCCTTCGCGTATCGCAGCGAATATGATGCCACAGACAACCAGCACTACATACATAATATGCGGCACCACTTGGCCCAAGAAATTTCCCGACAATTTTTCTTTGGAGGTCACTGAAAACGCCACCTTCTGCCCCGTCATTGCAGACCACAGTGCGCGGATATGTATCCAGAAGGACGAGATCGAAAACGACAATGCGCGGAACGAGAAGCGACGATTAGATGTCGAAGCAAGCACGCCGACTGTGAGAAGCATATACGGCACGAAGACAGCAGCCAAAAGCATGGTGTCAATCTTTACTGGTACCAATCCGAAATACAGGAATAGAAGCGGCAAAAGAATGTTCATGAGCACCACCGTTCCGGACAAAAAGTACGTAACGGACGACAGATATTGAACTCTTTGTGCAAACGAAAGTCCTGGGCGGAACAAAAGATTGTAGCGGAACAAAACATCCAAGGCTCCTCGCGCCCAACGAAATTGCTGCTTGGTGTACGAAAGAAAGTCTTCGGGCGCCATGCCTTCAGCCAATACTTCAGGCACATACAAAGACTTCCAACCACGTTGATGCAAGAAGACTCCTGTAACGAAATCTTCGGCGATCGATTCAGCCATACCACCTACTTCTAAAAGTGCCTCGCGACGAATAACCATATTCGTGCCGCACATGGTAACCGAATTCAACCGATTTTTGCCGCGACAAATCGGTCCAAAGAAAAGTTCCTGTTGTTCCCACGATGATAATGCCACTGCATTCACATAGGCATTTTTGTAGTACTGCGGTGTCTGAACAAAGGCCAGTTTTTTGTCGATAAAGTAGCCTATCGTCTTGGACAAGAAATCTTTATGAGGCACATGATCCGTATCGAAAACAACAACGAACGGAGATGACGACTGGCGCAGAGCGTTATTGATATTCCCCGCCTTCGCTCCGCCCGGAGTTTTTCGCGTAATGCAAGTCACACCAACGCGGCGAGCCATCACCTCAACTTCTTGCCAATTATCTTTCTTGGCAACATAACCGTCGTTCAAAATGAATATGCGATGTGCCGGATAATCCATATTAAGCGCAGCAACGACAGTCTCTTCCAAAACCTCGACCGGCTCACCACAGACTGTCACAAAAACATCGACAGGCGGCACAAATTCAGCATCACGGTGCGCCTTGTGCTTCATATTCCAAACGGTATAGATATAGGAAAGCGCCTGCCAGGTGTGGAAGATTTCGCCGGCTATAAGCAGCCAGAATAGAATCTGATTTCCGTGAGGAAATAGAAACGCGATGACGAAGAAATAAATAATTGCCGCGCCCACGTTAGCGACAAGAAGCCATCGTTGTGGATTGCTTTGTAGGAAGAGATGTTTGGATGGCATGCGTGTTCCCGAGAGAGCTTAGCGGCTTATAAATATCGGAGCCTATACACATATAACGAAAGGCCAGGCGAAAAAGTCTTCATATCGACTCGTTGATAATGTGTGTCCATATACAGACGCACGTCTTCTTGATAACCCTGGTCATAGCCAAAAAGCATATAGACGTCACGATAAATCCCCTCCCATTCTTTCGAATCACGTTCGATCAGGTCGGGAGAATAGGCCTCGGGCAAGCTTCCTTGATCAAAACGATCCCAACGAGGAAACGTTGCCAGACGCGCCGACCCGTCATAGTAGTATTCGACCGGATATGTCGTGAATGGTGCCGAAACAATAAATAAATCATCGGCTTTTGCATGCGCCGTCACATAATGAGCAGCATCGCGATAATCTTCTTTGACTGGTGATCTCGGGTCGACCGCCTGCACGAACAGCATCACCAATGAAAGAATGCACAGAGCACCCAAGGTCGCTTTCGCCACTCGATCTTTATAGGTAGACAGAAAATGAATCGAGAGAAGATACAACGATGGCAAGGCCACGATCAAATAGCGTGACAAGAAAAGCGGAGTGACAGCAACCGAGACAACAAACGCCAAAGCAATTGGTATAAACGACGCCATCATGAAATAAGCAGTCTCGGGTTCGGACTGGTGCTTCTTATCAAGCAACGTAAACGCGACGAAAACCAAGACCGGCCAGAGCGACAGGAAAAAAGTGTTAATAGCGTCAGTCTGGAAGCCAATGAAAAAGTTCGAGAAGACGTTGAAGAAGTCGACAGATGTTGGTGTAGAAAGTGCCGGATTGGAAAGCCCCGCTCCAGCCAAATGTCGATAAACGCCCCAATATGCCGCCAAAGCAATAACGACCGCTGCCAAGGATCCGAAACGCCGAAGTGATCCTGCCGGAAATAGACCCCGCCAGGCAAAGAAAAAGATCGCCTGCGAAAGCAGAATGAAACCGAAGAATGGATGAGTCGCAGCACCTACCAACGTCACCGCAGCGTAGGCCGCCCACAATCCCCGCGTCGGCGCTTTCCAAAGCGAGATAAAACACATGTGTGAAAGCGCGGTCACAAGAAACAGGAGCGAATACATACGTGCCTCGGAACCATACCAATTAAGAAATGGTGAGACAGCTGTAAGCAAAGCCGAGTAATAGGCTACACGAGTTGAATACGCTCGTTGTGCCAATACAAACATTGCCGGGATCGATGCGACAAACGCAATGAGCGACAAAAAGCGGACCGCCTTCTCGCCTGTACCGAAGAGCACTTCCCAGAAATGGAGCGCAACAAAATAGAACGGCACATGAACATCTTTTGCCACAATGCGTACCACGCCAGAAAGGTCGCGTGATGTCTGCCAAATCGACTGCGCTTCGTCGAGACGAAGCCCTTGCCCCATCCATACGAATATCGAAATCACCAAAACTGCGATCATAAGCAATATTACAAACGGGACTGGATTAAGTCGAAAGCGATCGTTGTTCATAATCGTTATTCGTTAGCCTTAAGTGAAAGATCCTGAAGCCCATCGGTGTACAGTGCCATACCAAACCAGGCCCAGTTGTCATCGTAATAGCCCTGACCCACGTTCCATTTCGATTCGTTCGGGTCATAGACAGCTTCGAGTTTTTTTCGATAAATGTCGCGTGCGGCACGTGGATCCGAGACCACAAAATATCCAAGCGATCCACCGTACATAGCAAGTGATTCCATGTTACTGATGCGAGTTCCATCGTGAGCATACGAAGCAGCCAATGATCCATGTTCATCCCATTCGCGAGAAAGAAGATTCATTGCACTAAGCACAGTCTTTGCACGCTCATCCTGGTTCCATCTCCAATCAAGAGCGAACCTCCATGACATGCGCAGAGCGTCAAAGCTATAGTTCGTCGTCAGATTCTGGTCACCTCCGCTTTGTGGCATAACAAGCTCGCCCGTTTTTTTGTCGATAGCAATCCAATCAGGTGGCAGACCCCCCGATGTTTCCTTATCCAGCGGCGCCTTGATCGCGGCCTGTGCTACTTCGTATGACGTTGCAGCAAGGCCAAGCCAATCGTGAGTCTGATCAACCGTTGCGAATACTTTATACGCGTACGGAGCAAAATAAGACGGATTAATAAGCACATATTGCTTTGGTGCTGTTTTTTCCACGTTATTTGCCAAAAGGTACGGTTTACCCGCGATCATAATCACTTCCTTGGCCCAGATATCGCGGATCATCAAAATAGCATCGCCGAAATATGACTGATCATTCCATCGTCTCCAGGCAAAAATAAGAGCGAGCGCGGCGTCCGTGTCCGCATCCGTCGCCGCATTTTCCCCGCCGCGCTCGACCAAAACGCCATAACTTCCATCCGGTCGCTCACCGAAAAGCCATGAAAGCAGATGATCGTTTTTGCGCTGAATATTGTCCTTGGTCCACTGCCACGCAGTATCGAACGTTTCTTTGTCGTCGAGCCAAACCGCGCGCAACATGGTATAGCTTTGTCCTTCCGAAGTAGTGATATTATCCTGACTTTTGTCCAAAGCACGCATCGTGCCCGGCTCGAGATATTCAAGTTTGTATTGATGCCACAGCGCCTGAAGCATGTTACGGTCCGAAAACTGTCCGGGACGCACATCCCGAATGCCACCCACGTTGAAAAGCACCGCAACCAAGACGGCGATAATAACAGTAAAAGTGCCGTATGCGAGGACTGAGGCAATAAGCGTGTCTTTCTTCATGCGAAATCGGGGCCGTGCCCCCGCACCCGTACTACGCCACTCAGACGTATTAGGGTTGCATGAACAGACAAGACATCTTCCTTTCCGTCATCATACCTGCCTACAACGAATCCAAGCGCATTAAACGAACCCTCGCGGATATAAGGCGCTATTTTAAGCATATGGAATATGGTTACGAGATCTTGGTCATAAACGATGGATCCAAAGATGCTACTTCAGAAGTGGTTCGTGCGTACGAGCAGAAATTGCCTGGATTGCGTCTTATTAGTTTTAAAAGAAACCTTGGCAAAGGTGCGGCAGTACGTACTGGCATGATAGAAGCGCGAGGCGAATACCGGCTTTTTATGGACGCGGACAATTCCGTAACCATCGACACAGTCGAAGCGTTCTTTGATGCTATCGAAAATGAAGGCCATGATATTGTCATCGGATCGATCGCTCACCCCCAGGCACGTTATGTCGAGCACAACGGCTACTATCGCAGACTCTTGGGATCAATTTCAAAATTGCTCATCCGTACAGTCGCGATTCCGGGCATTCGCGACACCCAACGTGGCTTCAAGCTTTTTACGCGCGCAGCGGCTGAAGCGATTTTCCCCCTACAACAAATCGAGCGTTTCGGTTTCGACATTGAGATCCTCTATATCGCCCGAAGGCACGGATTTTCAGTCAAAGAAATGCCTGTTGTTTGGGATAATCCAGCCGGATCTACGGTGTCGCCACGTGCCTACTTTGACTCGTTCATAGAACTGGCTAAAATTCTCTGGAATGGCATTACCGGCAAATATCGACCTTTGGTCGAGGCTCGCCGGGAAGGCCGTAAGCGCCCTATTCCTTCACCGCGCAAACGTCGTTTGGAAGGCCCGCGTAACACTGAAGAATTGCCCCTGCCTTCGCTTATCATTGATTAGGCTGATATACTACTCTATATGTCCCTTCTGTCCTCTCTTGGACTACTCGGCGGCGTATTCTCACTCATAGGATATTATCCGTATGCACGGTCGATCATTCGTGGCGAGGCTGAGCCCGAACGAGCGACATGGCTTATAAACGCCCTGTCGAACATACTCATTTTGCTTAGCTACTTCGAACTGGGTGCACGTACCACAATCTGGGTGCCAGTTGCCTATACTATCGGTACCCTGTTCATCGCGTTTCTGTCGTTTATATATGGCCGCACCGGTTGGGGCCTCATCGAACAATCAACTTTGGTCGTAGCTATCATTTCTGCCATCCGCTGGGTGTTCTTTAACAACGTTTTTTTGACACTCATCCTCATCTTCTCGATTGGCATGATCGCCTATGCGAAACGCTTCAAGAAACTTGTCTGGGGTAACGAAAAAGAACGAGGCCAGGAAGATATCATTGAATGGAGCATGTTTTTCTTGGGTGGCCTTTTGAATCTGCTTGCAGTCAATGTGTGGACATGGGAAATCGCCCTATTTCCTGCACTCATTTTCGCCCTCAATGGCACCATCTTTTTCTTGGTAGTAAAAAACTCCTTCGAGAATCGCTCACAGAGAACTAAAGAAGATACAGAACTTATGTAACATAAAAAGCCCGGTATTTTCCCGGGCTTTTTTATTTCCCTAGTTCGCTCTACACAACTGGATTGCGGCCCTGAATAATCCTGATAAGGAACATCACGATAGCGGCCACAAGCAGGATATGGATGAAGCCGCCGACCGTATACGACGTGACGAGCCCCAGAATCCAGAGCACCAGAAGGATTGTCGCTATAAGTACAAGCATGATTGTTTTATATATTATCGCTTCTATGTCCTTGGTACGCTTGGCCGCAGATAAAAGTGTCGGCCGCGCCGCTTCGCGGCGCGGCCTTCCTCCGAAAATACGAAACGCCTCCCGAAGGAGGCGTCACGCTGTCGGATTCGTTCGAATCCGACGGGCCGAGACAAGAGGTGTCATCGGCCAAGTATTCCCTTGCAGCACTATTGATCTTTTTTTGAGAATTTGTTGAAGGTGCTGTTCTAAAGGCTAATACGGAAAGCGATGGTGAAAAGTCTCTGTACAAGTAGGTATTTATGTATCCTACTTGCGCTATTCATAACGAAGCGCTTCAATTGGACTCATTTGTGCCGCTCGACGTGCTGGATAATAGCCGAACACAATACCGATTCCCGCCGAGACTCCGAACGCAAGCGCTACGGATGACAGCGAGACATGCGCTTGGATCACATTCAGTGATGAAAGCAGAAAGGAAGCGGCCGAACCAAGAATCACACCCATGGCACCGCCTGAAAATGTAAGCGCTACCGCTTCCGCCAAAAATTGCAGGTTTACATCACGACGTGTCGCTCCTATCGCTTTGCGCAAACCGATCTCTTTAGTACGTTCAGTAACCGTGGTAAGCATCATGTTCATAATGCCTATTCCACCCACCAGAAGAGATATTCCTGCCACCGCTGCAAGGAGAGTCGTAAACGTTCCAGCAATTGATGAAGCGGTCGCCACAATATCAGCCTGGTTCAAGACGGTGAAGTCCGCTTCTGTCGCATCAGCTATTTTGTGACGGACAAGCAATATATTAGTCGCTTCTTCTTGAAGCGCTGTCATGGCATCAGCATCAACTGCCTGAAGCGATATGGTCGTCAGATAATCACCGCCTGCAAGAAATTTCTGCGCAGAACCAAGCGGGATGAAGATCATATCATCCTGACTACCAAAACCTCCCGAACCTTTAGCTTTGGTAACACCAATAACCTTGAATTGCATGCCCTTGATACGAATTGTCTGTCCTACCGCATCAGCACCTTCACCAAACAGATCGTCTCGTGCTGAAGGGCCAAGTACCGCGACCTTGGAAAGCGATTTAGATTGTTCATCTGTGATAAAGGTACCCTGATCGATTTCAATATTGCGTACCGATTGATAAGCGGCCAGGGTGCCCGTCACAGTCGTGTTGGTATTCGTTCCTTTGGCCGTCACCTGGTATCGAGATGTTGTCTCGGGAGCAACCGCTTTCGCGAGCGTAGCCTCAGTTGTAAGTATCGTTGCATCCGCCGAAACTAAAGTACGCGAAGTACCGCGACCCGTGCTGACCTGATAACCACCAGCTGCGCGCTGGGCACCCGGCATCACGATAATCAGATTCGATCCGATCGATTCGATATTCGCCTGAATCGATGCTTTGGCGCCCGAACCGATGGCAACCAGTGCAATCACTGATGCAATACCGATCACAATACCAAGCATAGTAAGCGCCGTACGAACTTTGTTCGCTATCAGGGCCGTATATATCTCTTCGAATAGGTCTTGGAATTTCATATCATTACACAGTTGTAGTTGCTTTCACATGATCACTACGGTCACTTACGATAAGGCCGTCTTTGATATGGATAATGCGATCGGCATACGCAGCCACATCTGGTTCGTGAGTAATAAGAACGATGGTTCTACCTTCTTCCCGATTCAATTTCTGAAAAGTTCCCAATACAATTTCACCTGTACGCGTGTCTAAATTTCCCGTTGGTTCATCAGCAAGAATCATGGCAGGATCATTAACAAGAGCTCGGGCAATCGCAACACGTTGAATCTGTCCACCGGAAAGCTGATTCGATTTGTTGTGATAGAGCCTCTCATCAAGTCCGGCCGAAGAAAGCGCTTTGCGAGCACGTGCTTCTCGGTCGTTTTTCTCGACACCAGCATAGGTTAACGGCAACATAACATTGCGCAGAACCGTCGTGCGTGGAAGCAGGTTGAATGCCTGGAAAACGAATCCAATCTTCGTCTTGCGCAGGGTTGCCAATTCGTCGTCAGAAAAATGCGAAACGTCCTTACCGTCCAAAAGATAGTGTCCTGAAGACGGCGTATCAAGAGCTCCCAGAATATGCATCAAGGTCGACTTGCCCGAGCCCGACGGTCCCATGATCGCCACGAATTCACCATCGCGAACCGAGAAGCTCACACCCTTCAAAGCTCTGAATTCGATTTCAGTCCCTGGTGAATAGGTTTTTTTAATGTCGCGTACTTCGATCATCGGTTCTCTTGTTATTTCGAGATGAACACCGCGCCACCCGCAGGTGCAGAGAATGTGCGAACCTGCCCGCCCGCCGAACCCGCAGGACGAGCGCCGCGATTAAACGAACCTAACAAACTTGCTGCTGACGGCGCAGCTGCCGCC
>DATCXV010000017.1:0-14796 GCA_036565605.1 Minisyncoccota bacterium | reverse complement strand
GGAAAAAATAAACAATCAAATACAAATTCTCCTGCCGCAGCTGGAACTCTTACAAAGCGCCCGCCGGTAGTTGCAGTCCTTGGCCATATCGACCACGGCAAATCGACCTTGCTCGACTATATCCGCAAGACGAACATCGTTGAAAAAGAAGCTGGCGGCATCACTCAGGCAATTTCTGCATACGAAGTCGAGCGCAACGGTCAGAAAATCACTTTTATCGATACGCCTGGTCACGAAGCCTTTTCAGGCATGCGCGAACGCGGCGCAACCACAGCAGACGTCGCCATACTGGTAGTCTCGGGCGAAGATGGAGTAAAGCCGCAGACCGTAGACGCATATAACGAAATCCAGAAAGCCAAAGCGCCGTTCGTCGTAGCGATCAATAAGATCGACAAGCCGAACGCCGACATCGATCGAACTAAAGTCTCACTTGCCGAGGCAGGCATCTATGTAGAAGGCTTCGGCGGCAATATTTCATTCGCACCCATCTCGGCAAAAACGGGTCAAGGTGTCGACGAGCTTCTGGATCTGGTACTTCTCACTGCCGATCTTTTGGATCTGAAAGGCGATTCATCGAAAACTGCCACCGGCTCGGTCATCGAAGCTCATCGCGATCCCAAGAAAGGTATTTCAGCCATGATTGTGATCAAAGACGGCACGATCGGCGCCGGACAGTTCATAGTTGCCGGAGATGCGTACTCTCCTACCCGCATTCTGGAAGATTTCACAGGCAAGAAACTTTCTCAAGCTTCCTTTTCGTCCCCAGTACGCGTTGTCGGTTGGAACAAGGCTCCGCAGGTCGGCGCATCGTTCATTACCTTGTCATCGAAGAAAGAGCTCGAAGCACACCTTGAAGAAATTGCATCGGAAGCCCGTGCGAACAAAGGTAAAGCAGCTGGTAATCAAGGAACTGGCATACGCGCAGAGTCCGAAGACAAACTTATTATTCCGATCATCGTCAAAGCTGATGTTGCTGGATCACTGGAAGCCATCGAACACGAGATCGCCAAGATAAAAAGTGATCGTGTTATTTTGAAGGTGATCCTTGCCTCCATCGGAGACATCACCGAATCAGATATCAAAGTCGCAGGTTCTGGATCCCAAGCCATCGTTGTTGGCTTCAATGTTAAAACCGACAGCCAGGCAAAAGCCATGATCGAACGGCTGGGCCTTGAAACTGCTACGTTCGATATCATTTATAAATTGATGGAATGGATCGAATCTCGCGTCGCAATCCGCACACCGAAGGTCCAGGTCGAGGAGGTCATGGGCAAAGCCAAGATCCTTAAGTTTTTCAGCCGTTCAAAAGACAAGCAGATCGTCGGCGGCAAGGTCATAGATCGTTCCGTATCAGTCGGACATCGCGTCCGCATTCTGCGCCGCGACACCGTGATCGGCGACGGCACTATTCGCGAACTCCAGCAAACCAAGGTCCGCACCCAGACGGTAGAAGAAGGCTTCGAATTCGGCGCCATGGTCGAAGCAAAAATAGAACTTGCTCCGGGCGATGTCATCGAAGATGTCGTCATGGTCGAAAAATAATTTTGCGCATACCTTTATGTCATTTAAAAAAGAGCGCCTTGAAGAAATAGTTCGGGACTATGCTGCCCGCTTCTTTTCTCTGTATTCGAACCGCACGTCGATGATCACCGTGACGCGTGTTGCTGCAAACGATAAGGGAAATCTTGCCACGGTCTATCTCACCGTCTTTCCCGAAACCCAGGAAGAGGCCGCGATCGATTTCGCCAAACGAAACCGCTCGGATTTTCGTGCCTTTGTTCGCTACAACGCGAAATTGATGCGGACACCGTTCTTCGACTTTGAAATCGATCGCGGCGAGAAGGCTCGCCAGAAATTAGACGCGACGCTGTAAATATCGGCGCACTTATCCTATACTGGTACAGCCTTCGTAACAGGGCCACGTAGAAAAGTGGTAATTCGTCCCTCTGCAAAAGGGATATGCGGGAGTTCGATTCTCCCCGTGGCCTCCGTCGGAAAATGCCCGGGTGGTGTAATTGGTAGCCACAGGAGACTTAAAATTTCCCGACCGCAAGGTCATGTGGGTTCGAGTCCCACCCCGGGCACAACATAATATCGCTACGCCGTTGCGAAAACGGCCAATCCCTGATATATTTTTCCTCATCCCGCCCTTAGCTCAGTTGGTAGAGCAGATCCCTCTTAAGGATAAGGTCGTAGGTTCGATCCCTACAGGGCGGACAAGCAAGAGAGAAACCGGAGCGAGATTCCTTTTGCTCCGGTTTTTCTTTGGCGAAGACGGGCGGATGGCGAAATGGCAGACGCACTTGCCTTAGGAGCAAGCGCCGCAAGGCATGGGGGTTCAAGTCCCCCTCCGCCCACATATTTGACTGTTAGTAAATATATAGGTATAATACTTATTAGAGCAGTACCAGGAAGGCTTTTCGCCTTCCCTGCCTGAAATACGTGAATTTCACGATAGAACAACCAAAGGAGACCTCAACGTGCAGAAAATAAAGAAAGGGAAACGGTGGATGACAGGTATACCCGAAGGGACCTGCATCATGACCAAAGTAGATGGATCCGATCCGCAGTTCATTCTGGCCTACCAAGACCACGCTCTGGATAAAGACAATAACCTTGTCGATATCAAGGACTGGGCTTGGAATGACCACCGCTGGGACGACCTCGGCATCAAGCCGATCACGTTAAGCGAAGCAGTGCTTAGAAAGTTGCTAGGACAACACTGGATCGGCTTGCCGCCGCGCCAAGTTGAGCACTGGCGAATGGCGTGGTCTGAATGGAGCCATGTTACTGAAGAAAGCGCCGAGGATAAAAAGGGCAAGGAACGAAAGAAATCGCACGATCTCTTGATCCGCACACGGGTCGAGGACACATGCTATTTTCTCATGAAGCGCTTTGGCTACGCCTTTTACATGAAAGGCGTCGAGACATGCGAAGGAATCAAGATTGACATAAAGTTCACTATCTTCATCGAGGGACACAATCCCGAGATCGCGTTAGTGGATAATGAAGACTGGTTCCTCACATTCGAAGGACTTGTCCGCGAACAAGCTCGAAAATACGTTCGCGGAAAGAGCCTGATCCAGCTTCTTGCCAAAGATGCGAAATCTCCGGAAGTGGTCACACGATTCCTCGGCCTGCCCGAATATCTCGCAAAAATGCGTGAGGAAGCTGGGATAAAAGCCTCGAGTCAAGGCGAGACCATACGCGATGATTTCGATGAGTTCATGTTCGCGATCAGGGGCAAGAAGAAAAAGGATCCTCGAGGAGAGCCGTACCCACAACCAGAGGACGCTCCGCTTCGCGAAGCCTTGGGTATCCGCATTGTTGACGCTACGTTCGAAGAGCTCGACGTCGACGAAAACGATCCGATTGTGAAGGTGTTCTCTTTGAATCTTCGGACCGCAATGGAAAACGCCTCCTCGGAACAAAAGAACAAAACCGCCAATGAAAACCTCGAACGCACTGCGGTGAGTAAGGCAAAAGCCTACAAGATGCAGACCGAGGTAAAGGCGGATCGTCTTCAGCGCGTTGAAATGCCCGTGCTCCAGGTACAGGTCAAGATGCAAGAGCTCGCCACTCAAGCGAAGCTGAGCGAGGCAGCAGCTGTCGAAAAGAATCCCAATCTCCGGACGGTATTCTTTTCGAGCATGGGTACCAACATTCCCAACATCCAGCCCGCCATATCCCTCACGTCAAATGACGATGACTATGACGATGGATCAAAGGGCTCACGTGATAGGTCTTCGGCACCGACCACTCCAGCTGACAATCCTCCTAAAGCTGAAAAGCCTAAAGAGGAGAAAAGTGGATCGTAATTCATGACAGACAAGGACCGTTTCCAGACGGTCCTTTTTACTTGACAAGTTCTGTTATATATGTATAGTATTTTCAGAATCCCTTTATTCATGAACCAGTTCATTACATCGCTCATCATCGGCGTCGCAATAATTGTGATCGCCTCGCTTATCATCTATATCGTTCGGCAATTTCGCCAAATCTACCCCAGTCTCATTCCATTGCTTCCCGGAGAACAGCGGCTGAAAAAAACAACTGGCCGAGTGAAAGATTTCTTCAAAGCACTCTTTTCCCAAAAAATCTCCCGAGGTCTTTTGGAAAAGTGGTTCAAAGGAGGACCACGGGTGAGGATTGCCTCGAGTGATTTCGCTGTTTCTCTTCTGACAACTGTTATCGCGCTATTTATTCTCGGTCTAGTGTTTGGAATTATAGTCCTGCTTGGAATGGGAGTTATCCGGTGTATCTCTGTCGTTCTGCGACATCCCGTAGATTCACTCGCTGCAGCTCTCATCATTCTCGGCTTCACCTACTTCTTCTTCAGGTACCGTAAAACTGATGATGATAAGGAAGACAAGAACAAAGGTAAGCGCGCTCAGGTATGGTTCGCATTCACGTGGACCATCGTCATGTTCATCCTGAACGTGATTCTCTGGCACCTGGACAGTCAATGGTGGCTCGACCTTCGGAACTACAAAGATTCGACATCGCTCTTCTGGTTTGTCATGGTCGTTCTCACCGTTTCGGTGTGGGTCCTGGCGAATGTAAAAGACAGCAAGCTAAAATTCTGTGGTTTCGTAGCGATGGCGATTGCTTGTGCTGCCTGGGGCACAATTATCTTCTCGGACACACGAGTACTTCAGGCTGGCCGTTGGACGAAATTCGAAATTCCGTTCGGCAAGGAGATTAAAGTCCACACCGAGTACGGCATCCCATTCGAGGTCATGGCCAACAATGACCCATCAACGCGTCGCGAAAGCGGGCCGAATGGCGAATGGGTACAACTACCCCGAATGAAAATCTCGTCACTCAGCTTCAAACCGAGCATGGATACTCGGGCACGAATCGAGTATTTGGATGCAAGGCCATAATACAAAGGAGCAGGGCTTTCGCCCCGCTCCTTTTTTCTTGCTTAGACTTCCCTGTTGCTACACGTTGATCGTCTTCTTGATCACTGCGATGATTCCCCAAACCGAGATCATAATGAAGAGACCGACCGTGCTCCAAAGAATGTGATTGGCACCTGTTATCCGTTCCGCAGAATCATCCGATTTACGAATGAATGTGAACACTCCGTAAATGAAGTACAAGATCGCCGCAGCAAATAGAATTTGAAGAGCCGGATCAAGGACGACCTCGAAGAACTTCTGAACTTGCGGGATCTTCAGGATGTCCATTGGAAACTATAACTAAATACCAAGATTGGTCGGAAGCTGATTTATGACTTCTGCTCCTCTATTTGTCCTATCAAGACCAAGTGAGTTGTAAAGAATGTTGACGAGACCCCAAATGGACACCATAAGGAAGATTGCAACCACGCCCCACAAAGCATTCGTCTTTGCCTTTGTCTTCTTATCATCATCGCCAGCAAGGAAGACCTGAAACATGCTCCATACGAACCACACAACCGCAGCAGCGATGATAAGCGGAAGTGCTGTATTGAGAAGCCCTTTGACGAAGATGATGATGTTATTCAGGCTGCTTACATTCTGGGTCACCTGAGCAGCCACCGAGAACGGAAGCGCCAGGATCGAAGCCGCCAAGATGCCAAACTTTTTCATAGATAATACTAAGAGAATAATACTGCTAAGAATACCGCCTGATTATACCAGGAAAAAAACGTTTTCGGGAGCGTCTGGGGATAAATAAGCCTGCTATTTGGCCGTGGCAATCTGAGTTATGACGGTCTTCAAGACTCCGGCGATAAGCTGCGCCCCAATCACAAGCAGTGCACCAATGATGGTGCCATAAAACATGTGCTTCGCATCGTTCAGTTTGTCGGTACTTCCCTGAGCTGTAATGAATTTAAAGCCCGAAAGGACAATAAAGATCGCCACAACAATGTATGCCAAACCGATCACAAAGCCAAAAATCTTGTTGAAAAGACCATACAAACTGTTCACGCCTTTTTCACCACCAACTGGATTTGGAAGACCAAAATTAACCTTTGCTGCCGGCGCACCATTGCCTGCACCAGCTCCTGCGGCGGGATTTCCTGCACCTGCGCCAGTGTCCTGCGGGTCAGCATGCACAAACACCGGTGAAAGCATCACCATCGAAACCAGAACGAAAGCGAGTATTTTTTTCATACTTATTGATTTATCCCCGACGGAACAATATCGGACTTCTTTACCTCACCAATCTGATCGGCAAGCAGTTTGTCGAGCACAGTATAGACCAGAACCCAAGCGGCGAAGATAAGGATAATTCCGATCACGATCGGCGTGAGCATCCTCTTTGCATCGGCAAGCATATTCACATCGCCTTGCGCCGTCATGTATTTGAAGCCGGTATAAGCAATCATGACGATCACGATCGGCGTGAGCGCGAACAAAGCAAGCTGGATGATGCGACGAGCCATAAGAAGGAGCTGATCCAGATCGCATTCTTTTTCATGTGCATCGGTGCGCGGATCATCAACACCTTTGCAGGTAACGATCTGGAAGGAGTCTTTCGTCGGGTCACCGGAGCCTAATCCGCCATCCTGGTCGACCGCCTGTCCTGTGGGATCTCCGCCGGGAAACTGATTTGGTGCGAATCCATCTGCCGCGTGTGTGACTGGTGCAATACCAAACACCAGAACAATCGCCGCCAAAAATACAAAAATCTTTTTCATTTAAATCTGTGATTGAAGAAGGGTGTCCAATTCCCCACTTGCCTGAGTCACTGATTCCGAAACGCGCATGCGGCCGCTGGTTACGTTATCAACCATCCTCTGGAAAAGACCAGCAGAAGCCTGCGGTCCCGGCTCGAGCCAACCCTGGGCGATAAGAGCGCTTTTGTACGAGATCGCCTTCAGCGCATCGCCCGGAATCTGGACCAGCATGTCGCGGCGAACCGGTGGCAATCCCGACACAGCGATCCATGCCGATTGCGCCTGGGCATTGGTCATGGTCACAGCTGCCTGGAACGCCGACGCCAGATTCGGCGAAGATTTAAGCAGAGCAACTGCATTTATCCTGCCAAAGGTAAGAGTGCGTCCGCCGGACTGCGCGTCCGTCTGGGGTACAAGAGCGACATCAAAATCAAGATTCGGATTAGCTGCGCGAATCTGTCCCGCTTCGCTCGCGTATCCGAAATATACAGCTAATTTACCTCCCACAAACAAGGCGCGGTCATTAGGAAGAGACCTATTCCACGAATACGATGTCTTCACCGGATTCGAGAACTCGGTAAAGAATGACAGAGCTTCTTCTGCTGGTGCGAATGATCCAATGCGCGCGGTCAATGCACTTTGGAACGCACCTTGATTACGCCACACGACCGGCGTCCCAGCCTGCAAGGCAAGAAGCGAGAGCATGTCATCAGCATGGGTCACATTGCGTGTCTCACCAAAAGCAACAAGTGACTGAACGATGTTACCGTTCGCATCTTTCTTCACAAGCTTCGGCGCCAATGCATAGAATTCAACCCACGACACAGGCGGCTTTGCGATGCCTGCATCCGTAAGCAAAGTGCGATTCCAGTACATAACCACAGGATCAAGCGAAAACGGCAGACCCATCACGCCCGACGGTGTCAAAAACAGTTCACCTTCTTGCACAAACGAGTCACGGAATGTGCGTTCGGAATAATTCTCGAACGGCATCACATAGAACTTGTCAGACTGCGGCACAACCAGATCCTGTGGCAACAGAATAAGATCCGGGCCCTGTCCGCGAGCAAGTGCTGAAACCAGTTCCGTCTCCATACTTACAGCATTTTTCTCGACATACGACACATTGACCGCATTTCCTGTCTGTTGATTCAATTCCGACAGGAATGATGTTACCTGCCCTGACGGCAAAGCACCCCACAGCGTAAGGTGGACAGCGCCCTGCGATGTACTGTGATTCTTTGAAACCGCAAACAAGATCGCGCCACCCACGCCCAAAAAGACCAGGATGGTCGTAAAGATGATCTGGAATCGGGACATACTAGCCATTGCGGAATATCATACCATAATGATGAGCGCCCGCCGCGATCTCTCGCTCGAATGTGAAGCCGTTTGCACGAGCAAGCTTCATCGCCTCTTCTTTGTACACAATGTGATCCGCATGGGGACCCATTTGCGAGAACGAACCAGACCAATCAACCAACAAGAGCCGGCCCTTCGGCTTTAAGATGCGTCGCGCCTCGGCCAGAAAAGTTTTCTTGTCTTCGATCATGAAAAGCACGTTGGCAACCATGACGACATCACATGATGCTTCACGAATCTTGGTGCCACCAAGACGTTCGATATCGCCAGAGAGCGTTTCGATGCCGCGAACATGCAAACGTCGCGCCTCGTTTTTAAGACGATCCAAAAGATCCTTTTGCACATCGATCGCATAGACGCGACCGGTGGGTGCCACCGCCTTTGCGGCTTCCATCGTATAGAAACCAGAGCCCGCACCCAAATCCGCAACGACAAGACCGTCCGAAAGACCCAATTGCTCGATGTTGTGTGCGGGATCGGAGAACATGAGTAAATTATACGCCTAATAAAGCTTCGTCAACAGCACTTGACATTATAACTATGTAGGTGTATAATAGTACTGTATGTTGTTCTTTGTCAGTGTGAGGCCATGTTGAGAACTTCTTTACAGAAACGGTGGTGCCTATTAGGTCTTACCGCTTCTGTAAAGAAAACAATCAACATTCAACCTCCCATATCATGAGTCAGCAAAACATACCGACACCCGTCCCGCCCGCACCGACAACCGAAGAAGAAATGATCTCGCACATGAGCGCAATCCGTTCTCTGTTGTCCAAGTTGCACCTCGCCTTGCTCGTGTGCCTACTGATCGGCGCTGGCATCGCTGTGATCATTTGGTTCAAAAGTAATCAAGTATCGTGCGCGATCAACCAGCACCAACAAAGCATCGAAAAGGAAGCGTCGAACATCAAAACCACCGTCAATGACACCATAAAAGATGTTGGCACTATCGTGATCGAGAGCGCCAAGGTCTTGAAAAACTCGATCGAGGCCGAGGCATCAAAAACCCGAGGTCAGATTCTTTCATCACGAACAGCTGCGAGCAAGGACATCGTGAATTCCTCCGAAAAAATCATCACAGCACTTTCTGTGCTAGAAGATTTGAAGAAGAATTCAATCGAAGATCTCGAGGTCGCCAAGCGAACTGAAAAGGCTCAGCAAAAAGCTGCTGAGGAAGCCCGGCTTAAGGCTGAGGCAGATACAAAAGCTGTCACCGACCTTATAAAAACCATCAATAAGCCGACACCGACCGATACACCCCAGACGTCCTCTCCTCAGCAGAGTTCAGGCTCAGGCACACAAGGCGCATCAGTTATCAGTCAGCCCCCAGCAACGATGCGAGAGTTCCCGGTTAAAGCAAAAACCTTCTCTCATCGTACGTTCTCGAAAGAAGAAATCGAGAGCGGACGAGTCCGATTCACGGACGGAGTGAAGGTCAGGGCACGACTATACTTCAAACCAGGAACACTGTTCTTCAAGGACTCAATCGATGTCGACTGCCCACTGCCAGAGAAACTGCCTTACGAGGCAACCTCGGCGCGGTTCACAGCTGACGTAGACTTCACTGTCTATCTCATCGAAAAATGACATGTGGTTTACCCACATACAAAGAGCCCGATCTTTCGGGCTCTTTTTTCTTGATTCATTCCAGCAACCAAGAACGGTTATTTAGAACGGCACGATCTTTACGTCATTCAGGACATCGGAAGCATTCGTTTTAAGTTTGAATGTGTTGTTCAAAATATTAACAAAGCCCCAAATCGAGATCATGACAAACAATCCGATGATTCCCCAAATAACCGTTTGACGTCCGCTCGCTCGCTTTTCTTCGCTGTAAATCATCTGGAACGCACCCCAAACGATGACAACCACGGAAGCAGCCATTAGAAAGTTAACTGCAGATCCAAAAAGTCCTCCCACACAATTAGCAATACCCTTGATGCCTTCTGTTTTGAATGTTGAACATGCATCTACCGCTATTTTGGGAGCATTCGCAGCGGTTGCTGGCTGAGACTGAGCCAGTACATAAACAGGTGCGACAGCAATGCTTGCAAACGCAACAAACAGAGCGGCAAAAAGTGCTTTTTTCATGTGGGAATGATTATGTCGCCAGTATAGCACTACAAGCAAACCGCCGAAGCGAGACTATCCCCATCGCGCAGCTTCATGACTCGCACACCCTGGGTCGAGCGGCCCAGAACCGGAATCTCGGAAAGAGCGATGCGGACCACCTGTGATTTCTTGGACATCGCGACCAATTCTGAATCGTCTTCGCTAATAACCTTTGCTGCAATGACCGGACCGGTCTTGTCGGTGACGTTCATGGTAAGGATGCCCGAACCGCCGCGGCCCTGAGTCTTATATTCCTCCATCTTGGTCGTCTTGCCATAGCCGTTTTTCGAGATGACCATCAGCCGCGCGCTTTTTGCGCCTGGCTTGACCACATCAGCGCTGATGACGCTGTCTCCTTTGCCCAAATTGATACCGCGCACGCCCATGGCCGAGCGGCCCATTTCGCGCACATCGCTTTCTTCGAAGCGGATCGACTGGCCTTCGGCCGTGACGATAGAAACATCGTCGCCCTTCGAACAGAACGAAACAGAAACCAGCGCGTCACCACCTTCAAGTGTGATAGCGATCAGGCCCGAACGACGGACATCGTGGAAGCTTTCGGCCTTAACCTTCTTTACCGTACCTTCCTTTGTCACCATAACAAGCGAGAGCGCAGCCATTTCCTTTGCTGCCTTTGGCATCGGCAAGATCGACGTCACTTTTTCATCATCAGAAAGCGACAAGAAATTCACCAGCGCCTTGCCCTTGGTTGCACGGCGTCCTTCCGGCAATTCATACATCTTGATTTGATACGCCTTGCCCTTGTCCGTGAAGAACAAAATGTCCGCATGGGTATTGGCGGTGACCAGGTTCGTCACAAAATCCTCTTCCTTGGTATCAAGGTCGATGACACCGACACCTCCGCGCTTTTGCCTGCGGTATTCGTCCGGCACAGTGCGCTTCACATAACCACCCTGGGTAAGCACAAGCACATTCTCGACATCCGGAATTAGATCTTCATCTGAAAGCGCTTTGACGCCCGAACGAACAACCTTGGTGCGGCGCTCGTCGCCATACTTGGCCTTAATATCGACCAACTCCTGCTTGATAACACCCAAAATTTTCTTCGGCGAGGCGAGCAGTTCCTTCAATTCCTTGATCAAAGCCTGAACCGCATTCAATTCATCTTCAATTTTCTTACGTTCAAGACCGGCCAACTTCTGAAGACGCATATCCAAGATGGCCTGGGCCTGAAGGTCCGAGAATTTAAACGTCTTCATAAGACCCGTCTTGGCATCCTCGACCGTTTTGGATTTCTTGATAAGAGCAATGATCTCGTCGATATGATCGAGCGCCTTTTTAAGGCCAAGCAAGATGTGCTCGCGCGCTTCAGCAATGCGCAGGTCGTATTGAGTGCGGCGCTTGACCACTTCGACGCGATGTTCGACGAAAGATTCGAGGATCGACTTAAGACCAAGCGTCTCTGGACGGCCTTTGACAAGCGCCACGATATTCAAATGGAAGGTATCTTCAAGTTGGGTGTGCTTGTATAAAAAGTTCAAAACCTTCTGAGGGTGAGCACCCTGTTTCAGGTCGATGACGATGCGGATGTCTTTAGCCGATTCGTCGCGCAGACCTTTAATGCCTTCGATCTTTTTCTCACGGACCAAGTCGGCGATGGCGACGATAAGATCTGCCTTAACCACACGATACGGGATCGAGGTGATAACAATCTGGTATTGTCCGGCTTTATTCTCGATAATTTCTGCATCACCGCGACAGACGACGCCACCCTTGCCGGTGGAATAAGCGTGATGGATATCCTTCTCACTATAAATAGTGCCGCCCGTCGGGAAGTCGGGGCCCTTGACGTATTTCAAAAGATCTTCAGAAGTGGCATCTTTGTCGTCGATCAGATGCGTAGTGGCATCGATGATCTCACCCAAATTATGCGGCGGAATGTTCGTCGCCATACCGACGGCGATGCCCAGCGTTCCGTTCAAAAGAAGGTTCGGGACGGCAGTCGGTAGGACCGACGGCTCTTTGCGCGTGTTGTCATAATTCGGGCGGAAGTCGACCGTTTCTTTATCAATGTCGCGAAGCAATTCACCTGCCAAACGCGACATCTTCGCTTCGGTATAACGATACGCTGCGGCGCCATCACCGTCGATCGAACCGAAGTTACCTTGGCCGATGACAAGCGGGTAACGCGTCGAGAAATCCTGTGCCAATTTCACCATCGCTTCATACACCGATGCGTCGCCGTGCGGATGGTACTTACCAAGCACGTCACCGACGATCGTTGCGGATTTTTTGGTCTTTGCCGAAGCGGTGAGCCCGATATCCTGCATCGCAAAAAGAATGCGTCGATGCACCGGCTTCAAACCATCACGAACGTCAGGAAGTGCACGCGAAGTAATAACCGACATCGCGTAGTCAAGATACGACTCGCGCATTTCGGTCACGATCGAACGCGGGACGATGCCCTTGTCTTCAAACGGAAGTTTCTCTTCTGGCGAGGCTGGTTTTGGGCTCATAGTGTTGAAATCATACCATTTTTAGGGCTTTTCAAGTACTTGACACCTTGATTTAATGAGGTGCTGTTACTTTTCCACAGCGTCCGCATCGTATGTCACTCCGCCCGAGAAGATACTCTTCATTCGATCTGAGAACGTTGAAAAGGTGTCAGAAAGACTTGGTACAGAAGCTTCCTCACTTTCTTTTGGTATCGAAAAATCCATGCCACGGATGCGAACGGTCGTCATAAAGACCCAAACCACAACAATAATAATGGTGACTGCCACAGAAATTCCCAAGACCGCTTTGCGTCGATCTGGTTCGGGCTTTTTTCGCAATCGATCGAGATATTCGAACATGTGATTTCGCCGCGCGCCTTCGGCGCGCGGCCGTCTTATGCCTGGGCCTCCAACACCATCACGTCACCCTCCTTCCCTTCCAAATCTTTTTTCTTGATGGTGAGCTTGTCCTGAGACTTCTGAGCTTCTTCGCCAGACTCCTTCAAGAAAGCCTTCAATGCCGCGTTGTCGCCGAAATAGACCGGAATGACAAGCTTCGGTTCAAGCTTTACCGCAAGCTTGGCCGCGTCTGCTGGCAACAATGTTCCCGGTGCACCGATGGGCACGAACAAAATATCGATGTCATCGATCGATTCAGCGACCTCCGAAGGAAGTTCTTTGGTCGACAAGGCGCCCAAGAAGCACAAATTCATGCCTTCGAGCGAGACGGTATAGATCGTATTGATACGCGACTCATCGTCCGGCATACCGTATTTTGTTTCGGACTTGAAGCCCTTGATGAATACATCTTTCACTTCATATTCGCCCGGACCCTGCGCGATAAATGCCTGCTTTTCACCGAAAGAAACCTGATCCACACCGTTCATGTCCGGATCATTGGCCGAAACCAGCGCCACATCAGCACCAAAGCGCGAAGCCTTGAACTTTTTCGAGTCTTTCGAAACAGGATTGACGGCCAGCGTAATATCGCCGAACTGTACTTTAAAAAATGCGCCGCCTTGGTAGGTGATGATCATAGCTGTAGGTTGATGGAAAGAGTATATATGAGCGGCGTGCATAAAAAAAGCCCGCTCACACGGCGGGCTTCCACAGTACTGCGGGCATCATGTGACGCTAGTCGTTACCAATCCAGCACCAAACGATCTCGAACGGTTGTTCGCATAAGCACGGAACGCAGAGATCCGACCCTCGAAATATGATCGGCTCATAGTCCACACGAACAAGTGTCCGGAAGCCTGACAGAACAAGCCCTGCAAAGTATTTATGAAAGAAATCGATGCCGCGAGCATGAATAGCTTGAATTTCGCGTAAACTCAAGCACCTCTGCAACATTCCACTTTCCCTGAGGTGCTCTCGCAACACAATTCCCGACAAACTTCCTGTCCGCTGCGATGGATGAAGCCAGGGCTCTAGATCCGCTGGATGAAAGCTTTTTGGACCAACAAGTTCCGGAGAGCGATCCGAGACCTTATTGGTCTTGGCCGGATAACGCAGAGGTTTAGTCGAATCCACTGTGATCACGTCTTCAATATTTTGTTCAATCATAAAGAAAATCTTTGCCCATCAAACACAAAAATAGATTGGACCGCAAGCATCTTTGTGTAAAAGCAAATAAAATTTTCTGTATTTTTTAATAAAATTTTGTGTGTTCTTTACAGCCCAGACTTGCATTCGCAATGGCTCAGTTTTCGTGCGTCAGGTCACTAAATCCTGGAGCTTCTCTGTAAGCGATTTCTCGCGTTACCAAAAAATACGCCACCCCGATGCCGGAGTGGCGGCTACTTAATGGTTGGACAGGGCCCATCACCTAACTCGCTTTCGCAAGGGTGGGTTGCACACTTCCAGCCGTAGCCAAAACAGTATTACATGGAATTCAAGGCCGGCTATCCACAGCTTGGAGACTAGACCGCGATCCTCTTCGTCCGTTCCGCCTTCTTCCTTGCTCGCGCCCGCCGTTCCGCCTCTCCGAAACGGAAAACGCGTGGGTTGAGGCGGCGAAGAAATAATTTCACCTGCTTCTCCTAGTGATATTTTCGACGCAGGAATTCCTTTAAGAACTGTGCCCGCCCGATAAGCCGATCGCCATCATTGTGCATTTGTAAGGAATGCTGGGATTTTTAGTAAAAAGTACAGAAAATTTTGTGTGTTCTTTACACCCTTAGCGCTATATGTTACTATAAAATCATACCTACATGCCGAATATTGGATTGACTGTAGTGGATGCAATGAAGCCGA
>DATCXV010000006.1:0-9439 GCA_036565605.1 Minisyncoccota bacterium | reverse complement strand
GCAGTCTTTCCCGAACCGACATCGCCTTCAAGCAGGCGCGACATAGCATGTCCGCGTTTGAAGTCAGCAAGCACATCGGCGATCGCTTTGTTCTGTCCGTCGGTGAAGGGGAAGGGAAAGCGGGACGTGAACGACTTCACGGTTGCTTCGGATGGCTCGATCACGAATGCGGGATTCTTTTTCCACTCCTTCTTTTCCTTCTGGCGTTCGAGTTGGATGAAAAAAACTTCTTCGAAGGCGAAACGCTTGCGCGCAGCCAAAGCGTCTTTCTCGTTCTGTGGTGCATGAATCCAGACAAGGGCAGTTTGGAGTGATGGCAAATTGTATCGGGCAAGCACATCTGCCGGCACCGGATCTTGGAGTGTTTCAAGAATGCCACTTTTGAAAATTTTCTGGATCGAATGATAGATCCAGTTCGATGAAATGCCTTTGGTTTCAGGGTAGACAGGATACAAAGTGTTTATGCCAGAGTCGCTGCCGAAAAGAGATTCGCCGACAGCGACTGGTATTTTGTCGACAGCTTCGACCTTCGGGTTTGAAAGATAGAGCTCACCGCTCTCGGGTGCGGCGTCTGTTTTTGCACGTCTCTGCGAAACTTTGCCTTCGACGCGGACCAAAGCACCGTCTGCGATCATCTTGGCCAGATACGGTTGATTGAACCAGACGCACTTGATGCGGCCCGAATCATCTTCGAGCCAGCCATCTGCCATGGCAATTTTTGTACGGAAACCTTTTGATGTTTTCAGTTTCGATATTCGTCCAAAGACCACGGCCTCGTCACCTTTGCGTAGCGATGAAATGTTGCGCGTCTCGGCCGTGTCACCATAGC
The DNA here is from genome assembly GCA_036565605.1 of Minisyncoccota bacterium. Lineage (GTDB taxonomy): Bacteria > Patescibacteriota > Minisyncoccia > Phycocordibacterales > UBA6065 > UBA6065. The sequence continues at coordinate 8,610 of DATCXV010000006.1, read as the reverse complement.
GGACGGGGAAGTGGTATAGAAGATCCTCTACTGTCTTAAGTCCCAGACGTGACAAGCCGGCCTTGATCGGGCCAAGCAGACGGAAGTGTGATTCAAGGGGATGATTTGGATGCACCCGGTCATTTTACTGTACGTTTCCTTCGAAATCGATGGTGCCTGATGCGTGAGTACCCGACGAAGAACTGGTACCGGGGCATTGGGCGAATTCGCAATTAGGTCCCTGACGGCCTACGTATGAACCATCAGGACAAAGCTTGGCGTCCATGGTGCATACGACACCCGGAGGAATGCCTTGGGTTTCTGGCTCGTGAGTACGGTACGCATAGGTAATTCCAGCGATTAAAAGTATCAAAACGACGATAGTGATATAAATTTTCATGCGTGTATGAAGTTGCTCATACTACGCGCAAGCGGCCATTTCTGTTTCGTGCCAGAAAACCTTCGGCAACCAAGGCGTCGATGTTTTTATGCACGTCGTGTTGGGTTTCTCCTATATATGTAATGACATCTGCCTCTGTTGCGGGAGACTCCAGAAGAAACTTTAAGATTTTTGATCGTACTTCGCGGTTCGAGCCTTTAAAACGCGTCTGTTTTGCATGATGCCGCGATCGGCGCGACGGATTGGGGAATGTCTGTTTCAAATGAACACCGTAGTCCATCAATGCGTAATACCAATCGCGCGGATTTTCTCGATCAAGTGTTGCTTCGATAAGAGGAAAGAGGTCTTTGTCATGAACATTCTTTTTATTAGCGAAAAAGTGGTGCAGGAAAACGGCGCGAATATTTGTCTCGATGAAAACGGTAGGGATACCGAAAGCATAGGCGAGAATCCCACCAGCGGTAGCTGGTCCGATGCCGGGCAGTGCGATCAGTTCTTCGAAGCTCTTCGGAAACTTCGCGTCATGTTCTGTCACAACCGCTTCTGCCGCGCGCTTCAAAGCAAGCGCGCGGCGATTGTACCCCAATCCCTGCCAAACCTTGAGCACTTCCGACGTCTTTGCTTGAGAAAGTGTCCGAACATCCGGAAAAGCAGTCAGAAATTCCTTGTATTTTTTCAGTACTCGAGGCACTTGGGTCTGCTGGAGCATCACTTCAGAGACCAAGATCCGATAAGGATCCGTGGTTCTTCGCCAGGGAAGAGACTTTCGTCCGGACTTGGCGTAATAGTCCAAGATGGTATGCTGGAACTTCTTTTCGTCCATGGCCACTACTATACAGTCCAAACGACCCAATGTCTTCGCGGTTCTAGCGCCTTATAAGGGAACCGTGGCGGCTTTGGTTGTGTTTACGATCGGTTCGAACGCGCTTAACCTGGTTGTGCCCAGGCTTGTTGCTCGTGGCATCGATTCCTATGTTCATGGCACCTTCAACATCCATTCAATTGCCACGACATTCGTCTTGGTGGCGCTTGGTATGCTTGTTCTTTCTTTGGGTCAAGCGGCGTATCAGGCATATGTCTCGGAACGGGCCGCGCGCGATTTGCGAAAAAATTTGGCAGACAAGATTTCCCAGTTTTCATACGCTCGTCTGGAAGAAGAGTCACCCGAACGGCTTCTCACCAATCTGACGTCTGACATCGATGCGATTAAAATGTTCGCTTCGAACGCGATCGTGCAGGTTATTTCATCGGTCTGTCTGATCATTGGTTCGGCAGCGATACTTCTGTATATGGATTGGAAGCTGGCCTTGGTGGTGCTTGCCATTATCCCGGCTATCGGCGGCATCTTTGCCTTGGTGTTCAAAAGCATGGGTCCGCTCTTTTATAAATCGCAAGGTATCATTGATCGATTAAACGCTTCTATCAATGAATCGATCTTGGGTGCAGCTTTGGTTCGTGTCTTCAACTCACGATCTTCAGAGATTGCAAAGTTCCGCGGACGTAACGATGAGGCGCGTGACAACGGCATGAAGATCCTTCGTCTGTTTTCGATGGTGATTCCGCTCGTTGGAATTATTGCCAACGCTGCGACGGTCGGCATCTTGGCTTTGGGCGGACACTTTATCATCGCGGGCAGCATGACCTTGGGCGAGTTCACGGCCTTCCAAAGCTATCTCTTCCTGTTGATCTTTCCGATCATTATTTTGGGGTTCATGTCGAGCGTCATCAGCCGTGCCCAGGCATCCTATGGCCGTATCGTCGGCATCCTTTCACTTCCTGATGAAGTAGAGCCGGGTACGATCGAGGCCGAGATTCGTGGCGATATCGAAGTGAGAAATCTTTCGGTGCGCTATGGCGAAAAGCAGGCGTTGAAAGACGTTTCGTTCTCGGCCAAGGCAGGGGAGAAAGTGGCAATCGTCGGACCTACAGCTGCAGGAAAAACACAACTTCTCTATGCTTTGATTGGACTTTTGAAGCCGACATCGGGCGAAGTTTTGTATGACGGAAAACTGCTTACCGAATACCGCAGGAAGTCGCTTCACAAACATGTTGCGATCGTTTTCCAGGATTCAGTAATGTTCAATCTGCCGTTACGTGACAATATCGCGTTCGGTTCTGCGGCCACGGTCGATCCTGAAGCTCGCGAAGCTGCATTGGCGAAAGCTATCCGTGTTGCCGAACTGGAAGGTTTGGTTGCGGGGCTGCCTGCTGGACTCGACAGTGTTGTTTCCGAACGCGGCACTTCGCTTTCCGGCGGACAAAAACAGCGCGTCATGCTTGCTCGCGCTCTGGTTCTTAATCCGAAGGTTCTGCTTCTTGATGACTTCACGGCACGCGTCGATGCGGCAACTGAACAGAAGATTTTGGAGAATGTATCGCTTGAATATCCGGGTACGACCGTCATTTCGGTAACTCAGAAAGTTTCTTCGGCCGCTACGTTCGACAAAGTTGTTCTCCTGATGGAAGGTGAGGCGCTTGCTGTCGGTACGCATAAAGAGCTTTTGGGATCTTCTCCTGAATATGTCCAAATAGCCGAGTCTCAGAAAAGTACGAATGTATATGAATTACGATCTTAAAAACGTTACGCGAGAAGGAAGGTCTTTTGCTCGAGCTGCGAAATCGCTCTGGCCGCTTTTGCGCGAAGATCGCGGCAAGATGTTTTTGGCGCTCTTCATGGCGGTTGCAAACTCAGGGCTCAATCTTTTGGGGCCGCTTCTTACTGGCTTTGCCATCGATCAAGGCGTAAAGACAGGCAATTACAAGATCGTTGCCGGATACGCGATCATGCTGGCGCTTTTGTACGCCGTAGCGTTCGCACTTAACTATGGCCAGATCAGCATGCTCGGTGGTGTTTCGCAGCGAATGTTGTGGCGCTTGCGCAATCGTGTTTTCGAAAAGCTCCAGGAATTGCCGCTTTCATTCTTTAACCAGAACAAGGCAGGAGATCTCATTTCTCGTGTAAACAATGACACGGAAAAGGTGAACACATTCTTTTCGCAGGCCTTGGGACGCTTTGTTGCCAACTTCTTTATCGTCGTGGGTGCGGCGATCTTTGTCTTGTCGATCAATTGGAAGCTTGCCTTGATGGCCATGATTCCTGCAGTGGGAATTCTTATCTTCACGGTTGCATTTAATCCGTGGGCCAAGCGAAAGAATAAAGTGTCGCTCGATGCTGCTGGAGCATTGTCCGCCGAAATCCAAGAATCGATTGGTACTTTCCGCGTTACTATTGCTTTCGATCGCCGCGACTATTTCCGTGAACGCTTTGGCGAATCGAATGATAAGAGTTTCAAAAGTGCGGTCACTGCTGGTATGGCAAGTGGTACCTTTACGCCGGTCTATGACTTCGCCTCGAACATCGCCCAGCTTCTGGTTTTGGGTTATGGTATCGCGCTTGTGGTGCGCGGCGAGTTCGCTATTGGTCTTTTGGTGAGCTTTGTCCTGTATGCCACACGCTTTTACGATCCGCTTCGCGAAGTGGCCCAGCTTTTTGCGTCGTTCCAGTCGGCTATGGCTGGATGGGACCGCATTGGTGAAATCCTTCATCTTGAATCTGATTTGAAAATCCTGCCGATAGAGAAGACGGCAGTCCCGACCGATGCATCGGTTGTGGCGCCGATCGTTGAATTCAAGGATGTGTCATTTGGCTATCCGGACGGTTCGCAAGTTCTTGCTGGCGTCAATTTCGCTTTCGAGCGCGGCAAGACGTACGCCTTGGTCGGTCCTACGGGAGGCGGCAAAACCACAACAGCATCTTTGATCGCACGTCTGTATGACCCGACCTCTGGTACGGTGCTTCTTGATGGCCGCGATATCCGGTCATACGATCCGGCCGAGCGCACGAAAAAGATCGGATTCATTCTGCAGGACGCGTTCCTTTTCACGGGCACCGTACGTGACAATATTTTGTACGGAAACGAGCGCTATGCAGATATTTCCGCCGCGGATCTTGAAAAGCTTCTTTCGGAACGAGGCCTTGCACCGCTCCTCTCGCGTTTTTCAAAAGGGTTGGAGACAACGGTTGGGGCAGGAAGCGCTTTGTCTTTGGGCGAGCGACAGTTGATCGCATTTATCCGCGCTGTCTTGCGCGAGCCAGAAATTCTTATTTTGGATGAAGCAACGGCCAACATCGACACGGTGACCGAACAGGCGCTGGAAGAAGTTCTTAAAAAATTGCCGACCCACACAACAAAAGTGGTGATTGCGCACCGCCTGAACACGATCGCGGGCGCTGACGATATATTCTTTGTGAATGGCGGTGCGGTTCGCGAGGCGGGTTCGATGGAACACGCGGTCGAGATGCTTTTGCATCACAAAAGAAGTAGTTAAAGATTCCGGATAGAAAAAAGGCGCGTCGCATGACGCGCCTTGTTGTCACCATCCGTGACGTTTGATGAATCCGCGAATCTCTTCTGATACTCGGATACAGATCTCTCGGTTTTCCACGAAGAGGACCAGATTATTTCCGGTCCGGACGAAGAGGTCTTTTATACCGTATTCGGCTCCTGCCTCCAGCGCGAAGGCCGAATCATTCAGCCAGTCGTCTCCGATGCCAAAAGCGGTATTTAGTTCCCGTTGGGTAAACGTGACATATTCTTCCAAATCTTTTTTCTGATTGGTGAAGATCACGACCCGAAAAACGCCGCGGCCATAGGGAATGATCCGAATGGATCCGGACGGTCCTCGTCCTGCGGTGATAGCAGGGGATTTTGGTTTGTAGGCAGTCCTTGCGGTATCCGCCAGTTCAGAGATAAAGCCATGTGGCCTTATAGTTTCTTCAGTTTTCACAGATTACTCCTTTTTGGTTCCGGAACGACCTTATCACATAGAAAAAGGGATGTCGATGTGATATTGTCTTTTGGCACGGAGACGTGGCTGAGTGGTCGAAAGCGGCACAGTGCTAATGTGTTAGCCGGGTAAAACTGGCTCCAGGGTTCGAATCCCTGCGTCTCCGCCATATTAGTTGTTCGTTAGAAAACTCGTTGTCGGCGCGGGCTGACGCCCGCGTGGAATTGAAATCGGCCACGAATTGCCAAGGGTTTTTGAACTCTACCGAGAGCGTTTTTTCGGCAACTCGTAGGTTCGAACCGATTTTTTTTAGAAAATCGCGTTTTTGGTCCGGTTTTCCGTCGACCAGCAATTTTGCCCCGTATTTGGCCTCTGAAACGAACTGGCTGACCGGTTCGAACCGATTCCGACGATTTGTCGAAAACGACTCCAGTTTTCCCTTCAACTCAGCCTTTCGGCTGACCAGACCATGCTTCTTGGAAACATATTCCTGATCGTCGATTTGCCCCGATAGGCGCATGTCGAGCAGTAGGTCGGTCTGTTTGTCGACTGACGCGATTTCCTCTTTGGTTGCGGCGATTGCCGCTGCTTGAGCTTCCAAGAATGCCCTGCGCTCGTTCTCCAGTTCCGCGAGCATTGCGTCGGCAATTTGGGTTTCAAGGCCCACACGACCGATTGCCCGGTCAATCTGGTCCGCGATGACCTCCTCTCGCACGTATTTCTGGGTGCACGGGGAGACCCGTTTGGTGCATCGCAGGTAGTTGTGCCCCTTCTGCGTCTCCGTCGTGACGATGCAGCCGCATTCACCGCAGCGAAAGAACCCGCGATAGAGGTATGGTTTCAGTTGAGGCGTTTTGGCCTTACTCTTCTGCTCCATGACCGCCTGTGCCTCGTCAAAGAGGCGCTTGGAGATGATGGGTTCGTGTTTACCCTCGAAAATCTCCCCATTTGAGAGAAGAAGCCCGCAATAAATCGGGTTCTTGAGCATACGCTGATAGTTGGAGACGGAGAACCGCGCGCCGGTAAACGCGACGAACCCGGCCTCATTCATGCGGTTCCTTACTTCATGCAGCGCGTAATTACCCGTCGCATACAATTCGAAGGTTTTGCGCACGAGAGGTGCGGTTTCCGGGTCAACGACGATTGTTCGATGATTTCTGTCGTTAAGGTATCCAACGGGCGCCCGGGCGGGCCAAATACCGTTACGCAGCTTTTGCCGGATACCGCGCTTTATGTTTTCTGAGAGGTTATCGACGTAGTATTTGCTTTGAGAAAATGCTACGTTGAGCATGAACTTTCCGTGGGCGGTCGGCTCAAAGCGGAACGTGGGGAAGCGAAGGTCACGTAGCTTTCCCGTGTCGACGAGGTAAACGATACGCCCGCCATCGAGGCTGTTTCTCGCCAGTCGGTCCGGATGCCATGAAAGTATGCCGTCCGCTTTGCCCTTCTCGATCTCCGAAAGCATCAAATTGAATTGCGAACGGCCGGGCTCCTTGGCCGTGCGGCTCTCCTCGAAAGTCCGGACAATTTCGAGGCCCTCACGTTTGGCCAATTCACGAACCTCAAAAAGCTGCGCCTCAATTGAGAGCACTTGGCGGTTGCTCTCGTCCGTCGATTTTCGGGCGTAGAGAAAGTATTTTCCTGGGGAAGAGTTCATGCGATTAAAGTTACCATACTAGCCAGAGCTGTCTAGTTAGTATTTGGGTATGGCCTTCCCTCGAGGGCGTGAGGCCAGCAGGCGCAGCTTCAGCTCAAATTGGCATGCCCTTCCGGCACGGGTCATGTAGCCACTGACGGATCTTACCAATGAAGTCCCAAACGTCGCCAGCCGTGGCGCGCAAGTAAGCAGGGCTACTCGCATCGTCACCCATCGCTTCAAAGGTGCTAATTAACCACTCTGCTTTCCCGCTCCAAGTCGGTCGTGTAAGGGTTTTGAGCCACCCCTCCAATTCACCACATGGAACCAAGAAAATGCCGTAAGCCGACAACTGGGTAACGAAATTCTCGAAATCTCCTTTGTCGTCGCCGGAAAGGCTACTCGTTCCAGCCGATTTTAGCGCGTCCTTTTGGTCCTTTGTCCGCGCGTGGAATTTTCCGCGAATTTGTCCGAGCGCCGTCCGGGTTCCTTCTGGAAGGCCAAGGGAGGATAGAAGCTCTTGGAAGCCGGTGCTGTCTTTTGATTGAATTACATCGGCATCCACAATCACCGCCGCCGCAACTCCAAGTTTGCGTAGCGGAGCCGCCACCCGCCCAACAGTCTGCCAATTTTGGGCATTGAGAAAAAGACATTCTGGAATACCTCGCGCGTCGTTTACCGTGAGTGTCCTGTGGTTAATCTCATCGTAAAACGAACGGTCTGCGTCGGCCTCACAGACAACGACGGACTCGTAAAACAGCCCGTTTAACGCGCCAACGGAGCGCAGGAGCGGATTTCGCATCAGGGGTGTAAGTTCTCCGGGCGAAAGCATCCGCGAAGTGGCGCGACCCTTTCGGTAGGTCAGGCGAACAATGTTAACACCAACACCGGCCTGGATGCACCCCATCAAAAATGCCGCGCTATGAGTCGCTATGAACAGCTGTTGCTCCCTCTGTCGCGTCTCGCTGCACAACTGCTTGGCGAGATTTATGGTGATGGCGGGCGTGAGGAAGGCTTCAGGTTCGTCAATGAGAATCACCTCCGCATCGCTCGCAATGACCGCCGCCATCATGCCGCAAAACGCTTTTACACCATCACTCATTTCACTCAATGACGTGCAGCGCTGGAAGTATGCTAGTGAAGCTTCCGATAAGCTCCTCTCGATTGCTGGCTCGGGCTTTTCAGGCGAAACGGCGGCACGGAAGTTATTGCCCACGGTAGGATCGACCACGAGATACCAATCGAAAGCGTCGTGTATGATCTCCTGCAATCGACGCCGTTCGTCGTCGTTCTGAAATAATATGCCGAGAATCGAGGTCGCTTTCGTCCGGAGGTCCCCTCGTTCGGCGTCATGGAGCAAACCCAGACGTTCCTTACCGCCTTGAACCATCGCTATTCTATTAAGCACATTGTGCCCCCAAGGGTGGAAAGCGTGCCGCAGGGTTCCGAAATTATCCAACCCCTTCAGGACGCTTTCAAATTCCGTCTTTGCGAGCGTGTGCATTGATGATCCGAGTTGCACCCTTACCCTCGCCGCTTCGCGGGGGCTAGCCGGGATGTCCGTTGCAGAAGCTTTAAGCTCGCTTCGCCATTTCTCCACTCGCTTGGGATCGAGTGGGTGAAGATGTGTGCTGTGGAGAACCTTGCCTCGGGCCGGATTCTCGCTGGGTATCGATCGTTGAATTTCGCGTAACAAAACACTCTTCCCTGAGTGATTCGGTCCGACGAAAAGGGTGATTGGAGCACTCGGAATTTCGAGTGGGCTGGTAGTGTCGGTTGGGCCAGCGTTTAGCTTCAGCGACGCGAT
>DATCXV010000001.1:0-11391 GCA_036565605.1 Minisyncoccota bacterium | reverse complement strand
TTCGCGCGTGCCGCCCTTTACTCTATCTCACAAAGTTGCACTGCCGACAAGTTTATGATCTAATGGCGCCAGATGCTCTTTCCCCCCATGTCAAAACCCACACGAACTCTCGGCACAAGACCGCTGGCTCTTTGGTGCTTTGTTTGCCTCAGCCTGACGCTTCTCTTCGGATATCTCGTGACGATGTCTATCATTCACGAAGATCTGTTCCAGGCACTCTGCTTCATGTGCCTCATAATTATTTTCTTCGCGGCTAGTATCTTGGCCATGGTGAGACTGAATGCCCGCCTCAAGTACTGCCGCCCGAAAAGCGCACGAGATGTCTGCATCGGCGCATACGCGATAGCAGGCGCATGTGCGTACGCAACCATTCGGTTCGCAGAACGAGGCGACCGTCTCAACTTGGCCTGCACCGCAGCAGTCTGTCTTGGTTTCCTCGTCATCGGTATACATCTCAAGTCGATTTACGATGAACGAAAACGTCTCGAAGAGGGTTAAAAATTTTTGACTCCGAAGCTCGGCACGCGCCGGGCTTTTTATTGCCATTATTGAGCAAGCTCGCTTTGCGCCGCATGATACACGCGAAGGAATTCCAGATTCGCCGCCCGGCGCGCCGAAGACGTGCTGTGATGACGGTGTTCTGGAGCAGGTTCGGCTGCGGGCTCACTCACAGCCGGCGCGGGTTCAGGATTGATCGCGCCCGCAACAACACCGCCCGATCCGTTGTACGCAGCATCGGTGAACGTTGCATCTCCTCCAACATGACCTTCGTTATAGGTGGAATCCGAGAATGCTGCGTCCTGTGCCACCGCCCCATCAGATCCATTGTATGCGGTATCCGTAAACGTTGCGGATCCACCCACGTCACCCTCGTTGTATGTTGACTCAGAAAAATCCGCATCGCCGCCAACCGAACCTCCCGAACCATTGTATGAATCCCCATCAAACGTCGCATCGCCCCCTATTGACCCTTCATTGTATGTTGAATCGGTAAGTGTCGCGTCGCCACCAACTGTGCCGCCGGATCCGTTATACGAATCACCTGTAAAGTCTGCCGAATCTCCCACGTCCCCTTCGTTATAGGTCGAGTCCGAGAATGTAGCATCGCCCGTAACATTTCCATTCGATCCGTTATAGGAATCATCTTCGAATGTCGCGTCGCCATCAATATCACCCTCATTAAATGAAGTGCCGTGAAAAGATGCGTCACCTGAAACTCCGTGTAATTCGATGCCCGAGCCACCCGAATTTTCACCAACAGAAATTCCTGAAAGCGAGACTGGATCGGACGTCAAATCTGCATATGCGCCCGTGCCGTCGATATACACGTAATCCCCGTTCGAGGGCAATGTTGTTGCACCTGATCCATATCCATTATCAAGAAACCAATTGACGAGCGTCACCCACTGACTATCAACGCTATAGACCGAATTGTTGTAATACAAGGTTGCAGCAGAAGCGGATCCGGCCGGTACAAGGACCGCAACCACAAACAAAAACGCGATGGCGAAGTTTCTCATACGCCATTAATACTTGCCGCTTCGCCGCTTTGTTTCTATTCCGACTTCTTTCCGCCGCGCTCTTTTTTCAAAAGCTTTTTAAGATACTTACCGGTGTGGCTTTTTTCATTATGAGACACATCTTCTGGCGTACCTTTTGCAACCAAATACCCACCACCCTCGCCACCTTCCGGACCCATGTCCAAAATGTAGTCGGCGCATTTAATGAGATCAAGATTATGCTCGATGACAATAACGGTATTACCGTGATCAACAAGCTTCTGGAGGATCTCGATAAGTTTGCGAACATCTTCATAGTGAAGGCCCACCGTCGGTTCGTCCAAGAGATACACCGTGCGGTGCGTATCCGGACGATACAATTCGGACGAGATTTTGACGCGTTGAGCTTCACCGCCCGAAAGCGTCGTCGCAGACTGGCCCAGTTCCAAATAGCCAAGACCCACATCAGAAAGCGTGCGCAGGCGGTCATAAACAGCTGGAATGTCTTCGAAGAATTTTAATCCTTCTTCAACCGTCATCTGAAGCACATCATAGACATTCTTGCCCTTGTATTCGATTTCGAGCGTCTCTTTCATGAAGCGCTTGCCCTGGCAAACTTCGCACGGCACGTACACGGTCGGCAAGAAGTGCATTTCGACTGCGATTTCGCCGTTTCCTTGGCAGGCTTCACAACGGCCACCTTTGACGTTAAAAGAGAAACGATTGGACTTCCAGCCGCGAGCGCGTGCTTCGGCCGTTTCGGCGAAAAGTTCGCGAACGAACGACCATGCGCCGGTGTATGTCATCGGGTTCGAGCGAGGCGTACGGCCAATCGGCGACTGATCAATCAGAATAGTGCGAGAAATATATTCTGTGCCGCTAAACGATGCACAATTGAATGTCTCGGCCGAGCGATGCTTTTTCTCGAGACGGGCCTGAAGATTTTTATGAATGATCTCGTAGAGGAACGAAGATTTACCCGATCCAGAAACGCCAGTAATACAAACCAGTTTGCCCAATGGAATATCTGCATTCAGGTTTTTGATATTGAAAATCTGGCCACCACGGATCAAAAGCTTGCCCTTGTCCTGATTACGGCGTACATCCGGCAAATCTATTTTCATTTCGCCGCGCAGATATGCCAAGGTAAGCGACTCGGACTTATTTTCTTTTGCCGTAAGCAAAGGTTCAAGATAATCAGCAACGACAACGTGACCGCCATGAACGCCCGCACCAGGACCGATGTCGACAATATAATCGGACGCGAAAATAGTGTCTTCATCGTGTTCGACAACCAAAATCGTATTGCCCAAATCGCGCAAATTCAAAAGCGTTTTGATCAGCCGATCGTTATCGCGCTGATGCAGGCCGATCGTCGGCTCGTCCAGAACATACAAGGCACCGACCAGGCCTGAACCAAGCTGACTTGCCAATCGAATACGCTGCGCTTCTCCTCCTGAAAGCGTGTGCGCGCGACGATCCAAGGTCAGATACTCGATACCAACATCAAGCATGAATTTCAGACGAGACTCGATCTCTTTGAAGACCACCTTGGCGATAGTGCGTTCCTTATCCGAAATTTCGAGACCCGTGAAATAATCATGGGCCTGTGAAATGGACATACGTGTCACATCGACGACGTTCTTGCCACCGATAAGCACATGCAATGCTTCCTCACGCAGACGCGCTCCCTTACATGTCTCGCACGGCTCGTCACCAAAAATATATTTCGTACCCAAACCATTACAGGTCGGACATGCGCCATAGGGTGAGTTAAACGAGAAAAGGCGCGGCTCGACTTCAGGATAAGCATATCCGTCGTACGGGCACATGAATTTGACCGACATCAATTTCTCGCCACGCGGATCTTCGATCTTCAAAAGACCATTTGATTCATGAACAGCACGTTCGATCGCTTCAGAAAGTCGCTCGCGCACGGTTTTAGCATTGTCCTTGAATTCGCTCACATAAAACTCGTCGATAAGGATATCGATATCGTGCTTTTTATTCTTTTCAAGCTCGATACGCTCGCGCAGCTTTTTGACCTGACCGTCGACCTTGGCTGTTTCGTAACCTTTACCCAGATAGTCATAGAGCATCTGATAGTATTCTCCCTTTCGTCCGACCACTACCGGCGCATAAATGCGAACTTTCGATTTATCGACAGCGACTCCCATGACTTTTACTGCCTTTTCATCCGCTGCGTGCGATTGAGTGGTTCCCTTGCCCGAGACGTCAGCAATGATCGCTTCCAAAATCTCTTCGTTGGAAAGACGCTTGATCTCGCGATTACAGATCAAGCAGTGAGGATGACCGATACGTGCAAAAAGCACGCGCAGATAATCATAAATTTCGGTCTGAGTCGCTACCGTCGATCGCGGGTTGTTTGAATGGGATTTCTGATCGATGGAAATTGCCGGCGAAAGACCAGCAATCTCGTCAACATCCGGCTTTTGCATTTGGCGCAAGAATTGGCGCGCATACGACGAAAGTGATTCAACATAGCGACGCTGACCTTCGGCGAAAATGGTGTCGAATGCCAAAGAAGATTTACCTGATCCCGAGAGACCGGTAAACACCACCATCTTGTTGCGCGGCATCTCGACCGTGATGTTCTTCAGGTTGTGCGTACGCGCACCTTTAACGACGATCTTTTCGGCGCCGGGGTTAAAGTCGGTTTTTGACGGCTTTTTTGCTGACATTTGGCGGAATATAGCACAAAATAGGCCATTTGGCCACCACCCAACTAATCTTTTCTCTTCTTCTTTTTCTTGGTTGCCGTCGCAGGAGCAATTCCATCTAATTTGTCATACAGCACCTGAATTTCGTCGCGCAGAATGGCCGCGGTCTCGAAGTCGAGCGCTTTGACCGCTTCGTTCATTTCAGCTTCTTTCTTTTTAATGACAGCTTTTGGATTTTTTTTGAATTCCGCTTCATCGACGCGCAATTCTTCAGCCACCGCTTTCTGATGTTCAGATTGCAATTGGTCAGCGATCGACTTGATCGCTTTCACAATAGTCTTCGGTGTAATGCCGTGCTCTTTGTTATAAGCTTCCTGAAGTAAGCGGCGGCGGCGAGTTTCTTTTACTGCACGGTCAATCGATCCGGTTACCTGGTCAGCATATATAATGACGCGACCTTCTGCATTACGCGCAGCACGGCCAATAATCTGGATCAAGGACGTTTCGGAGCGCAAAAATCCTTCTTTATCCGCATCAAGAATGCCGATCAAAGCCACTTCCGGCAAGTCCAATCCTTCACGAAGCAAATTCACTCCAACCAGCACGTCGAAATCTCCTTTACGGAAATTTGTCAGAATTTCGATACGTTCAATTGTCTTAATGTCGCTGTGCAAATATTCGGCACGAATCTTGCGCTCCTTCAAAAAATCAACCAAGTCTTCTGCCATCTTTTTGGTGAGCGTTGTTAGAATGACGCGGAAGCCAGCTTTGATTGTCTTTTCCGCCTCGACTATAGAGTCTGCGATCTGGCCTCTGAATTCGCCTTTTTCGACAACTGGACGTATGTCGATCACCGGATCCAAAAGACCGGTCGGGCGGATCAGTTGCTCGACGATCTGGCTCGAATTCTTGCGCTCATATTCAGCCGGAGTTGCCGAGGTGTAGATTGCCTGACCGATCGACTTTTCGAATTCAACAAACTGAAGTGGCCTATTGTCTTTGGCTGAAGGCAGACGGAAGCCGTGCTCGACCAACGTTTCCTTGCGTGACTGATCGCCGGCGTACATGCCACCGATCTGTGGAACTGTTACGTGCGATTCGTCGATCACCGTCAAAAAGTCCGCCGTACCATCTGGCTTATGCGGAAAATACGACAATAATGTGTCTGGCGGCTCGCCTGGCAATTTGCCTGAAAAATGACGCGAGTAGTTTTCGATGCCGTTGCAGTATCCGATCTCGCGAATCATGGCCAGATCATATGTAGTGCGGCGCTTCAGGCGTTCGGCTTCGAGGATTTTTCCTCCTTTATCAAATTGTTTTAACTGCGCATCCAATTCAGCTTTGATAGTTTGGAAAGCGCGCTCGACTTGGCCTTTATCGGTAATGAAATGCTTTGCCGGAAAGAGAAAAAAGACGTCAATTGATTTTCGCAAAGCGCGCGTCACCGGATCTATCTGGTCGATCGCCGAAATGCGCTCGTCTTCAAATGAAATCCGGTATATCGTTTCTTCGTTCACCGGCATCACTTCGATCATATTTCCTACCGCACGCAATTGTCCCGGTTCCAAATCGGCGTTGGTGCGTTCGAAATGGATGCCGATCATGCGGCGGATCATTTCGGCTCGATCAGCCTTCATGCCCTTTTCGATGCGCATGTTTACTTTCTCGTATTCCTTCGGCGAACCAAGGCCGTAGATGCATGATACCGACGCCACGATAATGACATCCTTTCTGGTGAGCAACGCCTGAGTCGAAGCATGACGCAGCTTTTCGATCTCGGCATTGATCATCGCTTCCTTTTCGATATACGTATCAGTGTGGGGCATGTACGCCTCGGGCTGATAATAGTCGTAATACGAAACAAAATAATGCACCGCGTTGTTCGGAAAAAATTCCCGGTATTCTTGAGCCAATTGCGCTGCCAAGGTTTTATTGTGCGCGATGACCAAGGTCGGCTTGCCGATCTGTGCAATCACATTGGCACAGGTAAAGGTTTTGCCCGAGCCCGTAACACCCAAAAGTGTCTGGTGGCGCATACCCTTTTTGACCCCTTCCACAAGAGCCTGTATGGCTTTCGGTTGGTCTCCGGCCGGCTTAAATTCGTTGTTGATCTTAAACAGACTTGCCATCTGGACACTATATCACTAGTATGCCAAGAGAGACAGATTTTCCATGAAGCACCTACTCATTGAACACAGCACCGTGTTTCGCGACAGACTATTCGCAGTGAACGAATTCCAGACTGGTAATCCCGATATCAATATCGCCATCACAAAGATAAGCACACGCTATCCGATCAATGAAGGAACATGGGCAGTAAACGACAAATCAACGATGGTGGTAATCGTCGCAGAAGGTCATGGCAAAATCGTTGTCGAAGACAACGAAACTCCCATCCGTAAATTTTCCATGATTGAGATCCCAGCTGGTGAGAAATATATCTGGAAATCCGATGGAGGACCATTCATGCCTCTTGTCCTGATTATTGCTTCCCACCCTGCTTGGATACCGGAACAGCACCGAACGATCGGTTAGCCACAAAGCTGCGCGATATGCGCCGCTTTTTTTATTTTCTGGACAGCAAATGAAGAAAAAGCCCCGCAAAGACACTCTGTGTCTTTGCGGGGCTTACCCATCAAGCTGGTAAAGGCGAAGCGGGCGGATACGGTGGCAGAACTTCGCTCGGAACATTCGATGCCAAAGCGAGCCTTTTCCGCAATGCTTCCGGGTTGTCGTTTATTTCGGCCGGAGTCAATCCGGCATTCCTTACGAAACCGTGACGAACCGAGGAAAGCGGAAATATCTCCTCGGGATATTCGGCAGGCTTCGGTTTTTCAATCTTCCGAAGCTCCTCAATGGGCATCCAACGATCGAACCAATTCGTGTCTTCGGGAAGGTAGGCGTTGTAAAAGAGAAGCACTCGCTCGTTTACACCCTGAACCCGCGCCCATCCCTGCTGACCATGCTTAATCCCCGACTGAGTCAACCGAAAGCGTGTTTTACTATCGGATGATTTTTTCTTATAAACAATGATAACAGCGTTCACTTTATACCTTTCGTATTGGGTTAACCGACTTTATTTGGAGCAGACAAAGAACAAACCGGGCTCTCGTTCGAGAGCCCGGTTTTGGTTTCGTACTTCTTGCGCCCTAGCTTTGCACGAAATCACAACCCGACCCTCGAACAGAAGTCCAAAGGACGCGCTTGGTTGCAATATAAAACTTCGTGCTGAAAAATGACATGCAGATAATTTTACACACAAGCGGCAAAATCACAACTATTGACAATAGTGTATATATGTGTAATATAAGAGTTAGTCTCGTTCTTACTCCCATGCATATGATTAATGTGTCTGAGTCAGTTGATAGCTCAGCGGTTGCTCCAGCTTCCGCTTCCCAAATGGTCGACATCATAAACAGAAAGATTGTCGTCCCCTGTGCAACGGATCTGGTACTGAAACTCCTCAGGGAATGCCGCAGAAAAGACATGCCCTGGCAGTACTATTTGAAAATCACCGGCGAGGTGAAACCCCTGCCGGAAGATACGCCGAAGCAGATCCGGATCGTCCAAGCCAAGGGAAGCTGTCGTCTTATCATCCGGTGTGAAGGCCGAAGTCATGAAGGCTTCCTCTGGTGTGCTGGCGGCATGGACTCTCGCGACTTGGCGCTCGCACTCTTGACGCATGCGGATGTACACAATTCTGTTTACGTCCCTACGGAGTCCGACCCGCTTCCATTGCTCTCACAGATTGCGGAACAGAAAAAACCGCACCGCAAAAAGAAGGTGCACCTTCCAAGCGCTGCAGATCTACTGACATTGCGGCAGCTTCAGCGGCGGGTCAAGTCCAACATTCGATCCCTCAGCTTCGAAAAGAGGCAGGTCGAATGGTATACAAACGGCCTCGCACGCGCAAAAAAGCGCCTGGCGACTGAAAAACTCACCCAGTCCAAGCTCATGAAAAAGGTCAAATCCTTCCTTAAGAAGACACAGACCGCATAAGTTGGGACCTCAAACCATCCTCCGTTTTAAGCGGTTGGGTGGTTTTTTATATATATTTCGACCGTTACAGAAAAAAGCCCCGGACTAGCCGGAGCTTAAAAGAACACTACTTCGTTGCGGCTTCCAGACCATGTCCTTGGCATCAAAAATAAATTCACAATCTGGACTTGGACGAAGCATGTATCCGATCTGTTTATCCCGAGGGGTTTCAACCTCATGTTTGCACATGATGTCACGATACATGGTACCCTCGAATAATTCTGGCTTGCCGCCATTTCTTATCAGTATCTTATGGATCATACCCGGACATACTACGAACACATGCCGCTGTATGTCGCATAAATCAAAAGGCTCGCGTTGGAAGCGCGAGCCCGAAACCCGAAGGTTTCAAATTGAAGCCAAAAAGAGGAGTCTCTTCGAAATCAGCAGCATACCCCCAGCCGCCGGAGATATTTCATTAGACAAGAACACAGTTGCCTTTGCCTCTAACCCGTACAAATGTGTCTTGTGAGGGAACCACTGGGTACGGAACTCGTAGTAGCCTGAATTACTCTGTAAACTGCCTATCGAGAAGACGACGTGACGGCTTATTGTTATTTCTTCGGACCGAAGTTTGGCTTTGGGCCAAACCACAGACCAATGAACAACTGTATAAGCGTGCTCATGTATTTTTCCTTTTTTGTGTTTGTCCAATCTCGGATGAGACTGGAAAGAACTGAACTCTTGCGAGTTCTAAGAGTAATGATACTCGCTACACTACGCTTTGTAAAGTGTTCATGTTTCCGCGCAACCCCTAATCCGGGGAAAACCAGTGGATAAGGTGTGGGAAGGCTGTTGCTAATCCCGTTTATAACGATTCAAAAACTCTTTTTTTAATTTGTCAAAGGTTCCATCGATAAGAGCGGCTCGCATTTGCGCAACCAGACCAACAATAAAGTGGACATTATGGATCGAACAAAGCATTGCTCCTAACATTTCCCGCGAGCGGTACAAATGTGCAATAACGGCGCGTGAATACTGTCTGCAAGCATAACAATCACAGTCGTCTTCAATAGGAGTGAGGTCCGATTTGTATCGTTCATTGCCGATATGGATCTTGCCGTCCTTAGTATAGACCGTACCATGACGACCCAAGCGCGTCGGAGCAACACAATCGAATGTGTCGCAACCGTTTTCAACACCCTCAAATAAATCTTCCGGTTCGCCGATGCCCAAAAGGTGGCGCGGCTTCCCTTCCGGTAGTACTTCGTTCACCCATCTTACCGCGGTATGCAAATCATTTTTATCAAATGAGCCACCGATACCGAAACCATCAAAATCTAGAGCACCCAAAACCGAGGCGCTTTCTTTTCGTAAGTCTTCATGGCGACCTCCCTGCACCACGCCGAACAAAGCCTGTGTTTCGGCATTTAGCCGTGATTTATGGAAATCAAGACTGCGCTTGGCCCAACGGTGTGTTCGATCCAATGCTTCGCGCTGATAGGTACGTGGTTCAGATGGCGATGTGCACTCGTCGAATGCAAACATTATGTCCGCACCGATCGTGTGCTGAATTTCAATCGAACGCTCGGGCGTTATGAAATGGATCGAGCCATCAAATGGCGACTTAAAAGCCGCTCCATCATGGTCTATTTCTACCAATCGTGGCTGGGCATCTTCTCGCTCTGTGTCATCTTCACGTGGGCCGATAAGCGGCACCACCGGCGCGTCTTTAAGCACCTTTGAAATATTCTTGCCATAGCCCGCTCCCAAAGAAAAAACTTGGAAACCGCCTGAATCGGTAAAGGTTGGACCGCCCCAGCACATCATATTCTGTATACCTCCCATTTTGCGGACCAACTCTTCACCCGGCTGCATGTACAAATGATACGTATTGGCGAGCACCGCCTGAGCACCTGCTTCTTTTACCATTTCAGGCGTCAAACCGCGCACCGCAGCTTTTGTCCCCACAACAATAAACGCCGGCGTTTGAATATCTCCGTGCGGCGTATGGATGATGCCTGCCCGACCCAAGCGACCATCGAGTTTTTTAGTAATCTCGAACGAGAGAGGTTTTTTCACGAAGCCACTCTATCACATTTGACAAGAGTTGCGAATAAAGTGTACGATCAGAAAGGACTCTTTCACCCCTCCCCATGAATTCCCGCCATTATCAGCTACTCTGGTGGTTTGGAAGATGGCTTGTGGCATTGGCCACCGCGCCTATATTTGCGCAATTCCTTGCGCCGGTACCACACCATGGTTTCGATATCTTGCTCAGCTATTTGTTTCTCATTTCAGGCTGGATAGTAACAACTCTGGCGAGCCGTCATCTGCAAAAAGAATAGTGCGATCAATTTCGCGTCAAGCAAAACCGCCCGGATTTCTCCGAGCGGTTTTTTTTATTCTTTACGGAGCGGTGCCTTTTTGATGGCTTCAAGAACTTCGTCGTCCGTATCGACGATCTTATAGATCTTTTCGTCACCAGGGCTAATGGTTTGGAATTCATCGCGCATCGCCGCAGAGAATGTATCGACATGCTTCCAGAACTCTTTACCGACGCAAAGAATCGGTATCCGCGGAATTTTTCGGTTCTGGATCAGGGTCACCAGCTCGAAGAATTCATCCATGGTACCGTAGCCGCCCGGGAAGAAGATGTAAACTTCGGCAGAAAACGACAATGCCACCTTGCGGATAAAGAAGTAATAGAAGCGAACATGAGCAGTCAGGTATTCATTCATCTTTTGCTCGTGCGGCAAAATGATGTTCATACCGACAGACTTGCCTCCTGCTTCGAATGCACCGCGGTTACCTGCTTCCATAATGCCTGGACCGCCGCCAGTGACGACAGTGTATCCAGTTTCTTTGGCAATACGGCTCGCTAATGCGCGAGCGCGGTCATAATACGGATTCCCTTCTTGGAACCGTGCCGATCCGAAAAACGAAACCGAGTGCGGATAAGACTTCAGGAATTTGAACGTGTGCCTGAACTCGTTCTGGATCGTGGCTAAACGTTTACGCGATCCTTCTTTTAATTCTTTGCCGGTAAGATCGTGGTCAGTCAATCGCGGGTCATGTGCTGCTGTTTTCTTTTTCCAAATATTTCCGATCATGCGGCTATTGTACTATAATGGCTAGGTACAAGTCTAAGAAAAAACTCATGAGACCATTTGGAAGGCGCGAATGGATAGCGGTCGCGGTCGCCATTGTGGCGGCGGCGATCATATTCTTCG
>DATCXV010000029.1:0-30160 GCA_036565605.1 Minisyncoccota bacterium | reverse complement strand
TGAAGCCGAAACAGCCTGAGGTGGCGCCGAAATGCTTACCGTATTACTTATCTTCGGAGACGAATGACCTTGGGTGTCCGTTGCCCACGCTGTGAATGTTACCGATTTTGGTCCCGTATCGCTTGTATCATTGCCGCTTGTTCCGACTGTGCCGTCTCCTCGGCCTGCATACGCAAACGGAGAGCCGTCTTTATCGATATTCACCTTATCCAAATCACCATTCGGATCCTTGGCCTCTACTTCAACGTGATATCTTTGGTCCGAACCAGCATTTGAAGGAGCCGAAATCCAACGAATACTTGGTGAGCTTGGGCCGCTTACCGGCGGAGCAGCAATTTCCACCGCTCCTGAAATAATATTGGACACCTTACCCCTCGAGTCGACTGCCCAGCCACTATACACAATCCTCTGAGGACCATTGTCGGACACGATCTTGCTTGCACTTGTGACACCATCTGCCCAATTCACGCCATCGCGTTGAATATAGACGTGCTCGACGTCATTGTCCGGGTCAGAACCGCCAATTGCCACCGTGTAAGAAGTCCCTGGTGCAACCGGTGACGAAGGAATCGACACCCAAAAAGCCTTGGGGCTCGACGGAATATAGTCGATATCGGCCTTCGCAGTGGCACTGGTCGTTTCACCGCTTGTGCTTGAGCAGGTAATTGTAAAAGTCTTTCCTCCCACATAAAATGCGCTTGATTCTTCGCTCCCCGACACAGCTTTCGTGCCACTCCAATCACCCGACGCACTGCACGAGGTCGTATTTTGCGAACTCCACGATATCGTCGTCTTGTCACCGAAGCTTACGACTGACGGATTAGTCGAAATGGTTACGGATGGGCTTACCGGCACGGGCGTTCGCGCACATATAATAGTGTCGAGATACGACACAGCGCTTGCTTTTTCAATAACCCACTTGCCTCCTTCCCACTTGGCATAATACTCATTGCCATTACGCGTACTCCATTGGTTGTAGGTTCTTGCCCACACAGCTCCCGGATTGAATTGGTACCCTTTTACCGTACAAATTTGGTCTTTCGTCGCCTGGGTATCATAGAATTGAACCGAGCTTGCCGAAGGAGCGATGCCATATTCGGTCTTGTTGTCATACGATACTTTGAATGTCTGGCATTCCATTCCCGGAACACACTGAACCTGTGCCGATACCGCGTGCGATCCCAACATGACGAATAATGCTGCTGCTGCGAAAATATGGGTAAAGCTTTTCATAGTGTAAGTATATCAGAGGGCACCGGTTGTCTTGACAACTATACACAGGGAGTATACGATATATGTATGTGAGTTCGCCCGCCGGGCGGACTTTCTTTATTAGAGGCTCTATAAAGAGCCCATTACAACACAATGTTATTCGATCTCAAAGTCATTCACTCGGTCTTGGGCCAGCTCGAAGAAGAGCGTGGTATTCCCAAGGAAAAGATCATCGAGGCCATCGAAGCCGCTTTGGCAACCGCCTATAAAAAGGAGTTCGGCAAGAAAGGCCAGATCATCCGCGCCACCTTTAACGTTGACACGGGCGCGACCGAATTCTTTCAGATAAAACAGGTCGTCGACGAAAGCCGTGTTATCGATATTCCTGAAACAGAGGAAATGCCTGAACTTCCAGAAGGCGACATTCGCGTCCGTTATAATCCGGAGCACCACATCATGATCGATGATGCCCGCCTCATCAAACGCGGCGCAGAACTCGACGAAGAGCTTTCCTTCCCCTTGGAGCCGAAGGAAGATTTCGGCCGCATCGCCGCTCAGACCGCAAAGCAGGTCATCATCCAAAAGATTCGCGAAGCAGAAAGAGTCACTGTACTGGGCGAATACGGCAAACGCGAAGGCGACATCGTCGTCGGTACCGTTGAACGCGTTGAGCGCGGCACGATCTTCCTTAATATGGGCCGCGCCATTGGCGTATTACCTTTTGAAGAGCAGATCCGCAACGAACACTATCGCCAAGGCGAACGCGTACGCGCATATCTTTTCCGCGTTGAAGAGTCTCCGCGCGGTGTCTTCTTGAAACTTTCCCGCTCACATCCGCAGTTCTTGGCAAAGCTCTTCGAAATCGAAGCGCCTGAAATTGCCAACAAGACTGTCGAAGTAAAAGCAGTTGCTCGCGAAGCAGGATCGCGCTCGAAAATCGCGGTCGTTTCACACGATAGCCATATCGATCCGGTTGGATCGTTGGTCGGTCAGCGTGGTGTTCGTGTAAACACCGTAACAAGCGAATTGGGTGGCGAGAAAGTCGACATCATCGAATGGTCGGAAGATCCGAAGAAATTTATCGAAGAAGCACTTTCACCAGCAAAGATTTCTTCGATCACGTTGGATGAAACGGCTAAAACCGCGACCGTCGAAGTCGCTGAAGCAGAACAGTCACTTGCTATCGGCAAGGGCGGACAGAACGTACGCTTGGCAGCAAAACTTACCGGTTGGAAGATCGACATCCGCCCACTTGGCGGTTCGGTTGCAGCGGAAGCCCCGGCAGAGGTACCAGTAGCAGAATCTAACTAACGACCTATGGCAAACATCGATCACAAGCCTTCGAAGTACATGCTGAACCTGCTCCATGTCCTGCCTCCGTTTGCAGACGAAAAGGAGAAGATCATCAATGTCATCGTTGAAGTTTCGACAGGCTCGATCAATAAGTACGAGATCATCACTGAATCCGGTCAGCTGAAACTTGACCGTGTCGGCTATTCGTCGATGGCCTATCCCTTCACGTATGGCGCTATTCCAACGACATGGGATCTCGATAACGACCCTTTGGATGTCGAAATCGTCAGCGTTACCGAGCCGTTGGTTCCAGGATCAGTAGTCGAAGCGCGCGTTATCGGCGCTATGAAATTCGTCGACGGCGGCGAAGTCGATGACAAAATCATCGCGGTTCTGGCAAGCGACAAGCGCGTCGATCACATCAAATCGTACAAGGACCTTGGTGAGCACTTCCAGAAGGAAACCAAATACTACTGGGAAAACTACAAGGCTTTGAAGAAGCCGGGCACCGGCCAGGTCGGCGAGTTCCTCGATGTCGACGATGCCATGGAAGTGATCCGCGAATCACAGATCCGCTATGACAACGCCTATCGTCCTAAATTAGAGGAGAAAATCGCAAAGAAGTAATTATTCGCTTGAATAAAAACCATGAAGCCGCAGGGAAGCCTGCGGCTTCATGCTATTATGACCACAAGCGCTTTTTTGGCGCCCAATACATCTATAATCTATGAACATTGCGAAAATTGCTGGCGTCGCCCTCTTCTCGCTCACCTTTGCGGGACAGGTCCACGCCCAAGAAGTAACGGTACAGGCAACTTCATCGATGCCCGCGCGCGTCGAAGTCCGCAAGGAAATCCAGAATGATTTCCGCGATGCGGTTAAAGAAAAACGTGAAAGCATCAAGACCGAGATCGAGACCCGCAAGGAGAATCTCAAGGCTAAGGCTTCGGAGCGCCTTTCGAAGGCGGCATCCCGCGCCACAGAGCACCTTTTGGCAGCGATCGATCGCCTGAGCCAGATCCGCACTAAGATCGAATCAAGGATCGCGAAAATCGATGCTGGTGGTGGTTCAACTATTGAAGCCCAAGCAAAAGTCGCCGAAGCGGACACTCTTCTTACGGCAGCAAAAGCTAATGTCGACGCAATCAGCACCATTACGATTTCGGACAGCACTGCTCGCGCATCACTTGATGCCCTGAAGACCGCAACCAAGAAAGCTGAATTGTCGGTCAAAGAAGCTCGTGATGCCTTTTTGAAAGTCGTCCCCGCATTACGAGTCCAAGCAACCGCCACTACCAGCGCATCCGTTAACAATCAATAACCCATCATGGACCCATTGCAGAATCCTATCCCGGCTCAATTACCGGTAGAAAAAAAGAAAGGTCACGGCGTTGCTATCGCCATCACCCTTATTGTCATCGTCGCAGTCATCGCCGGTTTCTACCTCTGGGGTAGAAACGTCGACAACAACATGACGAGCGAAAGCATTACAGAAGAAGAGACAAGCGCACAAGCAATCACGTCGTCGGATGACGCTTCGTCGATTGAGGCAGATCTGAACGCCACCCAAATTTCCGGAGAGAATTTCTCGGACGTAAACGACATACAGTAAAACAGACACAGCGCCCGGCCTTCGGCCGGGCGCTTTTCTTTTCAATTTTATGGACAAAAATGTCTCTTGCGGATAGTATTCCAGAACCACAACATATATATGAGCGCTCATCATTCATACAAAGCAACGGTCAAAAAACTTCCGGAAACGGGAGAAGTAGAAATTAAAAGCTCCGTCTCGGCGACGGAATTCAAAGCGGCTATCAAAGATACCCTGGCAGACCTGCGCGCCGAGGTGACTCTTCCAGGCTTCCGCAAAGGTATGGCTCCGGAAAAAGTCGTGCGCGAAAAAATCGGCGAAGCAGCACTTTTGGCTGAAGCAGCCGAGCACGCTATCTCTCATGCTTACGGTCACATTCTTGAAGCGGAAAAAATCGACGCTATCGGCCGCCCCAAGGTGACCATTACCAAACTTGCTGAAGGCAACGACCTGGAATTCACCCTGACGACCGCCATCGTACCTGAAGTGACAAAGTTCGATTATCAGTCCATCGCCAAGGCCGAGAATAAAAAAGACTTCCCTGCCGCAACTGTCACTGATGAAGAGCTCGCGAAGATCCAGAAAGAAATGCCGGACGTAAAGCGCGAAGATGTCGAAGCTCGTAACAAGCACTTGGCGAATGAAAAGCGCCGCGTCTCGATGATCGATGCACTGGCCGCCGGACTCGACGTTGTCATTCCGCATGTGCTTGTTGAAAGCGAACTTGACCGTATGACTGACCAGATGAGGCATGATATCGAACGCATGGGTTTGAAGTTTGAAGACTACTTGAAGCACCTGAAGAAATCGCTCGAAGAGATTCGCAAAGAGTGGAAGCCGGAAGCAGAAAAGCGCGTGAAGCTCGATCTTGCTGTTGCTCATATCGCGAAAGCAGAAAAAATTGTCGCCGACATGAAGAAGGTCGACGAAGAGGTAAAGCACGCAATGGAGCATCACAAGAATGTTCCGGAAGCACAGGCTCGCGCATACTTTGCGCACATCTTTACGAACCAGGCTGTGTTCGAGTATCTAGAGTCGCTGAAGTAGAAAATAGAAAAGACCTTTTTGGAAACCAGGTCGCGGGATCCTGACCCGCGCCTTCCCTCTCGGCTCGTCAGCCTCCGAGAGTTTCCAAAAAGGTCTTTTCTATTTCACTACCATTAATGCCGCAGCTACAATCGCCGCAGTCTCGGCGCGCAGAACCGGTGTTTCCAGTTTCACGATCGAAGCGCCCTTGTTGCGGAACAGCGCAATTTCTTTTTCTGTCCAACCGCCTTCTGGGCCGACAAGCGCGACCAACTCATTCGAAGCGGGCGTCGATTCTTTGGAAAACCGTACAGCCGATTCGGTGTGAAACGCGATCATGGCTCGAGACTCGCCAGCAAGATAATCTTCCAGATCCTGCGGCTCGCGTATCGTCGGGACGTCGCCACGGCCGGACTGCTCGACCGCCTCGATACAGATTTTTTTCATGCGTTCCCTATTGAAACCTTTTTTCTCGCTGCGCTCTGAAACGACCGGAATAAATTCAGTGACACCAAGCTCGGTTCCCTTCTCGACGATCCATTCGAATTTATCTTTCTTGACCAAGGACATCGCAAGAGAAAGTTTCACCGACGCAGGCGTTACACACTGACGTGTTTCCGTGACACGATATGAAAGCGTGTCCTTCCCCATGGAAACAATCTCGCAGACATAGTCCAGGCCCGAACCATCGAACAAAATGACAAAGTCACCGACGCGCAACCTGAAAACAGATCGGATCTGATCGACCACTCCAGCATCACGAAGCGTTCCTTCGCCCGCTTCCACCACTCCGCCTTCAATATAAAATCTGTGTAACCTCATACGGGACATACTACATGGTTACATGGAAAAGTTGAAACTCCTCTCTATTTCGTATATCGTTCGGGTATCCCTAACTTGAAACATATGAACATCCTCATCCCAACAGTGATCGAGAAGACCAATATGGGCGAACGCGCCTATGACATCTATTCGCGTCTTTTAAAGGAGAACATCATCTTCCTTTCTGGCCCGATCGACGATGCCATGGCGAACACGGTCATCGCCCAGCTTCTCTTCCTTCAGTCCGAAGACCCAAAGAAAGACATCCATTTGTATGTAAACTCACCGGGCGGTTCGGTCACTGCGGGTCTTGCTATCATCGACACGATGAATCACATCAAGAACGACGTCTCAACCGTCTGCGTCGGATTGGCGGCATCGATGGCGGCGGTCATTTTGTCGGCCGGAAAAAAAAGTAAACGCTTCGCACTGCCGAACGCCGAAGTAATGATCCATCAGCCATCGGGAGGTGTTGAAGGCCAAGCCACCGATATTGCCATCACCGCAAAGCGTATCCTGAAGACGCGCGAGGTGACGAACAAGATCTTGGCAACGAACACCGGCAAGCCGGTCACTCAGATCGACAAGGACGTCGAGCGCGACTTCTTTATGGACGCCGAAGAAGCGAAGAAGTACGGTATCATCGATAAGGTTCTCTAATTAGAAAAAGCCGCTTGCGTACGCAAGCGGCTTTTTCTTTTTCATTTTCTTGCCAATACAATCCCCTTCCTATACTATGGCCTTGTTACCGTTAATGTTTCCGGATCGCCTGAATTCATTCCGCTTTTCCGCCTCACTTTCTTACCTTTTCGAACCGACATATCTCTCCGTTTGGTCCTGCCCTCTGCCGAAGAAAGCGTCCGGCTCCAGACAATGAAAATTACATATGCCATCTTTCTTGCAGCGGCAACGCTCGCAGCAGGAACTGCTTTAGGCTACTGGGCACGCCTTCTCATCGCCCTGGCCAAAAAGCGCTCAATCGAAACAGATTTGAAAGAAGCGCGCCTTTCTGCCGAAGGTGTCGCCAAGAAAATTATTTTGGAAGCAGAGCATTCTGCTGCCGAGACTCTGCGCCATTCACGTGAAGAAGCAAAAGAGCGTGAAGAAAAAGCCAAAGCCGCCGAAGAGCGAGTCCTGAAAAAAGAAGATGCTCTTGAATCGCGCCAGCACGATTTGGACGCAGAAGTTGAAGCGATCAAGTTGAAGATCAACGAGATCCGCGATATCAAAGAACGCGCTGACAAATTGTTTGAAGAACGCACCGAAGCATTGGAGAAAGCGAGTCGCATGACAACCGACGAAGCACGCGAAGAGATCATCAAAGTGGCCGAGAAAAAATACGCTGAAGATTTGGCGATCCGATTGCAGAAAATCGAAGCCGGCAACACCGATCATTTGGAAGCACGCGCCAAAGAGATCGTCGCTTCAGCCATCCAACGCTTGGGCAATTCAGTCACGGCGGACGTCTTTTCCACGACCGTCCTACTGCCGTCCGATGAAGTGAAAGGCAAGATCATCGGCAAGGAAGGTCGCAACATCAAAAGTTTCGAACGTGCTTCCGGCGTTGAAGTGATTGTCGACGACACGCCGGGCGCTATTACCCTTTCTTCGTTCGACCCCATTCGCAGGCAGGTTGCACGTATGGCTCTTGAAGAACTCATCAAAGACGGACGCATCCAACCGGCGAAGATCGAAAAAGCAATCGAAAAAGCCCACGACGATATTAATAAGGTGATCAAAGAAAAGGGCGAACAGGCCGCCTTCGAGACCGGCGTCATGAATCTGGATCCGCGAATCCTCTCAATTTTGGGACGCCTCCACTTCCGCACATCATACGGGCAAAATGTATTGGCACATTCGATCGAGATGGCCCATATCGCCGGCATGATCGCCGAAGAGTTGGGCGCCAATGTCGCCATCGCCAAGGCCGGCGCCCTTGTTCACGACATTGGTAAAGCCCTGGATCATGAGGTTCAGGGCACCCATGTCGAGATCGGTCGCAGAATTCTGCAGAAATTCGGTGCAGATGAAGCCGTCATCAAAGCTATGCAGGCACACCACGAAGAATATCCGTACGAAACTATTGAATCGATCATCGTCCAGACTGCTGATGCCATTTCCGGTGCACGTCCCGGTGCACGTCACGATTCGGTCGAAAACTATATAAAGAGGCTCCAGGATCTTGAAGGTGTCGCCACAAGCTTCAAGGGTGTCGACAAGGCATACGCACTTCAGGCCGGTCGCGAAATCCGCGTCTTTGTAAAACCGGAAGAGGTAGCCGATATCGAGGCAAAAAACATGGCGCGTAACATCGCCGAAAAGATCGAAAAAGATCTGCGCTACCCAGGTGAAATCAAGGTGACACTTATTCGAGAGAATAGGATCGTGGAGTTTGCGCGGTAATCACATCAAAAACAACTCTTTCAGAGTGCGACGGCGCGAGAGTGAAGGTTTTTTGCTTCCAGAGCAAAAACCCGGTCTGCGAAACATGCAGAGGGTGCTGAAACGGCTCAACAGAGCCATCGAAAAAGTTGTTAACAAAGCCATTTATAGGCACTTGCCCGAAATACGGCTTAGTGTATGCTTTATATAGACCTTACCTCGAGCCACTCGAGACGCGAGACGCCGCGATATTTTTCGCGCCCATCTCGCGGAGTCTATTTACTATTTAGCCAGATATCATGAACAAGGCAGCAATCGTAGAATCGGTTCACGGCGTCCTTAATACTACTAAGGTTCAGGCAGAGCAGGTCGTAGACACAGTCTTCGACTCGATCGTTTCAGGCCTTAAGAAGGGCGAAGAAGTATCGATCGCCGGCCTCGGCATCTTCTCGGTCAAGATGAGGAAGTCGCGCCAGGCACGCAATCCGCGCACCGGCGAGACCATCTCGGTCCCAGCTATGAAGGTTCCGAAGTTCCGCGCAGCGAAGGCTTTGAAGGACGCAGTCAAATAATCGCCCAAGCGATTTCGTCCCAGTTTCGAATTCGAAAGCATAAAACCGCCCAACAGGGCGGTTTTATGCTGGCTACATACGAAAGCGCTTACGCCGTGCAGCCTGGGCTTTACGTATGTTTCTTGATTGAGCGCGGCGCTGTGCAGTCGTTGGTTTTTCAACTTCCGGAACGTTTTTTCGTGGATACGCAGTGAATACGTCTCCCTTCTTGTGAACAATCGGGCCACGAATCTGCTTCATAAGCGTCTTTGCTTTTGCATCGTCGATAACAAGCTTGTCTCCTGACACATGCGCATCTCCTTTTTCGACAAGCCATGTCGCCGTATCCCAGCTACCGCTTCTGCGTTTGCCGGCGATCCGTTCCAAACCGCCCTTTTCGCCCACATCCTGGGTTCGAAACGTGACAAATCCAGATTTCGGTCTGATTTCAATACGATAAAATCTTCCGCCACCTGCCCCGGGCCGTTTGCGGGACCTCCCTTCTGGCTGGGCGTGTGCATGCGCGCGAGAAGACATACTGCGCCAAGCACGTTGTGCTTTCTTGATATTTCGCCGCGCCGCGGCCCGCTGTTTCTGTGTTGCCATGACTACCTTTACTACGCGGCGCGGTGACGGAGGGGCTTCATAAATTTGTGTGTTCTTTACAGACGATACCAAAAACAAGGCCAGCTCAGCTAAAATCACATTCAGCAGGGAACACACGAGCAAGAGTCACCCCGAGAATCATTACGACGTGTATCGTCAGCCCTCGAATAGAGCAAAGCCCGAAAAAATCGGGCATGTTCCAGCTCCTACAAACAAGATACCGATTAATAAATCCAAGTAGGACCTTTGCGTTCTCTTTTGCCGCATGTAATTATGGGGGCATGATTGACCTATCATGGAATCCCGCTGATTGGGAAATAATGCGCCAGAGGCTTGCTGGCCTATCTGTCGAGGAGCTTCTGGCCCTATCAAGAGCCGTGGGGGTTCATTTTACAGGCAATCCGGCTACTATCGAGGACCGGCAAGGCTTGCCTGCGAAAGAGCAGTTATTGCTTGTTCTTGATGAATGCGAGCCCGGCGAGTTGGTTCGAGAATATGAGCGTTTGATGGCACTGCGCCATTCATC
Source organism: Minisyncoccota bacterium (assembly GCA_036565605.1). Taxonomy (GTDB): domain Bacteria; phylum Patescibacteriota; class Minisyncoccia; order Phycocordibacterales; family UBA6065; genus UBA6065. The sequence continues at coordinate 20,151 of DATCXV010000029.1, read as the reverse complement.
GCGATGATAACGATCTACTCCGCCGCGCGTCTCCTGGGCCGCATCTGAGATTGAGCGCTTTTTATCCGGCCATTGTTTTCTATAAGCTTGCTTTGGTCGCGTGTCGTCGAACGATAGGAAAACAGCCCTATCGTTAGGGCTGGGTCCGGTCAGAAATCCTCCGGCAGCAATACGGTCGTTCGCGAGTGATCCGACTCGGTGAACACGAAAAACTGCAATCCCGACGACGTCTTGAATTCTGAAAGTAAGCGTTCGCGAATTGCGATGCCTTAGTCGTTCGCCACCCTGAAGCGCTCCGGGATGTCGCCCCAGTTTGTAAAGAACACACAAATTTTATTTGCTTTTACACAAAATGGCCCTGTATGGCCATTTTGTGTTTTGGCATTTAAAATTTCTGTACTTTTTACTAAAAATCCCACTATTCCTTACACCTCATGCACAAATTCGGAGTGAACCATTCGATTTCCCAGAAAATCGTCACGGTGAAATTGGCCCGGCCCTACGATTTTGCGGCTACAGTGTTAGGGAAAAACGGTGTCGCGCCAAACCACACGGTGTCGCCGTTGTCCAGCGACGGATCGTGGAGGATACAAGTGTGCGGGCGCCGGGAATCGAACCCGGGCTTACTGCTTGGAAGGCAGTCGTTCTACCATTAAACAACGCCCGCGTTCGTCCAAGGTAACAGAAAACGGCGTCCCGATCAACGGGACGCCGTTTTGGAAAACTATGCCTTCGGAGGAACCTGACCCTGAGGCTTCTTCTGATCTTCGTTCATAGTAGATGCTTTAAAGATGTATAAGGCCTTCGAAAGGTATGTCGTTTCCGACTTCCCTTTCGCTTTCCAGTATAGTCCCGGGTACTCCCTCTTGGAAAAAACGACAGAAAGACTTTGATCTGTCAAAAGACTACCTGAAATTTGACTCGATTCGCCTGATATTTCTTTATATATTTTAAAGCTCCTAAGTAAGAAAAAAGGCCAGTATGACCCGAAATTTCTTTCAAAACCGCATTGATTACGACATTATAGAGCCCAAAGTCAAGCGGCACCGCCGCTGCTTCCCTTATTTATGCTTGACGAATATCGGCCGCCTTTTTCAAAACTGCGATATAGGTATCTATGTTGTCTTCAGGGCGTAAAGTTGCCCGACCGACAAAACCGCAGGAAAGACATTTGTATACGATCATATCTATTTTCCCATCCTTCTCCCCCGCTATCGGTTCCATCATGCCGCCGCAAAGGTTGGCGCGATCGCCTGGATTGATATCCACATGCTGAGACCACAGACACCTTGGACAGTGATTGGTATAGCCGTTGCCCATAACCTGGGCGCCACAATGGTTACACGTGAAATCCTCGACCGTTCGGCTGAATTTCTTTGAAAATGGCTTCATTGCGTACTTCTGTCGGGGCGCCGGGATTCGAACCCGGAGTCACATGATCCCAAGTCATGCATGTTAGCCGTTACACCACGCCCCGTGTACGGCCATACTAGCACAGATTATGCCCCAAGCACGATGTCCTCTATCATTTCAACACGCGCTGTCCTTTTAAGCATATCCAAATAGACACACAGAACATCGAATTGCCACACAGGTTCTTCCCTCTGTGCAGATCCATTTTGCGCAAGGTACGAGGCAATTGTCCGCACAAGTCGCGCTTGTTTATGTAAATGAACGTTTTCTTCGGGTCGATATCCCGTTACACGTGAAATGTTAGTGGTGCTTTTCACCTCGATAAAATGAACAACTTCATCCCTTTGGGCTACAATATCAATTTCTCCCCATTTTTTAGTATGGTTTCGTTCTACTATCAGATATCCCTTACGTTCCAAAAATGTACAGGCAACAGATTCTCCTAACTCCCCTGTTTTTTGCGGCTTTGAGGTAAATTTCTTCATAATTTGCGATTAGATACCCGTAGTATGGCAAATTGGAGATAAAATAATTCTAAAGATTTATGTTACATATGTAACATAAACTGTGGATTTCACACCCAAGCGGCACTGTGTCAAATTACGGCTCTGTTAAGGCCTATTAAAGACAAAGGACGATTTGTTTCATGTGAAAAAGGCCTGTCTTTTAAACATAATCCCCACAGTTATCCACAGTTTGCTAAAATCCGTTGTGGTTAAGGCGCAATCCAAAAAGACGGTTTACGTACATACCCGACAAAATGTTTCAACAAACATAAAAGTCGCCCGATCGGGCGACTTTTATGTGTGCATATTCTGTGCGGGTAGAGAGAATCGAACTCTCACCTCATCCTTGGCAAGGACGTGTCCTACCACTAAACGATACCCGCGCGCATTTCATTCTATATGAAAAAATAAAAAGGGCAATTGTGTATAGAAAAAATCACCATTTAAGATTACCCTCCGATAAGCAATGGGGTTCATACAAGAGCGATACTAATCAAAGCACATCATCATTCCTTGGGATTTTGACCCGGTTGACGTATGATGAAGCCGTTGCTCCCGTGGTGAAATGGATATCACAACGGTCTTCGGAACCGTCGTTGGGGGTTCGAATCCCTCCGGGAGCACCTTAATTGAGAGCACCTATGCTTAAAAACATCACACAGAAGGCGATACCCCAGGAAGTATCGTCGGTAGCAAATACGTTGGAAAAAGCAGGTTTTCAGGCCTTTTTGGTGGGCGGGTGCGTCCGTGATGTGATGCTCGGTCGCACACCTAAAGACTGGGATATCGCCACTGACGCAACGCCGGAACAGATCCAAGCTGCCTTTCCACACACTTTTTATGAGAATTCCTATGGAACGGTAGGTGTGGTAAACGATTCTACGGCTGATGAACGGCTTAAAATCGTCGAAGTAACGCCCTTTAGGACAGAATCTGGATATAGCGACAAGCGTCGTCCAGACTCAGTGTCCTTTAGTAAAGATATAAAGGACGATCTTAAACGCCGCGATTTCACAATAAACGCATTGGCATACAATGTTTCGCGTGGAACATTGGTAGATCTGTTCGACGGTCAAAAAGACCTTGAAAATGGCCTTATTCGGACGGTAGGGGACGCATCAGAACGCCTGTCCGAGGACGCTTTGCGCATTTTGCGTGCCGTACGTATCGCCGCAGAATTAGGCTTTGGCATCGAACGCGAAACGTTGGAAGCGCTGCGCGAACATGCACCGCTCCTTGCACATATCGCACGTGAACGTATCCGTGACGAATTCATTCGAATCATCATGTCCGATACGCCTATGAACGCCCTGATTTTGTGTAGGGAACTGGGAATCATCCGTTTCATAGCGAAGGAATTGGAAGAGGGCTACGGTATCGAGCAAAACCAGGCTCATGCCTATGATGTCTGGGAACATCTTTTGCGTACTGTACAGCACTCGGCAGACAAGAAATATCCTTTCGAAGTTCGTTTGGCAGCCTTGTTTCATGATATTGGCAAGCCAAAAACCCGCCGATTTTCACGTGAAACCAACCAATACACGTTTTACGGCCACGAAGTGGTAGGGGCACGCATGGCAGAAAAGATCCTGAAAAACTTAGCATTTCCAGCAAAAACCGTGGAAAACGTTGTGAAACTGGTGCGTTGGCACATGTTTTTCTCGGATACCGAGACCATCACACTTTCAGCCGTGCGCCGTATGGTGGCAAATGTCGGCAAAGATCTTATTTGGGATCTTATGGACGTGCGAATCTGTGACCGTATTGGTACCGGACGTCCCAAAGAAAGCCCGTACCGCCTGCGCAAATATCACGCTATGATCGAAGAAGCGATGCGCGATCCGATTTCCGTTGGCATGCTTAAAATCAACGGTACGAAGATCATCGAAATCTTGGAAACCGGACCGGGACCGAAAGTGGGCCTTATATTGAATGCGCTTTTGGAAGAAGTGCTTGAAGACCCGAAAAAGAATACCGCCGAATATTTGGAGGACCGTGCAAAAACGTTGGCACGGCTGCCAGAAGGGGAACTACGAAAGCTTGCGGAGGCCGGCAAAGAGAAAAAAGAAAAGCTCGAGGAAGAAGAGGTGGCCAAAATTCGCGGAAAACACGGGGTGCGATAGGGGGGGGAGTAAAATAGAAAAGCGGCCTAACAGAGCCGCTTTTTTCGTTTCATGTGCAACACCCAGATAACAATAAACCGCTCACGGTTTGCGTGTGCGGTTTCTTCGAAAGACCGCTTGGTGAACAGAAAGGCTGATCCGTCGGGAGGATGCCTTTCAAATGAATGTATGCATCGCACAACGGGGCACATTTCTGCTCGCCTGAGCGAGCTTTCGGAACAGTGGGACAATGCCAGCAAGCTGGCAAACGCGATCGAAGAGTCGACCGCAAAGAACTTTCTTAACCTTACCTTCAACCACCGAACCAAATTTTGTAAAGAACTCGGAAGCTCTCCGGATCTCTCCGCGCTCCCGCAGAAACATTTTAGCAAGCATCAAAGACATGTAAAGGACAGTCGTGTGGATAAGTTGTCCTTTAAGAAAGTTCGATCGAAACGGGGCAGTGGTCAGAGCCCATGACTTCGGGCAAAATATCCGCTTTCTTCAAGCGTTTTTCCAATTTCTTTGAAATCAAAACATAATCGATTCTCCATCCGACATTGCGCGCACGTGCATTCGCGAAATGAGACCACCAGGTATAAAAACTATTGCCCGTATGAAATTGTCGGAAGGTATCGATGAATCCCGCGTCGATAAAATTCTGGAAACCTTCTCGCTCTTCGTTCGTGAATCCTTTTAGTCCGACATTTTCTTTTGGTCGGGCCAAATCATCCGGCGTATGTGCAACATTCAAATCTCCACAAAAAATAACTGGCTTCTTCTTTTCTAATTCTTTGCAGTATGCAAGAAAAGCCGGATCCCATTGTTTGTGACGCAAAGGGATGCGGGTTAGATCGTCCTTGGCATTCGGCGTGTAAACCGTAACAACATAAAAATCCTTGAATTCGGCCGCAATGACGCGCCCCTCGGTGCGTGGATCACCATAATCATCAGCAATAAGGCCGTATTTTTCGCAAATCTTGTCCGGAATACCATTTACAACAGCAACCGGTTTTATTTTGGTAAAAATTGCCGTGCCGGAATAACCTTTCTTTTGGGCCGAATTCCAATACTCTTCATATCCCGAAAGGTCTATTTCCGCCTGGCCCTTTTCGGCCTTGGTTTCCTGCAAACACAAGATATCTGGCTGATATTTTTCAATAAAAGGTAGAAACAGACCTTTTTTATGGACCGCTCGAATGCCATTTACGTTCCAGGAGATGATACGCATGACGTCATCATAGCAGACGGAACGAGTCCAAAGAAAAAGCGAGCTTACAGCCCGCTGTTCGTTTTGGTGGTCGGCACCAGGAAAAATTCCACAAGCCGTCCTTCGATATTAACAATTCCTTCGAGCAAGAGATCTTTACGACGAACCTGGATAAGAGACCAGGATGACAAACCATGCTGTTGCGGATCGCTGGCCAAAAATCTGGCCCGATGACAGCGACAAGCGAACCCGAATCGATGCAAGACGTATTCGCAGGACAGTTCGTTCTCAGCAAGATCAAGGCGTCTGAACATATCGTCTGTCATCTCGAACTCGAACGCTTCGGGAAGAAGTTCCCCAAGCGGAACCTGCGCGACCATCGCGGGGGCGCCCATAAGACGCGGCAATATTTGGGAGATCATGAAGAAACCAAGTGCTTTTTAGTATACCAGAACCCCCGCCCCGTATTCTGCTGAGAGACCACTTGCATTTTTAAAAGAAGTATGCTAGGATACTCCTACCATGCTTTCAACCGCTAAAAAGACCAAAGTTATTAAGGCTACGGCCACCCATGCATCAGACACCGGTTCGCCGGAAGTTCAGATCGCACTTTTGTCGGCAAAGATCGACGAATTGGCTAAGCACTTGAAGAAGCACGACAAAGATAGGCACTCGCGCCGCGGACTCCTCTCTATGGTTGCAGACCGCCAGGCCCACATGAAGCACCTTCAGAAGAAGGACCCAAAAAGGGCTTCCGCGATCGCCAAGAAACTCGAGCTCAAGAAATAACTCTGGTCCGCCCGAAAGGGCGGATTCGGTTTTTCAAACGTATAGTATGGTAGGCTGTAAAAGAGCCTTCAATTTTTAATATATTAGTTTCATTTTTTACATCAATGTCAGTTATCAAACATAAAGAACAGCGTGTTGGAGTATTCATCGACGCGCAAAACCTCTATCACTCAGCAAAAAATCTTCATCATGGCAGGGTCAATTTCGGCAATGTCTTGGAAGAGGCCTTGGCTGGCCGCCAATTAGTGCGCGCCATCGCGTATGTCATCACTACAGAATCAGGCGAAGAGTCGAGCTTTTTCGACGCACTCAACAAGATCGGCATCGAAACTCGTACCAAGGATCTGCAAATTTTCTCGTCCGGATCAAAGAAAGCGGACTGGGACGTCGGTCTTGCGATCGATGCAGTTAAATTGGCAGACAAACTTGATGTGGTCGTGCTTGCATCCGGTGACGGAGATTTCGTACCGTTGGTCGAATATTTGAAAATGCAGGGTTGCCAGGTCGAAGTCATTACCTTCGGCAAGTCAGCATCCGGCAAACTGAAGGAAGCTGCCGACGATTTCGTGGACCTCGATAATGATCCTTCGCATTATGTTTTGGGCAGGGGACGTTCGAACAGTCGTGAGTTCAAGCGCACTGAAGCGCACGAAGAGCCCAAGCCAGAAAGCGTGAATCCGACAAATGAGACCCGAGAACAGGGCAAAGTGGGCGGTATGAGGAAGGTCATCAGGAAACTGCGCTAAAAACGCCTCGCGTCTGCTACAATAGCGGCATGAACGAAGACAACAAAAACGATCTTCATGCCGAGGGTATCGACGTCGTAGGTTCGGGTGTTTCGGAAGAAAACGAGTTCTCGACCAAAGAAGTGCCCGCAGGGGAGACTTCTGTTATAGGAGAGTCGGCACCCGTTGCAGTAGAGCCGGCGCCGCAAGCGGCGCCGGCTCCGAAGGAAAGTGTGCAACCCATGCCCGCTTCAGCTTCGCTTATCCCAAAACAAGAAATCGCAAACTTCTTTCCACCGGCCGCATCGGAAGCACCTGCGCCTGTATCAGTCCCTACGCCAGCGCCCGCACCTACGCCCATTCCTACACCTCCACCCGCACCGACACCTGAACCAACACCTGAACCGAAAATTCAAAACGACCCGTCGATCAAACCTTTGCGTACATTCAAAAGCGATGCCGAGGAAGCGGTTCGCTATCAAAACGTTTCTAAAGCAGACATTGCCATCGCCGAACAGAAACGACGCGAAGAAGCACAGACACCGATTCAGTACGAGTTAAAGAAGTCGCATTCACCTGGATTGTTCCTGTTTGTAACATTGCTTGTGATCGCGCTTTTGGCAGGAGGATGGTACGTGTGGTACAGCTCAACTGGAAAAAGTCCGAGCGTGGTAGCTACCGAACCCGCCCAAACGGTCGTCGTCAAAACGATTCTTCCGTTCCAAAAAGCCGGCGTACTTTCACTTTCAACTGATCTGGACGCTAATCCGATCGAACTTGTGGCAGCTAAACTTGCCACAAGTAACGCCGGCCTGGGCAATGTCTTTGCTCTTATACCGACATCACCTGCATCATCGACCGAAATTGTTCCCATTTCCGAGATCGTCAATAAAACGCACATACCAAGCAAGCTTTTGCGCTCGCTCTCGGACGACTACATGATCGCGGCGTACACCTATGATCTGCAATCGCCTTTCCTTATTTTGAAAGACACGTTCTTCCAAAATGCTTTTGCCGGCATGCTTGAGTGGGAAGAAAATTTGCGCGACGATCTTTTGCCTTTGATCGCAGTAGCCCACCCGACCGAACGAACCGCCACAACCACCCATGCCTTTGAAGACGCGGTCATTTCCAACGTTGATGTTCGTGCTGTACGAAATGACGAAGGAGAAATCGTTTTGGGCTATGCTTTTGCCGATAAAAACACCATAATCATCGCCACCAGCCAATCGGCTCTGAAATTTGTGCTCGATAGGCTGCTTTCCGTGCGTACTATACAGTAATCGCTTATCCGTTATACTACGTGCCATGAATAAACAGATGATTGATACCAAGGAATTGAAAAAGAAGCTTGAAACAGAGCTTAAAACGCTTGAAACCGAGCTTAAAAGCGTGGGTCATAAGAATCCGGACAATCCGCGAGACTGGGAGCCGGGTGCCAATGATGTCGATATCAATGCATCCGATTCGGCCGATATTGCCGACAATATCGAGAATTACGAATCGAATACCGCTATCCTGAAACCACTCGAAACCCAGTACAACGACGTGAGGCGCGCATTAGATAAGATGCAGAAGGGAACATACGGTCTGTGCGAAGTGGATGGCAAACCGATCGAAGCAGCACGTCTGGAAGCAAATCCCGCGGCCCGAACCTGTCTTAAGCATAAAGAAGAGCGTCTGGGATAAAATTTTCTTTAGAATTTTTTTAGAATTCCTTGAACCCCGATCTGTTAAGGTCGGGGTTATGCATTATTCGAAACTGTTTTCTGCACAAAATCATTTATTATCGGCGCACCTTATTTCCGTCGAGACAGATATTTCGCGAGGGTTGCATTCGTTTTCAATCGTCGGCCTGGGCGATCGGTCTGTTGATGAGGCAAAAGATCGCGTTTCGGCGGCCATTAAAAATTCTGGATTCAAATCTCCTAAACAACAGAATGCCAAAGTAGTGGTAAGTCTTGCGCCGGCGGACTTGCGCAAGGAAGGACCGTCGTTTGATCTGCCGATCGCTCTGGGATATCTGTTGGCCGCCGATGAAATTGATTTCGATCCGGAAGGAAAATTGTTTGTTGGCGAACTGTCGCTTGATGGCGGACTGCGCAAAACTGGCGGCGTGCTTTCGTATGCACGATTGGCACGGCGCGAGGGTTTTAAGGAAATATTCGTGCCGAAAGAAAACGCCGCCGAAGCAGCGCATGTCGAAGGACTTTTAGTGTATGGTGCAGAAAGCCTATCGCAGATGATCGCACATCTTTCGCATGAAGCGCACATACATCCCGAGCCAGCACCCAATCATTCATCCGAGTTCACCCGGTTTAATCTCTGCCTTGATGATGTTGTCGGACAAGAGATCGGGAAACGCGGGCTTATCATCGCCGCGGCCGGCGGACATAATATCGCGCTTTATGGTCCGCCAGGTACCGGCAAAACCATGCTTGCTCGTGCATTGCGATCCATACTGCCGCCTTTGTCGCGCGAGGAGTCGCTTGAAGTGACCGAAATCCATTCAATCGCTGGAACGCTTGACGGTTCGATCATCACCGAAGCACCCGTGCGGGCACCACATCACACCGCTTCGTTTTCATCCTTGGTTGGTGGCGGAACGGGACCCAAGCCCGGCGAAGCCACGCTTTCCCATCGCGGAATTTTATTCATGGATGAATTTCCCGAGTTCGATAAAAAATCACTCGAGGCATTGCGCCAACCTTTGGAAGATCGCACTATTTCGATTGCTCGTGCCAAAGGCGCCGCGACTTTTCCGGCGGATTTCATTCTGGTTGCTGCCATGAATCCATGCCCCTGCGGAAATTTTGGATCGCGACAAAAATCGTGTTCATGCTCGGCCAAAGATAGATCCCGTTATGAAAAGAAAGTTTCGGGTCCAATCATGGATCGCATCGACCTTTGGATCGAAGTCTCGAAGGTTGATCATGATCGACTTCTTTCGCGACGCGATCCTGACAATGTTGATGAATTCATGTCCGAAACAAGCGCCGCGCGCGATGCGGTTGCGCGGGCACGCCACCTTCAGAAAACGCGCGCGGCGCTTCTGGCCATACCCGCTGACAAAAATGCATCAGTGAGCGCCCGAGATCTGGCACGATGGGCACAGCTATCGGAAAAGGCACAGCATATTCTTGACCAGGGCGCGAAAGCTCACGGACTTTCCGGTCGCGGTTATCACCGCGTCGTCAAAGTAGCACGCACCATTGCAGACCTCTCCAATTCTGAAACGATTGAAGCGCCCCACATATTGGAAGCGCTTCAGTACCGACAAAAAAGTTTTGGAGCGTAATTAGAACGGATTGGTCGCACCACGGATTTCGAAGTGAACATGCGGACCGGTCGTCTTGCCTGTCATACCGATATATCCAATAACATCACCCTGCGTGACCGAGGCACCCTGAACAACCGCAGTCTCCCTCATATGCGCGTACAAAGTTTGCGTGCCATTGTCGTGAGAAATAACGACGTACGTTCCGTAACCACCATTGTATCCAGCGTTACGAACAACGATTGCCGTACCAGATGCAGCAGCGTGGATGGGCGTGCCAACCGGCGCAGCCAAGTCGACACCGTTATATCCATGAAGGCCCTGAGACTTCACACCTCCATCGATCGGACGAAGATAATAGTTTTTGTAGACAGGACCACCCGCGTTACGCAAAGGCTCGGTTGGATTGGCAGCCGCTCCTGGAATAGTTTTCGGCGCTGCAATCTCACCATCAGGAATAATGATGCTGGTACCGATCGAAAGAGTTTCATCCGCGGACATATCATTAAACGACAAGATATCGTCAACATCGGCGCGGTACTTGGTTGCAATCGATTTCAAGGTATCGCCCTTTGCAACCTTATGAATAACACCGGAGATAGGCAAAATGACCAGTTCGTCGCCTTCATGGATTGAACCCTTCAGATTGTTCGCCCAAACAATAGTATTAACCGTAACACCATACATATCGGCAATCTGGGACAGGGTGTCACCTTTGCGTACAACATACAAACTGATTTGCGTCGTTTTCGAGGTGCCAAAAACGTCAGCCATAGTACCGTTTACGCCCGCTTCCGCGACCAAGGCACTGTCATCAGCCAATGCAATTTCGATACCGTCGACCGAAGCCAGGAAAGCAGGGCCAACCTGGGCCTGAAGAACGCCAACAACCTCGGACGTACGTACACTTGAACCAGCATCCGCCTCTTTATTACCCAAAAAGTTTGAAAAGAATGAAAAAACGCCAGCCGAAGCGGAAAACGGCGCTACAAGCGGGGCCACGATCAAAGCCACTTTAACCAAGTAGAGGGCTTTGTTAAGCCACATATGGACTGCTGTGCTGCGAGTCGAAATAGTGTCTGCGTTATCCGGGAATTTCTGGGGGTTTTCCGTATAAAACGGCTTTATTGAGCCATTTTTCAGTAGTCCTGTCGTTTCGGATCACATAACTATACCCGAACAGGAAAAGAGAGCAAGCGGCAAGAGTCCACAGCCCATCCCCAGGACGGGGAAAACCCAACAAAATGGCTCTACAAAGCCATAAAGTTGTCGGCTTACTGGGTGTGGTAGAATTCAATAATGAACGTGACGCCCTCTACCGACCATCTGGCCACCTTAAACGACCGCCAACGCGAGGCAGCACTCACCAAAGAAGGCGCGGTACTCATTTTGGCCGGTGCCGGAGCAGGTAAAACCAAGACCCTCACTCACCGCATCCTGGAACTGGTTCGTTCCGGTGTCGCTCCGGCACAAATTTTGGCCATTACCTTTACTAATAAGGCAGCCAAAGAGATGCGCGAGCGCGTCATGCACCTTTTGTCGAATGATCCGGTCTTGAACCGGCCTATTTCCTTTGACGAGCGTCCCTTCATCTCGACCTTCCATTCTTTGGGCGTTCATATCATCAAAGAGAACGCACAAAAACTGGGCCTTACTCGCCATTTTTCTATCTTCGACCGATCGGATTCGCGTCGAGCGGTCAAAGGCGCAGTAGTCGAGCTTGGTCTTGATCCCAAGCAGTATGACCCATCCGTCATTCTCTCCATCATCTCGAAGGAGAAGGGAAATGGGATAAACCTTACCAAATTCTTTGAAACAGTCGGCACCGATTACATGCGGGAGATTGTCTATAAGTGTTGGCAGAAATACGAAGCAGCTTTGCGCGCCGAAAAAGCTTTGGATTTCGACGACCTGCTTCTTAAAACCGCCGAGATGCTTGAAAACGACGCGACGATCCGCGCCCATTATCAAAATGTCTGGCACTACGTTCACATTGACGAATACCAGGACACGAACAAAGTCCAATATAAGATTGCAAAAGCAATCGCCGGCGAGTGTGCCAACATCTGCGTAGTGGGCGACGTCGACCAAAATATTTACAGCTGGCGCGGTGCTGACATCAAAAATATTCTTTCCTTCGAGCGCGATTATCCGGGCGCCAAGATGATCACCCTTGAAGAAAATTACCGCTCGACACAAACTATTTTGGAAGCGGCAAACCATATCATTAAAAAGAACAAAAATCGCTTCGAGAAAAATTTATTTACTCGCGCAGGAAAGGGAGAAAAGATAACGCTCTACCAAGCATTCGACGAAAACGACGAAGCGCGTTTTGTCGCCGAAAAAGCACATGACCTGATTGCGCAAGGTGTACCAGCAGACGAAATTGCGGTCCTGTATCGCGCAAACTTTCAGTCACGCGTTCTGGAAGAGGCAATGCTTTCACGCGGCGTCGAATACCAAGTTCTTGGCGTGAAATTCTTCGAACGAAAGGAAGTTAAAGATATTCTTTCGTACATCCGTGCCGCACTGAACCGTGACTCTGCCTCTGATATCGAGCGCACTATCAACGTACCGTCCCGTAGCATTGGTCCGGCAACAGTGGCAAAAATATTTTCCGGCATGCTCGATCGTTTAACACCCTCGATGGCGGAAAAATGGAAGCAGTACAATCTTATCCTCGATGACATTGCGGCCAAGGCACGTGCATCAAAGGCATCGGATGTCGTAAAGTTCACAGTCGAGCGTTCAGGCATCGAACGAGAATTCACCGAAAGCGGCACCGATGAAGATCTTGAACGTCTAGAAAACGTCCGTGAACTTGCTACCCTGGCCACCAAATATGATTTTCTGCCGCCGGAAGAAGGTATCGCCAAACTTCTGGAAGACGCCGCCCTTGCAAGCGACCAAGACGAGATGGAAGAGAACCGTCCAGCAGTGCGTCTTATGACCGTGCATGCTTCGAAGGGACTGGAATTCAAGCATGTCTTCATTGCTGGACTTGAACAGGATCTGTTCCCACACCGCGCTATGGAATCAAAGCGTGAGAAACGTGACGACGAAGAGGAGCGCCGTCTGTTTTATGTCGCACTCACACGCGCCAAAGAACGCTTGTATCTTTCTCACGCTTCAGTGCGCACCATCTTCGGCTCGCGCCAATACGCGGTGCCTTCCGAATTTGTTTTCGACATTCCCGAAGGTCTCATCGAGACCGAAGAACGCGAGCGCATCGGCGGCAAAGTTATCTACTTCGATATATGATCCGTGGTCTATTCGCAAAAAAATCTCTCGGTCAGAATTTTCTTATCTCGCCGCGCATAGTCGACACCATCGCAAAGGCCGGTGAACTTTCGGCGAATGATACCGTCGTCGAAGTTGGTCCAGGAAAAGGCGTCCTCACCAAAGCACTGCTTGCAACCGGCGCACAAGTAATCGCGGTCGAGAAAGATGATCGCCTGATCCCAGTTTTGCGCGAATCGTTCGCGAAAGAAATTTCTGAAAACCGCTTCGAACTTATTCATGGCGACATCATGGAGTCGTTCGGCATGCTGTCTTCGCGATTGCCTGCGCACGAATATAAAGTGATTGCCAATATCCCGTATTACATTACCGGGGCGCTGATTAGGAATTTTCTTTCCGCGCCCGTAAAACCAGTATCCATGGTTTTAATGGTCCAGAAAGAAGTCGCAGACCGTGTCATCGCACGTGACGGAAAGGAAAGCATCCTTTCGCTTTCGGTCAAAGCGTTCGCTACTCCATCTTTGGTCACGAATGTCTCACGCGGAAATTTTTTCCCCGTACCAAACGTCGATTCGGCGGTTATAAAACTTTCAAACATTCATAATCCATTTTCGGACGCGGCTCAGGAAGAGCGCTTCTTTGCGATCGTTAAGGCAGGTTTTGCGCAAAAACGAAAAAAGCTTTCATCGAATCTTGCATCGGTCATGGAAAAAGACGCGATCGAACGCGCATTTGCAGATCTTAGTCTTGATACAAATGTCCGCGCCGAAGACGTCGCCCTTGAGACGTGGCTTACGCTTGCGCGTTAAATGAACTAAAGACTTGAACCGTGGTAGAGGATAGGGAGGCCGCCTCCATACGGAACAGTTCCAAGAACACACGGCGCAATAGTTGTTCCAGCCCTTCCTAGCACATATTGTCCTGGATGTGGCGGCAGGTATGAAGCAAAAGGAAGGTTGCCCCAGAACCACATTACTGACAGTGGTCCTCGTGCGGTCGCAAGATACGCCAAAATGCCTGTATTACAAGGCTGAATCGCTGTAACTCGACCCCCAAAAGCTACACCTTTTACATTCCCTAAAGACTGCGCATACGCAATCTGTCCCAACAGGGCAAGAGCAAGACCAATACATATTGCAAAAACCTTCTTCATACATCCATGATATCATAGCGTGTTATTATTGACCCATGCTTCGTTTCTTCGGAACAAAAGTTGGCATCGCACTTATCATTGCAGCACTCAGCATAAGTGTGGCAACATACGCAAAATTTCGAAACCCAAGTGCATCCGACAATTCTATAGCTGTTAAAATCGATAGTATCGCCGAAAAAAGTGTTAAAAATGCTATTGAAAGTGGCCAACTTGATACATCGGACTGGGAAAAAGTCTTAGAAACCATCCAAGGGAGTTCTACGATCGATGATAAAATCGCTACCCTCTCACAAACACCTGATTCCAATACAGATATCAAGCCTTTGACCGCCACCGACCGCTTTGCCCAACGTTTTTTTGAGGAATATGTGAAATTAAAGGGTTCAGGAGCTACAATCGACGAAAATACCAGTGTGAATTTGGTCAACAAGCTCCTTTCTCAAGATTACGGATCAGCCGCATCCTCTGAAAAAAGCTACACACCTCAAGATATAGTGATTCTGACTGACTCTTCGACAGCAGCACTTAAAAAATATGGGAATACACTTGGTTCAGCACTCAGTCAGCCTCTGCCAGAAGGATATGTAAATGAACTTACGTTGCTCAACCAGGCCTATGAAAGTGGAGATACCAGCGGTTTTGAAAAAATGGCTCTAAATATAGCAAGATACCAGCAAATCCGAACGCTCATCGCAGGTATTCCTGTGCCAAAAACTTTCTCAAACGCTCACATCGCTCTACTTAACTCAATTTCAGCGATCATCGAAGGAGTGCGAGGCATGACACTCATAGATTCGGACCCTGTAGGAGCAACACAGATGATTCTACGCTACGAAGATGGCATAAAAGCTCTCGATCTTTCAACCCGAGAGATTGCGAGTTTCTTCAAACGACAAAACATCTCATTCTCAACATCGGAAAGTGGATATATCTTCTCGCAATAGGTGTTACAATTATCTCGATAATTCTCTTTCGAGATAATGCCTTCTCGTATCCTTACACGTATTGCGACGTTCGCACTCATTGTCTCTGTTTTTGCAGCGAGCATGCCTCTCTGGCAACCCAAGGAAGCACAAGCCGCTGGTGGAACTTGTTTGGGACAGATTGCCGCAACCATTGGTCTCGGCACTGCAGCATCAAAGCTTCTCGGTATTCCTGTACAAAATTCAATTGTCGAGACAGGCACAATTGGCACATTCGCCCAGGAATGTATTATCAAACCACTCGTGACGCAGCTTGCCAAAGCGATGCTGTACAACATCACAGTAAGCACCGTGAATTGGATCAACTCAGGTTTCCAGGGAAAACCAGGTTTTATCCAAGACTTCAGATCGATGCTGAATGAAACAGCTGATGATATTATCGGAGACTTTCTTGCAAGCGAGGCTGGCTTTCTTTGTTCACCATTCTCATTCCAAGTGCGTGTTGCTCTAGCACAAACTTATCTGCCATACCGCCAACGCGCAGCGTGTACACTCACACAGATCGTGAACAACGTGAACGGTTTCATCGAGAGCGATAACAGCGGTGGCTGGGATCAGTGGTTGCAGGTTACAACTGTCCCACAAAACAATGCATACGGCGCATTCGTTATCGCACAAGACGAGCTTTCTAAGCGCATCTTTGATGCTCAACAGATCCAGGAAAAATATGCAGATTGGGGCAGTGGCTTCCGCGATTTTGAAGTCTGTAAAGAGATGGAGACTCAGGCGGAGGCAAATGCACGTGCTGGCATAAACTCTTCAGGAGTCGTCTCGTCACCGCAAATTGGTGTTGGATCAGCAGGTGCATTCCAGGCTCCAACAGGCGGAGCAGCTCTCCCATCTTTTAATTCATCGTTTGGCTCTACGCAAACAGGCCTGTTGGCTCAAGCCAAGCCACGCTGCAAGGTCACCGAAAAAACTACGCCTGGCAAATTTGTTCAGGAGCGTCTTTCAGCAACATTGAATGTAGATCTACAACAACTTGCCGTTGCTGATAATCTGAATGCGATTCTCGATGCTCTGGCAAACCAGGTTACGAAGCAGATCATCACAGGTGCACAAGGCCTTCTGGGAGCACGAAAAAGCACAGGTGGTGGCTATGGTTCAGTAGATTACAGTGCTGCAGTCGCAAACACAGGTTCAAACGACCCTGGTCTTCAAACTGCAATTGATGCAGGTCTTGGTACAGCAGGCGAGGAAGTTGAAACCTATCTTAATTCGGATGAAATCGACGCCGCAACCACAACTGAAACTGGTGAGCCTGAAGAAGACACAAATGAAGAGGCCGTCGCTGAAGAGCCGTTTGTTGAATGGAATACAACCATATCGCCACAAACCGTCACATTGTCATCGCCATTCCAATACCGAATCGAACTTGCGCCGAACTACACATTAAATAGCGCGACCGTCCGATCGGTCCTGTATCGAAACGGAAATCCAATCGCATTCTCATCCGCGTTTGGGTATGACATCACGGTAAAAGACGGATCAGGAACCTTGGGTACACACACACCTCAGACAGGATTTGCTGACATCAACTGGAAGGGAGTTTCAGCTTCAAAGAATGCTCCACATGTTTTCGAATTCTTCGGATACCGATCGATCAACGCACTTCCAGGAATATATCGAATCGACACCGAAGCAAAAGATGTAGACGGTATTCCGATCGCGAACACAACCGTGGAGTTTTACGTGCAATAACCCATGAAAAAACTCTCCCATTACAAAGCAGCCCTTCCGATCATCCTCTCGCTTGTAGCGGTGTTCTTGGCAATGCCTCATGCGGCACATGCTGGACTGCTCGATATCTTGGCAACTCCAGTAGATTTTGTAGGAAGGCTCGTTTCGGTATCGATGGAATACATTATTCTGCCTTTGGCGGCCGGTGTACTGTACCTCGCTGGACAGATCATGGACTCAGCGATCACTTTCGGTCTCCACACGGGATATATCTTCAGCCTTTCGCCAGCAATAAATCTTGGCTGGTCTATCGTCCGTGACCTTATCAACATCTGCTTTATCTTCGTCCTGATCTACATCAGCCTTGGCACCATCGTACAAGGCTTACGCTTCGGCACCGCAAGCAAATTGCGCGCAGTTATCATCGCGGCAATCCTCATTAACTTCAGTCTCTTTTTCACCAAGGCAGTTGTCGATGCGTCGAATGTTTTTGGTCAGTGGCTCTATGGCGGAGTACTAACAACGCTTGCCGAGAACAGCATCGACAAGACGAAGCCCGTGAGCCTCTCCGGCCTTATCACCAAACGCCTGGGCATCATCGCATACTGGACGAACAACAACACGAAGCCGAATGCTTCTGATGGCTCGCAAAATTGGCTAAGCGATCCGTCACAGTCGATCGTCGGTCGATTCTTGCGCCTTGCCATCGTCCTTATTGCGACGTACATGTTTCTTTATATATCAGTCATATTCGTTGCGCGAGCAATCACCATTCTGTTCCTGTTGGTCTTTTCGCCGATCGGATTCTTTATCGGGGAAGTGCTGCCATCACTTGCACCGTATTCCAAGCAGTGGCGAAATGAGCTCGAAAAAGCCGCAACTTTTCCCGTGGCATTCCTCCTCATGCTCTACATCTCGCTTCAATTCATCAACAGCTTGGGAATCTTGAACCTTTCGACTCTGATGCCGTCCGTAAAGGTCTTTGGATCAGAATTCAAGATAGGTGATCTGTTCCAATATGTCCTCATCATCATGCTTTTGAAGGCAACTCTCGAGGCATCAAAGAGCTACAGCGGACAGGTGGGGGGCATGTTGGGTGATTTGGCATCAGGTCTGGGCAAGGTAGCGGTGAATGCTGGTATGGGCGTAGCCTCAGGCGGTACTGCACTCTTAGCACGCGGTGGCATTGCTGCTTTTTATGCTGAAAAGGGCAAAGGCAAAGATGCCTTCAAAGAAACTTTCAAGGCAGGTGTACCGATCTATAACAAATTTACCGGGGGAGACCTTAAGAAAAACCTCAAAGATTACACAACCAAGACACTTAAGGATGCAAGCTTTGATATTCGCAATCTGAAGATGCCTGGTATGGGTAAAGACACTCTTGCGACACAATTAGGCAATGTGACGGGCATAAATATAAACACCAAAACAGCCAAAGAGTACAAAGAGCAGAAAAAAGAGTTTCAGGAGGAAGTTAAAATTGAAAAAGCGCAGAAGGATCTGCTCGAAGACATCGACAAGTTACTTGCTGAGGAAACGGCTCTTGAGCATGCAAAAGGCACCCCGACCGAAGCCGCTGAACAAAAAGCAGTTTGGGATAGGCAAGATCGTATTAATAAAAATCTTGGAAGCCTGTCCAACAAACAACTTGAAAAGTTCAGAATCAGCGATCTTACGAATCCAAAGTTCCTTGAACAACTTTCTGCAAGCCAAGTCGAATACCTCACTGAAAAGAGTGAACTTTCCGATGGCGATAAAGCGAAGATTAGACAAGCACGTACACTTGGGCTATCAAGCATCATGTACGAGACTGAGCCAGATCCGACATTCCCTGCTGGAAGCAACAGAGAGAGGCTTAGAATGGTTAAAGGAGCGCCTGTTTCAAAACCCAAAGGTAGCGTTGATGTGACTAAAATTGCAAAAACCGCCAAGAAACTTAACAAAAAGGAATTGGAAAATCTACCGAGCTATATTCTTTCCAGTCCTGATTTCGCCCGAAGTCTGGATTCTGAGAAACTTGAAACCATTATGAAGTCTGACTCTTATGGAGGCGGTACCAAGGGAAGGATCAAACAGGCTCGCTATGAAAAACTCAAGGACTTGATTGATAAAGGCGCGGTCCCTGATGACATAAAGGCCGAGATCTCAGCAATCAATATGAACGCGAACGAGATTGCTAAATTAGGTGAAGAAATGTTCGCAGCCAAGAGGACCTTCTTTATACCAGGCGGCGGTACAAGAGAAGAGTGGGTACCTAAAGAAGAAATGATTGATGCGCTAGTAGCTCGTGGAAATACTGACGTATTCGACAAGATGATATCCAATGATCTTCATGAAGATATCCGTGAAAAAATCAGAGACTATATCGACGAGAAGGCAGCTGCTCCATCTGCTGGAGGCAAAAACAATTACAAAAAAATCAGCGAATGGTTTACTAAGGGTCGTGGCGTAGGCTTCTAATCAAAGATGATGGATTTCACCCGAGAGCAAAAGAAAGAGGCATTGAATAAGCTTCCGAAGCAAGCAAAAGAATTCTTGCTTTCAGATCAATGCACAGAGCTTATACAGCAAATTGGTAAAGACAATGGGCTCCTTATCGACAAAGTAGGGGACCTGGAAGACGAGATATTCCTTGTCATATACGGTCTTGTACCATCATCTCGATTTGTTGATGATATTCAAAGCCGTCTCGGCATAGCATCTGAACTCGCATCAAAAATAGCTGAAGAAACAAATGAGAAGATATTTCTCGCCGTAAGAAAACTTCTCGCTGAAGCTCCCGAACAAAGCCAGGCGCCCACAAGTACCGTTCCTGAACCCTCACGCGACTCTATCCTCGCTGAAATTGAAGACCCGACACCGACTATTCACCCGATTTCGACCGCACGTCCCACGGTTCCTGGACCAGCACAGCCGCGCGAGATTGCTCCGGTTGCCACACCTGCCGCCAACAACACTATGACCGCAAGCAAAACCGTCGCACACGACTTTATCGCCGGAAAACTTTCAGAAACGGTCAGCATGCCGGCCCAGAAAACATCCGCGTCTATTACAACGCCCGCCTCAGCACCGG
>DATCXV010000023.1:0-46726 GCA_036565605.1 Minisyncoccota bacterium | reverse complement strand
TTATGGAGTACCAGAACGAGACCCATAACAAGGAGCTCTATCGTATACAAAGCGACGCCGGTATAATGGAAAGCCACGGCCGTCTAAACGACCTCGGAAACTTCATATCGTCATGCATACAATAGAAGGAAAAATTTCAGGTCAGACCCGAGCAATCATCGATGCATACCTTGCCCTGCCGGTGGGAGCAAAACCATCCTGTCCGTACTTCAACAACCGTCGCCGCAAAGTCCGTGGCTCGCTTCGTGTTCTTAAAGGAAAAGGCACGCCGCAAGAAATCGCCGAAGAGGTGAAAATCGACGCCAAACTTCTCCACGTCGACATCGCTGCACTTTCCACAGACAAACTGAAAGAGTTCATGGTCTCGCGGGACCTTGGTGTCGATTGCTCCGGTTTTGCTTATCATGTCCTGGACGCCTTTTGCCGCGAGACCATCGGTAAAAGTATTTCGTCCTGTGTCTCGACCTTGCGCGGAGGATTTGTTGGTCGATTGATCGGCCAATTGCGCCCGGCAGAAAACGTCGGAGTAGCAACTTTTACGCACGAAAAGAACAGCGCGCTTATCAATGCATCACAGACACGCCCAGGTGATTTCATTTCCATGATCTCATGCGGCCCCGACAAACAGCACAACCACATGTTGGTAGTGACTGGCGTCGAAGAGGCCGAAACCGGCCTGCGAATTTCATACGCCCATTCGATCGCATGGCCATCCGACGGCCACTTTGGCCACGGTGTGCGCGAAGGCGAGATCCTTGTCAAAGGCGAAGACCTTCTAGGCGGCATCTGGAAAGAAAAAGGAATGATCGGTCCAGAGAACACAACTCACCAAAGCGCCTTGGGAGCGAAAGAAGTTTCGGTCCGCCGACTGCATTGCCTGACATAAGCACCGCTTTTTTCTTGAGCGCTTTTGGCCTATACTGGCCTCATGACCGACTTTCTCCCTTCTCAGATCCACGGCCTTGCGTCAATTTTGGGCTGGGCCATCGTCGCCTGCCTTATATCAGTTGCCTGGGCACCTCTTCTTATCAAGGCGCTCAAACGCTTGGGTATTGTCCGCCACGCCCGCGGTGACGCCACACTGCAAGGCGAAGCTCCTCAGAGCAAAGTCGGCACACCGGTCATGGGCGGCATTCTTATCATCGTCACTGTCACAGTCCTTACCTATTTCTTTAACTGGTGGCGAGCCTATACCTGGGTGCCGATCGGCGTAATGCTTCTTTCTGCCGGACTGGGCGCCGTTGATGACCTTCTTAACACCTTCGGCAGCGAACGCCGCCAGCGCTCTTTGAAACAGACCATGACCCTGATCCGGGTCCACAATAATTTTCTCTACCGTTTGTGGTTCGTCATCACATTGCCGTGGACATTGTTCAAACGCGCCACCACCATCTTTGGATCAAAACAGCGCCGCGGAGTCTTGGTGCATGAAAAACTGATCCTACAATTTTTGGCAGGTGCAATTTCGGCCTGGTGGGTCTACTACAAACTGGGCGAATCATGGCAACACATCTATACGCCCTGGGACGGGTACCTCGACATCGGCCTTTGGATTGTGCCTTTGATCATCGGCGTGGTCATGTTCACAGCAAACGCAGTGAATATTTCAGACGGCATGGACGGGCTTGCTGGCGGCATGCTTATTCCAACCTTCAGTGCATTAGCATTCTTGTCATGGGTGGCAGGTTATGACGCACTGGCAATGCTTGATGCCATCACGGCCGGAGCCTTGGTCGCGTACACCTATTTCAATATCAAGCCGGCGCGTTTCCAAATGGGCGACGTCGGATCATTGGGACTTGGCGGCTTACTTGCAGTAAATGCTCTGGCGACCAATTCAATGGCTGTCCTGCCCTTTATCGCTGCAATCTTTTATATCGAAGCAATCACCGTCATCATCCAATCGATCTGCCGCCATGTTTTCGGTCGTCGTGCTTTCCGTATGGCGCCTCTGCATCACCACTTGGAACTGTCCGGTTGGAGCGAGGAGAAAACCATCATGCGTTTATGGGTCATCCATCTGACATTCGTTATGGTGGGTGTATGGATCGGGCTGCATTAGGACGCGTATCGAAAAAAATCCCGCGCGAAGCGGGATTTGTGTTATCTGATGATCGTAGAAAGCATCTTTGCGAACGGTGACATAGTGATATTGACCGCATTGCGCTCGAACTCGGCTGAATTCGTGATGCCAATGCCCTTCCTGCTCATCTCATCGTCATGCGTATAAAGCGTGACATGAAAAGGCGGCGGCTCGACAACGACACCTGGAATAGTGGTTTGTAAGAGTCGATAAAAGTCTTGGGACATATCGACCTTGCAGAGAGCGACTATCGAAATTCGGCGATGATCCGGATTTTGATAGGCCTTCTCGACTCGAAAGAATTGGGGCTCGATCGAGACCTGAAAGCTGATTCCCTGGATTGCCGTACGACATGCGTGAGTCGAAACATCTTTTGCTCGATCACGATCAGACCGAGTGCATGAGGCGACCGATTCCACAAAATGATGCCCGTTGCCGATGAGCGTCAGGTGGAATTCTGGTTTCTTTGTGTACGAGAACCCGAGGTGGGGCGGTAGAGCGAGACCTGACAAGTCAAGCGGTAGCCCGACAAAATTCGGAGAAATCTCCGGTTCGAGAACAGGGACATGTGCCATGTGATGAACGATTCGATTTATACATAATCATACTTATTTGTATAAGTCAAATATACATCGTCGACCCTTTACGGTAGCTTAATGAGTATGCCCTACCTCAACTGGGATACCAAAGTCCTCTCTAATCCCTCAACCGCCGAAATCGAGCGAATGTATGACGCCGGCTATGTCTTTACCCGCGTCGATAAAGGCGTCATGAACAAGACGCGGTCATTCCGCGTTAATATGAAAGCGTATGCCCCATCATCTGAAAATCGTCGCATCCTGCGCAAAGGCGAATCGATGACCCTTTCCGTCGAGCCGATCCCCTATCTCGCCTATGATTGGTCTATCGGCAAACTGGCAAAAGATTTTTACGAGAAGCTTGGTGCCGAATTCTCGGCCAACAAGGTCAAAGAATTGTTCACTGATGCTGACGCATCGAACTTTAATACCGTACTTGTATTCACAGACACCGCGACAAAAACACCTGTCGGTTTCGTCATTTGCTACCGCTCAAATAACATCCTGCACTATAGTTATCCCTTCTACCTCGAAGATCCGTCTGAACCTTCCCGCGGCTTGGCCATGATGACCAAGGCAATCGAGTGGGCCAAAACTCAAGGGCTCATCTACGTATACCTCGGCTCGCTCCAACGCCCATCCGATACATACAAATTGCAATTTCTGGGCGGCGAGTGGTTCGACGGCGAAACATGGCAATTTGATACCAAGCCGTTGAAAGAAATTCTTTCCGCATAATGAAAATTTCACTGGTCGTCATTGGAAAAACGCAGGATAAAAGTATCGCGGAAGTGATCGCGGACTATTCGTCGCGTATCAATCGATATACTTCGTTCGATCTGGTTGAGACTACGGACGAAAAGCTTGCAAAAACGCTTGATAAATTTGATCGCGTCTTTCTTTTGGATGAACACGGCCGCGAATATCGTTCCGTCGAATTCGCAGACCTGGTGCAAAAGCAATTGAATACCGGATTAAAGTCAGTCGCCTTTGTGGTAGGTGGCCCGTTCGGATTTTCAGATGAAATTCGTGCGCACTCAAAGATTATCACCGGTGGCGATATTGCTCTGTCCAAAATGACTTTTCCTCATGATCTGATCCGTGTCATTTTTATCGAACAGTTGTATCGCGCATTTACGATACTCCGAAACGAGAAGTATCATCATGAATAATGGCTCTTTTGAGTCATTATTGATATGATGGCGACCTATGAAGATCCATTTCATCGGCATCTGCGGTGTAGCCATGTCGGCAGTAGCGACAGCCCTCCACGAAAAAGGCCATCATGTGACCGGCTCTGATGCAGGATTCTTCCCTCCTGTTTCGACAAACCTCACCGCTCACGGGATCCCATACTATGCAGGCTGGCATCCTGAAAAAATGATCGAGGGCGGTGCGCCAGAACTGGTCATCGTCGGCAACGCGATCGCGACGAAAAATCCGGAGTTTTTGTATGTGCAAGAGCACAAGATTCCTTACATGTCTTTCCCCGAGGCGATCGGCAAATATTTGGTCAAGCCACATTCGATCGTCGCTACGGGCACGTACGGCAAGACCACATCGTCTGCACTGCTGGCCCATATCTTGAAGCATGCTGGATTGAAGCCTTCGTACATGACAGGCGGTGTCACCCAGGACGGATCACCATCGGCAGCAATAAGCGACGGTGAATGGAGTGTCTGCGAAGGCGACGAATATACAACCGCAAAATGGGACAAGCGCCCGAAGTTCGCGCACTATAGGCCCACCCATCTATTGATGACCGCGGTGAAATGGGATCATGCTGACGTCTATCCCACCGAAGAATCGTACTTTGACGCCTTCCGTACATTGATTTCCGAAATCCCTGCTCCGGATAAAGGTGGTCTCATCGTCGCCTGCACCGATACGGAAACACTCCCCAAGCTTCTTAATGCCGCCAAACATCCCTTCGTTTCATACAGCAAGAGAAACGATGAAGAAAAAGCAACGGCGGATTATCAATACGGAAATATCACCCAGTCGCCTCACGGCATTGAATTCGACATCGTCACTCGCGGCAAAACATATCACATCAAATCGCCACTCTTAGGTGTGTATAATGCCGAAAATATCACCGGCTGTTTTGCTCTGTGCCGTGAGATCGGAATTTCTCCCAGCGACATTTCTGACGCCATCGCTTCGTTCGCTGGTATGAAGCGCCGCATGGAAAAGCGCTACGAAAATGAAATCACTGTCATCGACGAGCACGCTCACTCGCCCGAAAAAGCGAAGGCGGCTTTGCGTACCTTGCGTTCTGTCTATCCCGGCATGATCATTTCGGTCTTTGAACCAAATTCTGGAAATCGTACGCCGCAGTCGAAAGCCGAATACAAAGATGCATTCAAGGATGCCGATACTGTCGTTATTCCCCGTCTGACTAAATTGAAAGTCGACCCCAATAATCCGGAAAAAACTTTTGAAGGAGACGAGCTTGCCAAAACGATCGCGGAAAGCCATCGCGACGTCCATTACATGGATGACGATGAAGTGCTCGTGAAATTTGTGACCGATGCACGTAATGCCGGCGACGTCATTGCCTTTATGGGTCCGCACGGCTTCCGCGGCATGATCGAAGAGACGGTCAAAAAGATGGCACAGGGATAGACCGTCATACACGGGCAAGAAAAAGCCCGCGCGACTGTGCGGGCTTTACCGTTTCAGAGAACGTGAACAATGACCAGGTTGCGTCCCTTGTCGCCGCGGCGATGAGACCACCAGCGGAAATCATTGGTCGATTTCAACCGATCCGTGGCTGTGTCGAATCCGTCATGACTAATCCGCGCCAGTGGCACACCATGCTCTCGGAACTGCTCTGTGATCAGTGCAGTAAGAGAAATCGCGCCCCGCTTTGCGTCGACAATACAGTTTCGCCAGTTTTGCATGTACTCGACACGAATGCGACGAAGCATTCGCTCGTTTGCCTCACCATAGATCGGATGATCAAGAGGGTGGTCAAACGAATCGCCATCGATGCCCAGCGCGATGTGAACCAAAAGATCATTCGTACTGGAAAGACCAGCGGCACGCAGACGCAAAATAGCCTGAGACACGACGCTGTCGGGCAGGAATTTTCCCTGCTCCGGCGCCCCGCCCGGAATGTCGCGAAATGATCCGATAAGCGAATGCCTGCCCGCATGGGCAACGACGGCTTTTTTAAGCTTTGGACTATAGACGATAATTGTAGGACAATCGCCAGTAGCCAGGACCACCGCTTCGCCGGACGAAACCAGAACACCGTCCGCTTCAACGCTGTCATACAGAGGCAGCGACCGTGACGAAGTAAGTTTAAGCTCGTCGAATTCGACAACAGAAGAGTTTGCTGCCGCTACTTTTGGCAGAGCAACCCGGCTTATATCACGGTCAGAAAGCAGATCAAGGAGCTCTTTGCGCCAGTAAGTCTGCTCGGGACCATGAAAGCTCCAGGCTCCCGTATGCTTGCCACCGAGTGTGATTTCGATCGCATCATTACAGACAGAGACATGCTTTAATTTTTGCTTATTCATAGGAAAAGAGGTCTGAAAGCTATGATACTCGCAGACTTCTTTCGTGCAAGCGGCGCCGCGCGTTAAAAACTGACAGCGCCAGGAGTCCAGAATCCGTACGCCCAACAGGTACGAAGCGGATCGACCAATTGCGAATACTGTCTTTGCACAGCATCGCAATCTTCTGGATTGTGCCAAATCAGTTTGTAGTCCACTCCATTCGAGTTATAGATGTAATTATTATCACAAGCACCCGAATTGTTTGGCGAATGCGGCAAAGATGAAATATAGGTAGGAACCAAACCAGGAATCCAGTCCGACGACGCATCTCCCCAACAGGTGTGAAGTCCATCCCACGACCCGCTTCCACCAAGACTTGATGGGTACGAACCATGCGCATCATAATAAAATTCCAACGCTTTTTGTAACTCGCGCATATCTTGGATACTGCGAACCGTACGTGATTTAAGTCGTGCGGTATTCAAACTTGAAAGCACAACCGACGAGATAAGCCCGATGATAGCGATCACTACAAGTAGTTCTATCAACGTGAATCCTTGTCTCGAAATCGTTTTCATATTATTGCGGATTTTGTCGCATGCGTTCGAGCGATGCTTGCATGACACGATCTGCTTCTTCTCGCGAGACAGATGATTTCGGCGCACTGCCCCATATAACATAAACGATCGCGGTTGCCACGATCGTTAGAACAATAAGAGCGACTAATATGATATCGGCTGTTCGCTCGTCTTTGGCCAAGCCTCGACTCACAAGAAACCGTGATATCGAAACGCCCTCCGGAGCGGCTCGTGTAGGAACGAACCGTGTCTCCTCTTCAAATTGGACGCCAGTGTCGGGCATAACCTATGCCTCGATCGTCTCTTATTTACCCTCGTCGACGATCTCGGTCTTGACCTCGTTATTATCCATCGAACGGACTTCGAGCACAATGCCGCAAGTCTCACATTCAATGACATATCCAACCGCGATTTTTGGGTGTTTGGACAGGTCGATCGGGTTCTTGCATTCAGGGCAGATGCATTTCATACGGGGTAGTATATAGTATTCATAAGGATAATCCAATGGATACGCCACAAATTGAGGTTCCGGAACTGGCAAAAGAGGTAGGCGTTCCGCGCCTGTTTTTGAAGCGAGAAGATCTTCACCAGTATGGTTCGCACAAAGGACGGTCAATTCCCCACATGATTGATGTCTATACTGCACAAGGTAATCGTGATTTTGTCATCTCCTCATCGGGTAATGCAGCTCTTGCTGCCCTACGCCACATACAAAAGCGTAACGATGCTCTTATCGATCCAAAAAATCTTGAAAAAGATCGCGTGACGCTTGAAATAATTTTAGGCGAACGCGTCTCGTCGGAAAAACGTGCCCGCATTGAACGTGAAATCCGCGCCGGCGATCCCATCACAGTCGTCGAACACCCACGTCCGCTACAGGCATTATTCGCGGCGGTCAAAGGTCGCAGAAAAACAAGTTTACGCCAATCGACTGATGATCTGGCTCTTGAAGGCTATGAAAGCCTAGCTGAAGAGTTGTCGCACACGCCAGATCTTTCAGCAGTGTTTATACCAGCATCTTCCGGCACAGCGGCACAGGCGGTGGCGCGCAATTTCGGAGAACGTGCACAAGTTCATTTTGTTCAAACGGGACAGCGCCATCCCTTGTCTGAAACATGGGATGCGGTTTTGGAAGGTGGCATATCGTTGGCTGACGCTATCGTTGATGTGGTTGCTCACCGAAAAGCAGCACTTGAAGCCGAGATTCGTAAAACCGGCGGCCGCGGCTGGACTGTGACCAACGAGGAAATCAGCCGTGCTCAAGCATTGCTGCGCGACAAGGCGAACGTCGAAGTAACCGGCAACGGCGCCCTGGCTTTGGCCGGCCTTTTACGCGCGCTTTCTCAAGGTGCGAAATTTAGCGGCGCGGTAGTATGTGTGATAACGGGCAGATAATATGAACTTAGATCATCCGCTTATCAAAAAGGCCCTCGCAGAAGATTCTTCTCTTTTCGAAAAGGAGCCTGTCATTGAAGACACCGATGAACTTGTTCGCTTCGGGATTTATATTCCAGGCAAGGAGACATTTCCTCTTGGTTTTCTTAAACTTTTCCCAGAAGAATTCATCGTCGAAGAAATAAGCCAAAGTGGAACAGTCATAACAATTGACCGTCCACAAGAACAATCTTCGAAATTCGAGCAAGGTTCGACCGGTATCTATCGAGCCACGCTTGTTAAATGTGGATTATCCACTTTGGAAGCAGTACGTGACATATCAACGCGTCTTAATATCGATATGCGTGACGTGGGCTATGCAGGCATCAAAGACAAGTACGCAATCACAGCTCAAGAAATAACGATACGTAATGCCTCGATAGAAGCTATCAAATCGCTCTCGTCCGGAAACTATTTTCTTAAAGATATCAGGCCTGATAAAGGCATGCTCATGGCAGGTGCGCTTACCGGCAATAGATTCTCGTTGTTCGTGCGTACAGAAAATGGCATCTCGCCAGAAACGTTTACCGGAAACAAAGAAGAGTTCTTCAACTATTTCTATCTACAGCGATTTGGTAGTCCACGCTATATTAATTTCGAATGGGGCTACGACATACTTTGTGGCAACTATGAAAAAACCATCGAAAGCTTGCTTTTCAAGCCTGCAGGACATGAGATCAACTATGTACGCAAGCTACGCGAAAAAGCTTCGCAAGAGCGTTCATGGTCAAAAATCCGCGAGATATTTGAACCTGTTCTCGATATCCTTCATTCTGAACGCCCGGTCATCGAACATCTTTCCAAACATCCAACCGACTTCCGCGGCGCACTCGGCACCATTCCCGATCAGGTACAACTCTGGCTTTACGCTTTGGCATCGCTTATGTGGAATGAAAAGATATCAGGTGCTTTGCGCAACGGCTTTCAATTGCCACCTGAACTCCCCTTCTTCCTCTCTAATAAAAAAGAAGACATTGATCTTTATGCCGAAGAACTCCGTGGACTTGGCATTTATCCGCCTCCCTTTCAAAACCTTCGACCATTTCCACACATCCGCCTTTCCCATCGAACTGCGCCGGTGATTGAACAAGCATCTAATATCGCTTTTACATCGCAAGAAAAAGGCTTCCGCCTTTCTTTTGAACTCTCAAAAGGATCCTATGCCACAACCTTCCTTTCTCACCACATAAACATCGTTTCCGAAGCACCGACAGTCACCATGTCACAGGATAGGCTAACCGCGCGCGAAGTAGCAGAAGATAAAGATCGAATACATACCATAGAATCATTCCAAGCATTATCGTTAGATAATCGCGAATAGAGTATAGAAAAAGAAAAGGGCGACCGTGAGGTCGCCCTTGTTTTATCAAGTTCCGAAATCAGTCTTCGGAATTCTCGAACGGAAGGGCCACGACGTGGCCGCCCCGAACCGCGAGCATGAAACGAGTGTTGTCCTGTTCGCCCCGCAGATGCATGAGATTCACCGTATAGGTGCCCTCGCCGCCGGTCGCAGCCGGAGAGTTCTTCCAGATGTGGCAGAACCCCCAACCAAATCTTGAGAGCTGGCGAAGGCCCTCGATCGTCTCGTCCGACAGCCGGGTAGGCTCGTAACGGTCGAGGTTGCCCCCGATCGCTACTTGGACCGCGACGACATACTTGCCTTTATTTTCGTCGTAATACCAGTGGGCATAGACGAAGCCACAGCCCGCGTTGCGAAGGCTCGCGCGGAGCATCCGAACCTGGACCGGGCCTAGGTTCCGAACGACGGGATCGCCCGTGTCGACGCGGCCCTGACGGAACCGACCGACCCGACCCAAGGATGTATCAGCGGCACTTTGCGCGTGCTGCCGGTCCATCGCCTGGTCACTCTTGCGTTCCTGCTGGGGGATGCCGACGGGGATGTGATTTACATTGGTGAAGTAGAACTTCAGCAATATGGTCGACATACTGCGATCGTTCAGGTCGACGGAAGCTTTGAACGTAACAGCCTGACTAGAAGGAGCAGCATTCATGGTATAAGCTCCGCAGCGACGGTTTTTGCCTTCTCTTGTGTCAAGAGATCCGAATCACAAATATGATCCGGATGGGACTAGGCATGGTGTCGGTTGCAGAATCCAAGGCTTTTCAAAGCCCTCGATTCTGCAACCGCATGCTCGTTTCTCAATGATCTATCTTTCTTAATTATAGCATACTGAATGTAAAAGTCAAGTACTCAAAAACCGCCCTGTTTGGGCGGTTTTTGTGCCTTTCTATGGCTTAGATCGGCTCTACTCTGACGATTACGCCTTAGCGAGCTTTCCCTTCTTTGGCGCTGCAGGCTTTGTAGCCTTCAAAGCCGAAACCTTCACAATCGACGCCTTCATGCCCTTGCCTGCCTTTTCCAAGATCATGATCGAAGCCTTGGCATCAAAATGAGCCTTAACTTCATGTGCAAGATGCTTTGCATCAGCCTGACCAACAAGCATTGCTCGCATGCCGTACGCCAGACCAAGCTCGCGTACTTCACCTTCAACAGTCGAGCCGACGATAACGACCGCATTCGGGCGATATGCCGAAAGCGCGCGCAAGAAAGCGATATCCGCACCTGCAGTGACGATCGCGGCAACGCCTGCTTTGTTCGCCTTGGCGACGATCGCCTTGGCATCTTTCCAAACCTTACCAGACACCTTTGGCTCGGTCAGTTCACGACCAAGCTCTTCACGCTTGTTCTCCATGTATTTCATGACAGCACCCATGGTCTTGGTTGCATCGACCGGCCAATCGCCGTACGCCGTTTCGCCCGACATCGACATAGCACCGGTACCATCAAGAACTGCATTACCTACATCCGAAACTTCAGCGCGGGTCGGGCGCGGATTCTTGATCATCGATTCCAGAACCTGGGTCGCGACGATGCAGTACTTGCCCATCGAAAGTGACGCTTCAAGCATCTCTTTCTGCATGAACGGCAACTCGTACAAAGGAACTTCAGCACCCAAGTCGCCACGAGCAACCATAAGACCTTCGCAGTGCTTCAAGATTTCCTTAACATTTTCGAAACCTTCGCGGTTTTCAATCTTGGCGATCACCTTTGGCTTGTAGTTCGGATACTTGTCGGTGATCTTCTTGATCTCGAACAAATCTTCTTTCGAGCGAACGAACGAATGTGTGATGAAATCGATATCGTTTTTAGCGCAGAAATGGATGAAGCCCTTATCCTTCTCGGTCAAAGCCGGAAGCTCGATGCGGACATCCGGAACGTTCAAAGACTTCTTGTTCTTCATCACACCGCCGTTTTTGAGCACACACTTGATAGCCTTCGGCAATTGTTCGACGACGGTCGTTTCGATCGAAGCATCATCATAGAGAACAACCTTCCCTACGCCGACTTCCTTATGGAAATTCGGGTACGAGACCAAGATAACCTTGTCTCCCTCTTTGCCTTTGAACGACGCGTCGCCCGTAAAGAAGACATGGTCGCCTTTCTTTACTTCGATCGGTGCCGCAACATCTTTGGTGCGAACCTCTGGGCCCTTGGTGTCGATCATGATCGGCACAGTCGCCGAGACCGAACGGATATTCTTGATCACATCGACGGTTTCAGCTTCGCCCTGGTGAGCAGTGTTAAGCCAAAAAAGATCCGCGCCCGCATCCAGAAGTGATGTCAGATATTCCGGCGCGCAACGGTTGTCCGCAATTTTGGCCACGATCTTGGTCTTGCGTTCGTTCATGTAGTGCAAATTAAATTAAGCTGAAGGGAAAAATAAAAAGCCCTTTCGGACTGCTCTTATAACGCTCATATTATAACCTATGCAGACCCTCAAATCAATCGTACAATCAGAAGCCGCTTAGAGGCCTGCCATTGCGAAAAAGCCTTATTTCTGCTATATTTTTCGGCACGCGCGTATAGCTCAGTTGGTAGAGCACATCACTGATACTGATGGGGTCCTAGGTTCAAATCCTAGTACGCGCACCGCTCTACAACGAGAAAGCGCCCTGGACCGAAGTCCGGGGCGCTTTTTCCAGTTACTGGTTTATACGGAGACTACTGGAGGAGCCTCACCCACCACCAGTCCAGAAACGGAACTGGGATGGCCTTCGCCTCGAAGACGATCACCACGACCATACGGGCAAAGCCCAGGCCGAGATATGCGATCGCCGCGCCCGTGACAAACAGAGTGGCATTAATGCACCACTTCGGCATCACAGGCACCCTACTGCGGATTCTCTCCGCAACGGATTTTGGGGAACCGACCCCAAGATCCGCGATGGTTCGAACTTTCATGACAAATACAAACTAAGTCGAGTATATCATATACAAATATTTTGTCAAGCATATATACGCATGAAAAAACCGCCCTTTCGGACGATTTTTTCTTATCAATACCGTATTCTATTTTGTTCCGTTCTGTTTGAAGGTTCTTCCCCTTCATCCAGCGGGTTTCAGGTCCCCGCAGACCATCATGCAAAGCATGATATCGACACAGTGAGCTTCTTTCTAAAAGAAAGAAAGCGGTTTTTCACTTGAAATAATCCACGAGCAGCTTCCGCTACCCGTGCCTTGTTACGACTTACTCCCTGTCATTGAGCTCGCCTTAGGCCGTGCAAGCACGGACTTCGGGCGCTCCCAACTCCCTTGAGTTGACGGGCGGTGAGTACAAGACTTGAGAACGTATTCACCTCGGTATGGCTGACCCGAGATTACTAGCAAATCCAGCTTCATGAAGTCGAGTTGCAGACTTCAATCCGAACTAGGGTACGCTTTCTGACGATTGGCTCAGGCTCGTGCCGTCGCATCGCGTTGTACGTACCATTGTATCACGTGTGTAGCCCAGGGTATCAGAGGGCCATGCTGATCTGGCGTCATCCTCACCTTCCTCCCAGCTTCTTGCTAACAATCAGGACCTACACGATCCGGATTCCGAACAAAAAGCTGGGCAGTCTCGCCTGACACTTGTAACAGGCAACGAGGGTTGCGTTCGTTACCCCACTGAAGGGAACAATTCAAACCACGAACTGACGACGACCATGCAGCACCTGTCTAATTGCCTTGCGGCGACGGACGTTTCTGCCCGTCTTCAACTAGATTTCTAACCCTGGTAAGGTTCTTCGTTTACCATCGAATTAAACCACATGATCCTCTGCTTGTGCAAGTCCCCGTCTATTCCTTTGAGTTTTAGCCTTGCGGCCGTACTACCCAGGCGGTCAATTTAACGCGTTAGCTACGCCACTCCGAGGGTCGATACTCGAAATAGCCAATTGACATCGTTTAGGGCGTGGACTACTGGGGTATCTAATCCCATTCGCTACCCACGCTTTCGTGCCTCAGCGTCACGTGTGCCCCAGTCTCCTGCCTTCGCTTTTGGTGTTCCCCTAAATATCAACGCATTTCACCGCTACACTTAGAGTTCCAGAGACCCCTTGCACCGTCAAGTCATGCCGTTTCCCCCGCGGTCTTACGGTTAAGCCGCAAGATTTGACGAGAGACTAACATGACCGCCTACGCACCCTTTACGCCCAATGATTCCGGATAACGCTCGAGGCACTCGTATTACCGCTGCTGCTGGCACGAGTTTAGCAACCTCTTATTCCTCTGTTAACGTCAATAGACTTCCTCACAGAGAAAAGATGTTTACATCCCGAAGAACTTCATCCATCACGCGGCGTCGCTCCATCAGACTTTCGTCCATTGTGGAAGATTCTCGACTGCAGCCACCCGTAGGTGTATGGGCCGTGTCTCAGTCCCATCGGTGGGGGTCACCCTCTCAGGTCCCCTAGGCGTCATAGCCTTGGTAAGCCGTTACCTTACCAACTAGCTGATACCGAGCAGGCCGATCCAAAAGCGATAAATCTTTACCCCGGAGGGACTATCTCGTATTACCCTGCCTTTCGGCAGGCTATTCGAGACTTTTGGGTTCGTACCTACTTATTACTACCTCGTCTGCCGGTTGCCTTGCGGCCCCCTTGACTTGCATGCCTTATCCACGCCGCCAGCGTTCATCCTGAGCTAGGATCAAACTCTTGATATAAAGTTTTCCGACCGCCGAAGCGATCAGTAAACCGAACGGAACAAAACAGATCACAGTAATGACTTGTTTTGAACCTGGAAATTTTGTGCTACCAAAATTTCACGATCCTATGGTACATGTCGGGCGAATCCCCCGAACATGTATGTTTCCTTTTTCGGAATTTCATTGAACTTGCACATACAGTAAGAAATTGTGTTTCTTCTGCACGTTTCTCAATCTTATTTCATTGTCGAGGATCAAATCCTCCCTCGCCCACCGCCTGGTGGATGTAAAAAGGGGCTTTGAAAGCACCTTTTTACGTAAAGACCAGGCTGTAAACGAGGTAGCCATAAGTATACTCAGGACGAGAAAAGAGTCAAGCGAGCTTAGATACGCTAGAATAAAAACCATGCGTATCCTCAAAATCTGCCTCAAATGGTTCGGCATCGCTCTCTTAATACTTGTGATTGCTTACTGCTTACTTGTTCTGATAATACGACCCCGAACTGATCGTGACTGGTCCACAGACCAAGCGGTACAGCCAGAAATAGCAATCAACAGCGACCTGGTTTCTATTAAAAATGTCCGCGATTTTGAATACCGCACCGCTGATGACTACATGCCCCATTATTACGACCAGACCTACGATCTTTCAAAAATTTCGACGGTCGATTATATGGTCGAACCATTTTCAGAAAATCCAGGAGCAGCACACACGCTTCTTACTTTCGGTTTCGAGGATGGCAAACATGTAGCAATCTCTGTCGAGATCCGCAAAGAGAAAGGCGAACACTTCTCGCCCGTAAAAGGACTTCTGCGCCAGTACGAACTTATGTATGTCATAGCCGACGAACACGATGTGATCGGGCTTCGAACCAATTATCGGCACGATCAGGTCTTTCTCTACCCCATCAGGGCGGACAAGGCGCAGGTGCGCGCATTGTTTCTTGATATGCTTTCGCGTGCCGACAAACTTCAGCACAATCCCGAGTTTTACAACACTCTGACATCCACCTGCACAACCAACATTGTTCATCACGTGAACACACTTGTCCCTAACCGCGTACCTTTTGATCTTCGGATTCTTTTTCCCGGATATTCAGACCGTTTCGCGTACGAGCTTGGCCTCATAAACACAGACCTTTCGTTCGAAGAAGCGCGCACGAAATTCAATATAAACGAGCGCGCAGAACAGTACGCCGACAGCCTGAAGTTCTCGGAGATGATCCGCAGTTAAAAACTAGAATATCGCTGCGTTTTCGCCCGAGTACAAATCAAGCGTCCACTGCTTTTCCTTGGCCAGATAGTCGGCCATCTCTTCGACAACAACTCCTTCTTCAAGCAGATAATCATGAGTCGATTGCGATGGGTCAGCCAGGTACGCATCATATTCGTTCTTCTTTTTGGACCAGAGCGCCACCTGCTTTTGATATTCAGCGAGCTTCGCCTTGTTCAATGATTGAATCTTTGCGATGGTCGAGCGCTGGTAATTACCCAAGGTAAGAATGCTCGATTCTTCGTTGATAAAGAAAATATTAAGCGAATCTGCCTGGTTCTTCAAAAAGTCGAGTGCCGTACCAATGATCTCGGCCGAAGATTTGAGCTTTTGCAAATAAAGCTTGGTGACCTTGCCGTCCTGATCCTGACCAAGCTTCGCATTGAAATTGTCGAACGACGATTTTCCCGTCACCGATGAAATGGCATACCCAACAAGAGTCGATTCGTTGGTTGCTCGATACATGCCATCGAATTTGCCACGCACTAGTTCCTCGATCTTTGAATGCTCTTTTTTGTCTTTATACAGGCGCATACCGGCAATGATTTTTGTTGCGTTCACGCCGCGAATGGTCGAAGCATACTGAAGGCACGTCGACATCTCCTGAAGGATCTTGCAGGACGACTTTCCGGAAAGACCTACAACCGCTCCGTCGGCGTTTATCGCAATACCACCCTCGCGAGAAGGCTCTTTGGAGAATGTCGCTTCTGAGCCAGACGAAACCTTTTTCGAAACAACACCCTGAACCGCACTTCTATCAGCGGCAAATACGGCAACTGGAACATCGACGGTCGGCGTCGAAGCCGATGCAATTTTCACATACGAGTATGAACCCTTGGGCGTGATCTCATAGACCGCAGCATCAGAAGCTTCATCAAAGCCAACAAGTTTTCCTTGCTTTTCTGTACCGCCGACACGCACCGTGACCATATCTGGCATACCGACAACCCCCACCCCTTCTTTGGTCGCCCAAACTGAATGCGCAGCGACCAATACGGTACCCTGCGAATTTATGATGACGCCAGGACCGGTTGACGTTGCCGTTTCAACCGATACGATCGCCGCCTTTGCATGCGCGATGCCTTCATTAAGCGAAATAGTTTCGACAGGTGCTTTCTTCTCTGTTTTCTCCTCTATCTTTTTCTCTGCCTCCTGTTCATCGATCACTTTGCCCGCTTCAGCCAAGGCCTTGCGCGCCTTGTCTAATTTGTCTTCAAGTTCAGCGATACGTTTATAGAGGTCGGCAATAGTTGGTTCGGCGGATACCGAAGATACTGTAGTCGTAGAAATATCGGATAAAGCAAGTGTAGTCGTCGCCTTGTGCTTCCACCACGAAGACGGGTTCCACCAAGCCGCATGTGCTGCCGTAGGCAAGAGAGAAAGAGCGAATGCAGCTGCCACCGTCACTACCGTTGTCCTTTTCATAATAAAACTCTACTCCTACAGACTTAAAATGCAAATTGTGTCGGAGGGGGGACTTGAACCCCCAAGAGCTTACGCCCACTGCGCCCTGAACGCAGCGTGTCTGCCAATTCCACCACTCCGACTCATTTTTTCTATTCTTTCCAAAGAACTCTCAATCTTATTTCTCTTACGCTTCAAACACGGCAGTGCCTCGTGATAATACATCTTTTTGGCAATAATTCCAGCATCGCGTTTTGCATATTTAAGCTGAACATTTGTAGAACGAGGTGACCGATTAATATACCCCGTAACTCCCGCGTATTCAGCAAGTCTTTCCTGAAGCCAGAAAAAGTAGTTTTCACTTCCCGATGCAAATGAAATATAGAAACGATAACTCTTAGGAAATAATGGATCAAAGTAAGAGAAGCTACAGCCATCACCATCAAAGTATCCACGAAGATAATCGAAGAAATATCTTTTTGGAATTTTGATTTCCGATATAGTTTTCGATTTAGCTGGGGTTATACCGATCTTCAAAAGAAATTTATAGAAGAGCACATCACTAAACTGAATATAATATGCAAGGTTTCCTGCGCCAGAGAACTTTCTACCAATCTTCACCTCTATACCAAGACATTTATTAAATGTCTTTAATTGATCTTTATCTTTAGAAGTCATAATGATATGCCTACCGTCTTTCGAAAGACATCCATCAGCAACTATAAGACCAATTGCATAAGCAAGTTTAAAATTCCACTTCGTTTTAACTTTCCCAAGCGGCGATACTCCTGATTTCATTACATAATTTTACACTACCTGAAACCTGTAGCGTATACCTATTGCAATAGGTTATGTTTTAAGCTATTCCGCCGCCACGAAGACTTTTTTCAAGCGCAGTGTCCCTGCCTTGAGCTGTTCAAGCGCGTAAATATCGAACGATACGCAAGCAATTTGCCAGATCATGCGCAGTCGGCGTAGAAATCCCAGCACAAGTCCGTATTTTTT
Organism: Minisyncoccota bacterium; assembly: GCA_036565605.1. Classification (GTDB taxonomy): domain Bacteria; phylum Patescibacteriota; class Minisyncoccia; order Phycocordibacterales; family UBA6065; genus UBA6065. The sequence continues at coordinate 28,878 of DATCXV010000023.1, read as the reverse complement.
CTCCTTAATCGTATTTTTGATGCCCGGAACTAGTTCGAATCCCATCCCCTTAGTCGTGCTTTTGGCCGCGTGATTAAGAGCGATCTCGATCTCGAAGCCTTTCTTGCGGCGCTTAGGTACGGCTTCCCATAATGCACGGGTTATCGCCCGTTCGCCTCCCAATATGGGAAAAAGATGCAGGACACTGTTAAGCATGATGGTTTTGCGAGCGCGGATGCCGACATACATTTCTTTTTCGCCGCGTATGACCGGACCGGCAATTCGCGAAATCCTCTCCGCATCAAGCCCCGTCACATCGGCATCAAGAAACACGATCACATCGGATGTCGCGGCGCGCACGCCGGCATCCATGGCGCGGGCTTTGCCGCTATTTTGTTCCAGTCGGATGACCATCGCTCCGGATGCTCGCGCCGCATCGGCTGTTTTGTCCGTCGATCCATCATCAACCACAATTACCTGTTTCGCACCTCCATAAGAAAGTGCCGCACGGACCACGTCCGCAACAGTAGCTTCTTCGTTAAATGCTGGTATGACTATCGAAACCATTTTTTCTTAATATATGAACCGAAAGCAAGGTGCCCGCAGATGATCAGAACAACGAAGCCCAAAAACGAGAGCTGCGCATTATGAACGATGTTCTCGAGATCTCCCACAGTTGACTCTGTCAGGTATGCCAAAAGAAACAGCGCAAGCGTAAGAGAGAATACTCCCAACGTGTTCACCGTCAAGTACCTGCGCAAAGGCATGCCTTGGACGCCCGAAAGTACTTGGGCAGCAATGCGCGTGCCGTACACAAATTTCGACAAAAACAGCACGAGCGACCCATTGCGTACGAACGGCCCCGACAACTTTTCGATGGCAGCCTCGGTCTTGGTACCCAAAAGACCCCGCGCAAGACGGGATTTCAGATGGGCCCCAATGTAGTACCAAATGAGATCCGAAATCACCGTTGCCGAAAGAGCTGCCGCGAATACGAACTCGGGCGATAGCACGCCGGTTACTGAATAATAAACGGCTGGCAACAATACTGATTCCCCCGCGAACAAAAGCGCAACAAAGATAATCGCATAGGGATGCGCGAGAAATGCATCAAGAAGAATCTGGGGAATGTGCAATATCACGCTGTTAACATAGCACGGACCTAAGGCTTCACATACACCGAGATGATGGCTGGAACGGAAAGATATCGTCCGCCTTGACGTCGCACAAATACACCCACATCGATGCGGCCTTCGCGTGACGGATGGAAGGTAATATTCGCCTTCGCGCCGTCTTGTGCGATGTCGGCACCGCTTGCGTCGCCAATGACTACATAATGATACTCCAAGCCGTCTGAGCCTGAAAGATCCGCACTTTCTGCCGCTGAAACCTCAATTGTTTTGTCCTCTGTTTCCTTCGAAACCGAGCGTGCAATTGCCCCAGGCGTATCAAAGACCTTTTCCCCTGCCGCAAAGGACTCCGAGACAACGGAAAGTTTGGCCACCGGCGGGACATCCGAAAGCGAAAGTCCATTTACCATATCTACAAGCTTTCCCGCATTATAGGCAGGCGTTCGCACGCCGCCCGAAAGTACATGGGCAGTATCGGCAGCACCCTGCGCAACGCTGTGCATATACGAATCATCAGAACCATCAACGGATGTATGCGCATACCGGATCATGGCCTCAAGTGTCGGCATAAGCATACCTTTTTGTGTAAGTGTTCCTTTCACGTCTGGCTTGAATGCCGCAAGCCCCGCCATGGCAAGCTCGACAAAGGGCAATTCACTTCCTGATGCAGCGTGAAGTCGCAAGCTGCCCGCTCCGCAGTCACAGTACTGACGCGTAGCAATCGTATACGGTGTGTTAGCAATCAAAGCAGCATTCGACGCTCCTGTTTCGTCATCAAGCGATGGGTACATGTACAAATTGTTTGCGACATATTGTTCATACAACGTGTTTGCACCAGATTGGCTCTGATACAGATCTTCGACAATGCTGTGTTTAAGTGAACCGTCGCTTGCACCGCTGTATGACGCCTGGCCGATAGTCGGCTGTCCGGTCGAAGACAACGCCCTGCCCGACGAAGACGACCTCCAATCATGCTGCGGGAACAGACGATGTTCGGGCGGACAAGATGGATTCGGAGACCACTGGTCGCAGAAGTTCACATGATAGCCATCGCGATTGTCATACAGATCGCCCGCATTACCCGCCGCCGATCCTGCTGCAAAAAGCGCATTAAGCTTTTCACAGGTCGCCAAGTCGATCATGCCAAAAGGTGACAATCCATCAGATTTGATCAAAGCCCTATTACAAACCGCTCCGGTTCCGCGAGGCGCACTATTCGAGGAGACAACGGGCGTCGAAGTAGGCGCAGCCACAGTTGTCGACGTAGATGTCACGGTTGGCGTCGTGGTCGGTTGTAAAGTCGATGTATCATTCGTTGATACCACGGGCGAACTTTCATGTGATCCGTCAGACGTTCCGCCGGACGATCCACCGGATCCGCCCGAAGAACCAGATCGATGCGGCGGCGCACTAACACGTGATGAAGAAATATATGCCGTTGAAGTTGCAACGGTATTTTGAATACCGCTTTGAGCGTCATTTTGAATGACGCTTGGAATCACAGGTTCGGTCACGGCTTTCGACAAAAACGAAGAGCCTGAAAAAGCCTTATTCCATGGAATAAGCGGTAATTTTTCATAGGCATTTGTTCCCACCGCAACTCCCAAGAGAAGACCGACGATAACCGACACGATCATTGTTTTCTTCGTCATATTGATGCGCATTATCTATGTACTACGCACGAGAGGGCCGTTAGAGGTGTAGGTAGCAAAAAGCCCGGTCCCAAAAGGAATACCGGGCTTTTATACTACTTATTACCGCCCTGCCACTTGAACGCCGAAACCAGAAGTGGCGAACAAAGGAAGATCGATGAATACGTACCAGCGGCGATACCGATCGCAAGCGCCAGCGAGAAATGCTTGGTCGCTTCCGGACCAACAAGATACAAGACGACAATTGCAAGCAAGGTTGTAAGCGACGTATTAACCGAGCGCACGAAGGTAGCGCGGACCGACTCGCCCACCAATTCGTCAAATGCCTTGCGGCCTTTGCTATCGTCGCGCAAGTTTTCACGTACGCGGTCAAAGACCACAATAGTGTCATGGATCGAGAAGCCCAGAATCACCAGAAGCGCCGTGACGAAAAGCGTGTCAATCTCGAAACCGAACAAGTGACCGAAGAGAGCGAACGCACCAGCGGCAATCAGGATATTGTGCGCCAAACCGACAATGGCGATAAGTCCATATTTCCACGACGAGACCGGACGCGAGACGCGACGGAAGACGAAGGTGATGAAGAGAACAATAGCCAAGAGAACCAAACCGATCGACATCCACGATTTCTGCAGTGCTTCCTTGCCCAAGATCGGACCAACTGAATCAAAGCGCTTTTCGACTGGATTGCCGAGCTCTGCCAAAAGGGTGTTATGCTCTTCCGGTGTTAATTCTTTGGCACGAATAATGAATCCGTTGGATCCCGTCTCGCGGATCGATGCACCTTCCAAACCAAGCGACTCTGCCGTAACAACCGGTCGGGTCGACGACGCATTATCATAAGCAACTTCGACAATCGAACCACCAGTAAAATCAATGCCCGGCTTAAGTCCCCAAGCGAAGAGCGCGACAAGCGCCGCAACACAGAGAATGCCCGAGATCGAATAGAAGACTGCCCTGTTTCGTACGATGAACATATTAATTTAAGATAGGGTTAGCGAGAGGACTTCTTCGGGATAAATCCGGAACCGAATAGAAAACGGGATAGTGCTCTCTCGCCTCTTGGAGCAACTGCAATAAGCAAGGTTCGAGACGCGGTGATCGCTGTAAACATCGAAACAACTACGCCCAGACCGAAGACCAGTGCAAAGCCCTTTACGATCGGCGTGGAAGCGAAATAATACAGAATGATAGCTGTGATGATGGACGAAAGGTTCGAGTCGCGGATGGAAAGCCATGCGCGATGGAAACCTTCTTTGATCGCCTCTGGAAGTTTCTTGCCGCGTGCAATTTCTTCTTTCATACGTTCGAAGATAAGAATGTTCGCATCCACAGCCATACCCAAGGTAAGAACGAAGCCTGCAATACCAGCAGCCGTAAGTGTCACCGGCACCAGTTTGAAGAGTGCCAAGTTAAGCGCTACATAGATGGCCAAAGCGATGGTTGCAACCAATCCCGGCACGCGATACCAGATGATAAGGAAGATCGCCACTGCAATGAAAGCGATGAGTCCGGCATGAACCGATGCGTTAAGCGCACCTTGGCCCAGGGTAGCACCCACCGTCTGGGTGGAAGCCAGCGAAACCGGCACCGGCAGCGCGCCGTAATTAAGATCGCGGACCAACGCCTTTGCCTCTTCTACTTTGAACGTGCCATTGATGACAGCCTCGCCCGATGTGATTTCAGTCTGGATGCGCGGGATCGAGATTGGCGCACCGTCAAGAAAGATTGCCAACGGTTTGCCTACATTGTCGCGGGTAATCTGGGCGAACAATTTTGCACCTTCGTCGTTCCACTGTAAACCAACTTCTGGCGCATAGGTTGTCGGATTGAACTGCAAGGTTGCGCGCTTCAAATATCGACCAGTCAGTCCCGTCGTAACGAAGACGTCGTCAAAGGTCGCCTTCTCTTGCTCTTCAGGCGTCAAATTCTCCGAGCCCGGCTTCATGAGGCGAAAGTCTAATGTTGGCGTCTTGCCGATCGCATCGACTGCCTGCTTTACATCGGTGATACCTGGAAGTTCAACGATCAAGCGATGCTCGGTTGTACCCACCGTACCTCCTTCTTCAACCTGAACCAATGGTTCAGAGACGCCCAAAACATTAACGCGGCGCTCGACGGCTTGTGCCAGAGACTGCATTGCTTCGGACACTTCGCTCTCGGGAAGCGAAGCCGTGTCAGCACGGAAAACCAAGTGCGTACCGCCAGAAAGATCCAGACCCAAGCGGTATGGGAAGCGAGAGGGTGTAACGCTATCTGATGCGTTTGTGCCCGCCTTATCGTACGCAAAATATCCGATACCGAAAGCAATAACAAGAAGCAGAAGAGCCGAAATACGTTGTTTCCACATAGAAATTAACAGGATAAATGTAGGGCCATACTAGCCTGTACGGGCCTTATTTGCAAAGTTCTTTGATCCCCTCCTCCAACGTTACCTTCGGTTCCCAACCCAAAATCTTTTTGGCCAAAGTAATATCGGCCTTGGTGTCATGCGGCTCGACGCGTGGGGAAATGTGTTCGATGTTTACAGCACCCGCACCGGTGCCGGCAATAAGTTTGGCAATTTCAAGAATAGAGATATTGCGCCCCGATCCGATGTTGATGGTTTCGCCCTTGCCTGCGTTCTTCGATTCGCACGCCAAGATATTTGCGCGTGCAACGTCGGACGCATGGACACAGTCGCGGGTCTGCATTCCGTCCCCGGTGACCGTCAGCGGCTTTCCCGCCTTCTTTGCAGTCACAAATTTACCGATGGCCATAGCGTACGGACCGTTGGGATCAAAGTTCGGACCAAAGATATTGAAATAGCGTAAAGCGACCGTCTCGATACCATAATGCATGTGGTACTGCCTGCAGAGAAGCTCTCCGTAAAACTTCTGCGCGGCATAGGGACTTTTTGGGTTCGGAGTCATTGTCTCGACCAAGGGCAATGTAGGCTGGTCACCATAAGCTGAGCTCGATGCTGAATAGACGATACGGCGCGCCTTCGCCCGGCGAGCGGCTTCGAACACGTTTAAAAGACCATCAACATTGGTCTTATGTGATTCCGTGGGATGGTCGATCGAAAATTGTACGCGCGGCAAGGCGGCCAAATGGAAGACACAATGTATTGGCGCGGTGGCCGAAAGTTTTTTGAACAAATCTTCAAGAGCTTCGCCATCGCAAATATCGATGACATGCAATGTTGCAGTCTTGGGCACTCGCTCCTTTTTGCCTGAAATCAAATTATCGACAACATGTACGTCGTACCCTTCTGCAACCAGGACGGGCACCAATGTCGAGCCAAGAAATCCCGCTCCGCCCGTCACCACGACCGTTTTCTTTGTGCTGTTGTTCATAAGTAATTACAACCTTATTAGATACCTTTTCGTGACAAAATTTCTTTGACCGTCTTCAGCGCAATGGCAAGATCCAAAAGAAACGAGCGGTTTTTTAAATAGTATAGGTCGTAAGAAAGCTTTTCGGCTGTGTTCTGGGTTTCCGCTCCCCACTTAGGCGGCGTCGTGTGATAGATCTGAGCCCAACCGGACAGCCCCGGCTTGATCACATGACGGATGCCATAAAACGGAATCTGGGCTTCATATACCTTGGCCAACGCCGGCACTTCTGGTCGCGGACCAATAAGCGAGAGATCGCCCTTGAGCACGTTCCATAACTGCGGCAATTCATCGATACGTGTCTTGCGCAGAAACGATCCAACCTTTGTGACACGTGCTTCTTTGGCCAGACCATCTTCTTCGCGGTGGACGCCCATGCTACGGAATTTAACGATTCGCACCGTCTTGCCATTTTTGCCGACACGGTCCTGGATGAAAAAGATCGAGCCATGGTCTTCTGCTTTGATGGCAACAATGACAAACGGATACAGAACCAGCGATAGAACACCTCCTATAAAAGAAAGAATGACGTCCATAAGTCGCTTCAAGGCGTCATAGACAGCTTTCGGTGCAGCTGAGACATTGGAAAGAAACCAGTCATAGCGGACCAAAGACAACGGAACACGATCGAAGACCTCTTCATAGAGGCTGTTTAAATCGATAAAGCGTACGCCACGAAACATAAGATCGTAGAGATGCGGCAAGGTTGCGGCCGCCTCGTTCTGCATCATGTCGACAGCGATGACAGATGCGTGGGTGCGTTCAACAGCTCCTTCAATTTCACCAGCGCGATCAGGCGAAAGCACTTCAGCGATTCTGATGCCCCAGCGACCAGCATTCACTTCGCGTACAAGCGCTTCTACTTCCTCACCCGATCCAATAGCCACAGCCGATTCGCTTTGACGCGGCACGAATATCCTGAAACCGAACGTCCTCCAGATCAAAACCAAAGCAAGCGAGATGATCAGATACAGAAAAAGAATGGTCTTGGGTGCGATACCGAACCACGGCACCAAATAAAAGTATGCAACAGCAATCAACGTGTTGGTGACCTGCGCCTGTGAAAGCAGCGTCGGCAAACGCGAACGGAAAAGATACGCCTGTTTTTCGTACAAACCAAGAATGAAAAAGACCAAAATCCAGGCGACAAAAAGCAGTGAAAATGGAGCAAGGTGATCAAGAAATGTTGCCTTGCTTGCCACCGCAGCCGAACGCGCAGAAAGCGCAGCCCACAGCGATATAGTGAACGCGGCCAGATCTCCGACAAGCAGAATCCAGGGCGCTTTTTTGCTGAATGCGGTCATAGTAGCCTTATAGTATAGTGTAACATTACACGAACCCGTCCAGGTTACAATGCATATAAGCGTATTCGCATGAGGCAGAAAGTCCTGTATTTCATCACCAAATCCAATTCCGGCGGCGCACAACGGTATGTTTTCGACCTTGCCACCTCTCTTCCCAAGGCTAATTTCGAGGCCTTGGTAGCGGCTGGAGGCGCCCCTGAAAGCCCTCTTTTGCGCAGACTTTCCGAAGCTGGCGTTCGCGTTATTCCTATAATATCGCTTCAGCGCGATGTCTCTGTGTGGGCCGACACGAAAAGCTTCTTCGAGATGTTCCGAATCTGTCGTATGGAACGTCCGCAGGTCGTACACGTAAACAGTTCGAAAGCCGGAGGGCTGGGAGCTTTATGTGCACGGCTTGCTGGCGTGCCTCGCATTGTTTTTACCTGCCATGGCTGGGCCTTCAATGAAGAACGGCCGTGGCTATCACGCACAGCGATCCGATTCTTGTCTTGGCTAACTGTCATGCTTTCCCATATAACGATCGCCGTATCGAACCGTGATTTTATAGATGGTAAAAAGATGCCGTTCTGTGCTTCTAAGATGTTTCTAGTCCATAACGGTATCGCAGAACCACAATTCAAGAACCGAGATTTGGCTCGCGCATCGCTTGCAGCTGTCGGCAAGCTCTCCGGTATTGAATTCCCTCGTGACTCGCTTCTTTTCGGTGCCATCGGCGAGCTTCACAAGAACAAAGGTTACGAATACATGATCCGCGCCTTCGCCATTGCTCGCAAAAGCCGCAACTTCCCCTATCGGCTTATCATCATGGGCACCGGTGAAGAAAAAGAAAATTTAAAGAAACTGATCTCAAGCCTGGATCTTGAAACCGACATCGCTCTGTTGGGCCATGTCGAAAATGCTGCATCGTTTTTGCCCGCCTTCGACGCCTTCACTTTGACGTCGATCAAAGAAGGTTTGCCCTATACAGTGATCGAGGCAGGATTTGCTGGACTACCGGTTGTGGCAACAAATGTCGGTGGCGTTAAAGAAATGATTGAAGATATGAAAACCGGCATTTTGGTCCAGACCCGTAAGCCCGACGACATTGCTCAAGGACTACTCCTTCTTGCCAAAGACCCCGAGCGCGCTCTTACCTATGGTGCTGCGTTACGAGAAAAAGTCCGTGCCGAATTTTCACTGGAACAGATGATCGAAAAGACCGTAAAAGTGTACGTTAGTATCTAGGCAAGAGCCCGAGAAAGAAGTGCGCGTCAGGAGACACGACGCGGACTCTTCAAGAGGATAGACCAGGGCTTTTAGATACCTAGAAACTCATTTTCAGTCTCCTCCTTATGCGCCGCACGCATTGTTTTTCGGAAAGACTGTAAAATACCCAGCGCCAAGAAAGACGTGACCAAGTGAGATCCACCGTATGACACGAACGGCAAAGTGATACCAGTCACCGGCATCAAACCTATGTTCATGCCGACGTTTATAAAGACGTGACTCACAAACAGGGTCGCGATACCTAAGCCATATAAAATTTCGAAGTTCGTAGCACCTCTACGCGAGACCGCGACAATGCGCCAAACAAGCGTGCCGAAGGCACCCAAAAAAAGTGCGACTCCAACAAATCCCCACTCTTCGGCAAAGGCCGCAAAGATAAAGTCTGTCTGATATTCGGGCAAAAATTTCAATTTGGACTGGGTGCCATAACCAATACCTTTGCCCACAATCTGCCCGGATCCCACAGCGATCATCGACTGATATGCGTTATATCCCGTACCTCGTACATCAGAGAGCGGATGGATAAAGGTCATGACACGAGCCTTCTGGTAATCCTTGAAACCAAAGCTCCATAGGAATCCAAAAGCGATCGCTGCACAAGCAAACAAAGCGAAAAGATGCTTTTTCGAGATGCCCGAAACCAAGACCATGCCAAGCCACACACAGGCGATAACCACCGCGGACCCGAAGTCCGGCTGAAGAGCCACCAAAAGGAAAAGTAGCAAAGCGTACGCGCCGGACACAATGATGTGTCGGATGTTAGCGATCTCGATATGCCTGCGCGAGAAATATTTCGCCAGAATAAGGATCAGCAAAATCTTTGCCAATTCGGTCGGCTGGAATGACACGATACCGAAGTGAAGCCAGCTTTGTGCACCCTTCACCGCCCTGCCAGCAATAAGAAGAAATGAGAGCAAAGCCAGAAGCGCGCCGTACAAAGTCATTAAAACCGGCGTGCGGCGCAGAAACGACCAATCAAACCGCGATGAAACAAAAAAGACACAGAGCGAGACCAGAAGCCAGATTAATTGGCGGTCGAAAAAACCATTTCGTCCCGTGAACGAATCCATAGTCACAAGCCCGAACGACGTCAGCAGGACCGCCGCCGCAAGCATCACCCAGTCTATGCGGATCTTCTCTCCCATATGTCGCTTTTGCTTAAGGATGCGCTACCAAGAGCACTTCTTTTTTCACAATCGGCTTTAGAAATGCCTCTGGCCAGGTGTACGAGAGCGTCGCCGTCTGGCCCGCCGCGATAGAGTCTACCACTGTCTTCGAGAACGCCACACGGTTGCCGTTCACATCATAGAGCACGATAAATGCGTCGAGCGGCCCTTGGGTAAAGGTCGCTTCGTTTTTAACACGAGCTTCAGCCCTGGGACTCACACCTTCCGAAGCATCGACCGAAACCACACGCAATTTGGAAAGCTGCGCACCTTGTCGCCATGCCGGTTCGCTGGTGAATTCGAATGTTGTGCGGTACGGGATTCGTTCACCGGTGCGAATGCCGCCCTCGAAGATCGCAAGCTTCTGTCCTGCCGGGACAAATGCTGAACCAGTACGCTCGGCGACCAAGACTCCCGACGTGTCGTACAGACGGAACACATAGTCAAGATTGGTCGCTTCGACAGATGGATTCGGATTTTCTACATACGCCAAACTGTTGTAGACACCAGAGACCACTTTCTGCGAATAAGCCCACTGGATTTTTGGTGCAGCAAAGTCCGCAGGACAGAGCCGTGTACAGGATCCACCACAGTCGACACCACGTTCACTGCCATTTTGTTTACCATCAAAACAGGTTGGCGCTTTATAGAAAAGTACGAAAAATACCGATGCTGCGATAAGTGCGATCGCAATAATTAAGGCCAGAAAATACGCGAGCCTGCGGCGGGGGGACCAGGATGACATGAGGCAATTATAGCAAAGAAAAGGGGCCGCACCCGTACGGGTGCGGCCCTCTATCACATCGGAATGCCCAAAAACGAGCAACCGGCGGCCCAGTCGCCACGTGTCGGGACAAGGTTCGCTCCACGTCGATAGCTGAAATCCTGAATGACGAGCGCATACGGCGCCCTTTTGAAACGCTTGTCATCGACGTACTCTATGACCGTTCCCAGAGCAATAAGCGGAAGCAGAAAAGGCTCATTCGGCCTGTCTGCCGAATAGTGAAGAAGATCATAGGCAGTTGCGGGACGATGTGCCTCTTCAAGCATCGCTTTGCCGACACGATCAGTCGAAAGCTTTCGATCGAACGCGAACACTTTCGGCGATGACGAGATCGGCGTCGTGTGGGCCTCAGGAAATATCAGATCATTCACCGCTTCGTGAATAAATCCGTACCTGACGCTTGCCAGGAGCTCTTTTATACTCAGCGGACTGGATAGTACTGTAGTTGGCATATGACAAAATTCTAAATTCACGCTACTTGTAAACTATTTATTTGTCAATAACAGCCAGAGAAAAGCCGCACCTTGCGGTGCGGCTTTTCTTAGATCGAACTCTCTGTTCTGGCGACTACCTACTTTCGCCCTTACGGACTATCATCGGCAGTACGGCGTTTAACTTCTCTGTTCGGGATGGGAAGAGGTGGTGCCACCGCCTTAAATCACCAGAACAGAGAGCTCGATCGAGCTGTAATTTTCTATATCAAAGTATTGAATGTAGGAGTTTCAAGAAAGCCCACAGATCAAATCTGTGTGATTCATAGATTTCCTAATAGGATCGGGCAATTAGTACTTCTCGGCTCAACACATCACTGTGCGTACACCTAAAGCCTATCAACCTGGTAGTCTTCCAGGGCCCTATAACGATTCCTCATCTTGGAGTGGGCTTCCCGCTTAGATGCTTTCAGCGGTTATCCCTTCCGGACATAGCTACTCTGCGTTCCACCTGGCGGTAGAGCAGATAGACCAGCGGTCCGTTCACTTCGGTCCTCTCGTACTAGAAGCAAAGCTCCTCAAGAATCAACGCCTGCAGTAGATAGGAGACCAACCTGTCTCACGACGGTCTGAACCCAGCTCACGTGCCTTTTTAATTGGCGAACAGCCAAACCCTTGGGACCTTCTCCAGCCCCAGGATAAGACGAGCCGACATCGCTGTCATTGACCGACACTTTCTTCCGTTACCGGAAGGATTGGACTATATCTTCACCCTCTTTCGAGGGGTTGGCGTCTTAGCAGTCGCTCCGCGCGACTACTCCGTCCCTTTTCGGGACAAGTCTCTACGGGGTCACAACTCTTGCGAGTTGGACTTCCCTCGGTATTGTCCATATAACCTGTTCGATTTACATGGAGTCCACCGATATAAGCCAAATTTTTAATCTTGCCTGACAAGCTCCTATGCTTGCGTGACAAGACGACTCATGCAATTGCTTGCATGGCACCCCGATTTGTTAAGGTGCCGAACTCCGCCGTCGATATGAACTCTTAGGCGGAACGAGCCTGTTATCCCTAGAGTAGCTTTTGTCAGATGAGCTCCGGACGCATCTAATGCGATCCGTCGGATCACTTAGCTCTGCTTTCGCATCTGCTCGACACTTACGTCTTACAGTTAAGCTGGTTTGTGCCCATACACTATCACCACGGTTTCCATTCGCGGTTAACCAACCTTAATAGGCTCCTCCGTTACTTTTTGGGAGGATAGCGCCCCACTAAAACTACCCACCAGATACTGTCTCCCGCTGTTTTTTGACCATCGGGGTTAGAACATGCAACGGCGAAGACGGCTGTTTCATTGGCGACTCTGGACTGCCCGAAAGCGTCCTTCAACGTCTCACCGCTACGCTACGCATCGCAATCGCATGCTCAATATCAAGCTGTAGTAAAGCTTCTAGGGTCTTTTCGTCTAACTGCAGGTACCCGGCATCTTCACCGGGATTGTATTTTCACCGAGCTGTCCTCCGAGACAGTTGCCCAGACGTTACACTATTCAACGCGTCAGAACTTACCTGACAAGGAATTGCGCTACCTTAGGACGGTTATAGTTACCGCCGACATTCACCAGGGCTTACAACGGTCAGCTTGATATAATCGCACCGCCATTGGTTGACCTTCTGGCATTGGTCAAGTGTCACCCCCTATACATCCTCTTACGAGTTCGCAGGGAGCTGTGTTTTTGATAAACAGTCGCCAGGCATACTTTCGCTGCGGCCTTCGATAAATCGAAGGCAGGCCTTATCGCTAACTTACGGCCGCTTTTTTGCCGAGTTCCTTGGAGGACCTTCACTCGTTCGCCTTGCTCTTCTCGAGCCGATCACCTGTTTCGGATTTCGGTACGGATCACTCGTGGTTATGCTTAGAGACTTTTCTCGAGAGCCCGATCTATGTTCTTCGCCGTAGTAAACTACGGTTTCGAGAATGCATCTTCAGACTCGCAATTAAATGCAGACTGCCGGATTTTCCTGGCAATCGTCCTTATGCACCCTGCCCCAATCCAATAAGGGGCGACATATACTGTGCTCCGTCATCCCATCGCACCACGCGTGAGTCACGGAATATTAACCGTGTGTCCATCAGGTACGGCTTTCGCCATCCCCTTAGGCCCGACTAACCCTTCGCTGAAGTCCATTGCGAAGGAAACCTTGATCTTCCGGCGTGGGGGTATCTCACCCCCATTGTGGTTACTTGTGCCAACATTCTTGCTTCCACACGCTCCAGAGTGGGTCACCCCTTCTCCTTCAGCGCAGAGTGGAATACTCTCCTACCGCAACGCATTTCCGAAGAAACGCGCAGCCCTCAGTTTCGGTATCATGCTTTAACCCCGATCATCTGCGGCGCAGACCCTCTAAGTGAGTGAGCTGTTACGCTTTCTTTAAATGATGGCTGCTTCTAAGCCAACATCCTCACCGTCAGAGAAGATCCACCACCTCCCTTGTACTTAGCATGAATTTTGGGACCTTAAATTGAGATTCGGGCTGTTTCCCTTTTGTCCTGTGGAGCTTAGCCCCCACGGACTTACTGCCGTATTTTTAACCAGAGGTATTCGGAGTTTGATAGGTCTCGCGATATTTCTACCTGTCGAGATCTTCCAGTGCTCTACCCCCTCTGGGAACATACGACGCTATGCCTAAACATATTTCGGAGAGAACCAGCTATTACCGAGTTCGATGAGCTTATCACTCCGTACCACATGTCATCGCAGAGTATTGCACGTCTCTAGCGTTCGGTCCTTCCGCAGCCTTTCGGCTGCGTTCAACCTGCACATGGCAAGCTCACCCGGCTTCGGGTCTGATACGTACTACTGTGTCGCGCTATTCACGCTCGGTTTCCCTACGGCTCCGGGCTTTCAAGCCCTTAGCCTTGCAGCACGCATCAACTCGTTGGCTCATTCTTCAATAGGCACGCCGTGACGGATCTTGCGACCCGCTCCGACTCCTTGTAGGCATATGGTTTCAGTTCTATTTCACCTCCCTCTCCGGGATGCTTTTCACCTTTCCCTCACGGTACTAGTTCACTATCGGTCTTCTGGAATATTTAGCCTTAGCGGTTAGTTCCGCCGGATTCCCTCAAGCTATTCGTGTCCTGAGGTACTCAAGAATAGAGACGAAAGAGATGCTGTTGTTTTCACATAAGGGGCTATCACCCTCTAGGGCTGTTCTTTCCAGAACATTCTGTTAACAAAGCACTTTGTAACTCTTCTCACTATAAATAGTGACGTCTCTACCTTACTACCCCCGATCTTAATCGCGTTCTACGTCTTTCGACATAACCCGCGATTAAGATCGAGTTTGGGCTGTTTCGCTTTCGCTCGCCGCTACTAACGAAATGTGCTGCACATACGTACAGCTTGTTTTCTCTTCCTCCTGGTACTGAAATGTTTTACTTCCCAGGGTGCGCTCATTAACGTCAAGCGTTAATGTCTCTTATATCGCTATAAGAGGAGTTTCCTCATTCGGAGACGGACGGATCGAAGCCTGCTCGGCGGCTCCCCGTCCATATCGTCGCTACGCAACGTCCTTCATCGCTTCTCAGAAGCCAAGGCATCCACCATATGCCCTTAGATTCCCATTAGGAAATCTAAGAACCACTTTCAACTTTCTCTCAGTTCCTACAATTCTTTACCTTGACTGCGTTCCCTTTCCCGGGGAACGCAGGTTTTCCCCGACACGATCTAACGTATCGAGGAGCCACCTCATCGCTCTTGAAAAGACCTGATGGCCGCACCTGTAACAGTGTGGCCAAAAAGACTAACGAGGGTGGGATTCTATTGTCAAACAACAGCTCCCTTCGAAATGAAAATCCGCTCTTTCGAGCGGAACCGAAACAGGCCAACTGAATGGCTTATTTGGTTCTCGCTTTACTTGAAGTGAATACCATATTCGGAGGTATCGGTAAGTATACTCATGAGGAGAAAAGAGTCAAGGGCCTTCCGGCAGACCCTCGAAAAGTCCGCGTCGGCGTTACTGCGCCGCGCTTCTCTCGGGCTCTCGCCCTGCGAGGAGACTTTTCTCGAGGCCTATCCGGAGAGCCTTTATTGAGCCACATCCACAATACTTACCTACTAAGAAAAGCACCAAAGACTTGGTCTCTGGTGCTTTTCATTTAAAGACTTTCGAGAGATAAACTCGGGAGAATCGAATTTATACCATCGGTACCTCCGACGACTTCTTCCCCATCTTTGTGCCCAGTGCCCATGCGCCAGCACCGCCAGCGATAATGCCCAAGAGAGCAGCAAAGATCGCAAGAAGCGGCAGCTCGCCCTGGAAGAAACCCATCGAGCGGCTATACCACATTGCACCCAAGATGATGATAGCGAGTCCAAGCGACGCGAGTTCGGTCCAAAGACCGAGCACAAGCGCAAGACCACCAAGTACTTCCGCATACGAGACGATGTACGCGATCGTCGCCGGAAGACCCATCTGTCCGAAGAAGCCGGCCGTAGCTGCCATATCAGAGACCTTCGCCCAGCCGGTCGCGATGAAGATGAAGCCGACAATCAGACGAACGATCAGCTTGATGTAGTCGTTTCGCATGCTAGCCCTGATGATGGTCGCGAATCTCGTGCTTGGTCTTTTCAATCCACTTCGCAGCTGCATCCTGTCCGCCCAAGCCGAAGGCAAGGCCGAACGCGAGCGAAAGTGCTACGACGACACCCGTAAAGAGAGTCTGGATGAACGAGACTGCAATCTGAAGCTGAACCAAAGCAGCGAGGACCGCGAAGACCAGGATCGCCCACTTGGTAACCGTACCCAAGAAGTTCGCCGAGCGGACCTCTGCAGCCTTTGCCGAACCGACAACGATCTTCGAGAGAACGTCAGCGATAACGACCGAGACCAAGAGAATAAGAACCGCGACGATGACCTGCGGCAAGTAGAGAAGAACTACCTGCTGGAGGAACATGTTCACCTGCGAGAGTCCCAGGATGTCGAACGATGCGACCAGGAACGCAACGATAATGAACCACTTGACCAAGCCGCCAATGAAAGCGCCCGAGTTAAGCTGCATGCCTGCGCGGCGTACCACGTTGCCAAAGCCAGCCTGTTCCAGAGCATTGTCGAGCTTAACCGCCTTGATCAAATGAGCGACCAGCCTGCCAATAAGGGAGCCAACAATCCAGCCAATGATGAAGATCACCAACGCTGCAAGGAGGCTTGGAACGAACGATGCGAAGCCGCCCCAAAGTCCCTGGAACGAGTTCGTGAGCGTATCGCCCCACGTTTGAAGTACCATAATAATGCTGCTAACTGATAAATCTGCTGACCTTTCGATTATATCAAGTTAGGCATTAAAAATTCCGATCTTGTCCACAAGTACGGTATGAGGATAGTCCCGAACGTCCCGCACAAGCTTGTCATTCATAGTGGCGCGGTATGCGTAATCAGCTGAAGAAAGAACGGCATAGCGCACATCTCGGCCCAAGTCTGCTTCGATGCCTTTGACGATACGATCTACAACATTGGAATTAAGACCTTCGCCGACAATGAAGAGATCCAAGCTTGATTCAGCATCGCGCATAAAGATACCCGAGACTACAATCGCCTTGATGCGACCCGCCTTCTCCAGACGCTTCACAATATCTTTGTGATTGAGCGACTGCGCTGCGATCAAAAACTGCGCCAAAGGTTCAGTGATAGCAAGCTTCGGTGCAAGTGCCCACGTCGGAATGCGAACTTTCTTTGTGACTATTTTCTTTCCTTTTTTCTTTTCGACAATCTTCGACACCTTCCCTGCTTTCGCCAAACCAATCTTTGTAAGTGCCGTCGCTTCCTTTTCTACGTCGCTCTGTTTGGCACCAAACTTCGCCGCAATAATATCAACGTCAAACTGAACCAGCGGATTAAAAATAAATAGACGAACAAGCTTCAGGCGCAGCGGGGATCCAAACAGATGTGACAGGGTGTCTTTCATGACGATGGGTTAAGTGCCTGCAAGTATATAGGAAGCGGTATGGAATGCAAAAACCACCGTGTGGTGGTTTTTGTTTTCGAACCAATCGGGGCTGGGAGCTATTTGAGCTCGACCTTGCCACCTGCTGCTTCGATGTCCTTCTTGAGCTTCTCTGCGTCCTCCTTCTTAAGACCTTCCTTCAAAACCTTCGGAGCGCCATCAACGAGGTCCTTCGCTTCCTTGAGACCAAGGCCAAGAGCTTCCTTCACAACCTTGATGACGTTGATCTTCGATGCACCACCGTCTTTCAATTCAACGGTGAACGCCGACTTCTCTTCAGCTGCTGCGCCAGCGCCCGCTGCCGGTGCTGCTGCAACTGCTGCTGCCGAGACGCCGAACTTCTCCTCGAGGTGCTTTACCAATTCGTGAAGGTCGAGAACCGACATGGTGTCGAGAGCGTCGACGATCGTCTTAAACTTTGCTGGGGTTTCTGCCATATGATTAATGTTAGTAGTTGGTTAATTATGCTGCCGGTGCTGCCGCTGGGGCTACCTCTTTCTTCTTGGCGATTTCCGACGCTGCGATAACGAAGCGCTGGATCGGCGAGTTGATGAGGTTTACCACCTGTGCGTAAAGGGTCTTCTGATCCGGGATCGATGCGTACGAGAGAACGTCAGCCTTGCTGATGAACTTTCCCTCGAAGATGCCGCCCAAGACCGAAAGCTTCTCTTTATTCTTCTTCAAGAATGCTCCGACTTCGCGAGCGGTTGCGAGATTGTCCGCCGAATAGGCGATCGCAACTTCAGCATCCATGGCCGGCTGAGTGCCTTCAACCTTCGCTGCTGTAAGCGAGCGATTAAGAAGTGTCTTCTTGGCTACGAGGAATCCAACGCCCTGAGCCTTGAAGCCCTTTCGCATCGCATTCGCCTCGTTAACCTTGAGGCCCTTGAAGCCGACGAAGACGGCGCCCTTTGAATCCTTGAGGACTGCATCAAGCTCTGCTACGAGCTCTTTCTTTTTGTCTTTTGAGAGTGCCATTTCCGATTATTGTGCTGATAAAAATAAAACGACCTTTACAAGGGCCGCGTGAGATGTGACAAAAACGGTATTCCGCCTTTATCGCCTCGGCAGGAGCTTATTCCGTAAGGATGCCTGCTGTCTGTGGCCTTGTGGGCTACAAGATATCACGTTTTAGAGATTTTGCAATGTTCCCCTATTTTGGCGGATTGAGAACCAGACTCTGGACCGTCTTGGCTAGTCCGGGTGTCTTTAGACGGTTTGCAAGCAACGCTTTCCAAGAAGCATCATCGATCGAAACATCCGGATCCACTCCCCTGCCTTCAACCGGTTCGTTATCATCGCGCAGTGTAATGCTGTGAACCAAAAGCATAAGATAGGACTCTTTAGGATCAATCTGGGTTTCTAGCGGGAAGGTGTTTTCAACGGTTCCCCAACCGCGCGTCGCTGTACCCACGACTGTGCCAAGCTTAAAACGTTTGAACGCAGCGGCGGTCACCTCGGCCGTCGATTGGGTCATGTTGTTGGTAAGAAGTACTACTTCTTTGTAACGTGACAATTCCGGAAACTTTGGCTGGGTCGTGCGCTGGGCTTCATAATTTCCCTGATGATAGAAATCATAGGCAAATTGATTCTGGCCCAAGAAAAGTCCCAGAAAGCCATTGGCGAAATCAAGCGCTCCGCCCAAATTTCCGCGCAGATCGATAACCATACTGTCGAGCTTTGGCGTAGTTGAAGCACCATCGACTCTGCGAACAAATTCCAAAAGAGTCGTCGGAGCAATACGATCCATCTTTATATAGAGCGTCGTTCCAAAGATATCTGTCTGGGCGGTTGGTTCAATCTTGCCGGCGTTATAGATATCCTTGGTCACCGGATCGGTCAGGACATCGGATGCATACGCAATCTTTTCAAGTTCCGCTTTTGCTTCGGCGGTCCCCTCTTTTTTAAGTTCAGCTGACTTCTTTTCATAGGCCACACGCACATCTTCGTCGCTCGCTCCTTTCTCGAGCCCGAGGTCGTGATACAGATCTTTCGATTCGTCCACATTCGCCACTCCCTCGCGAAAGGCGCTCTCCTGTGTTTGGGAAAGCAGGCCGTTGCGGCCAATCGGCTGAAGGTTATACAAAGCAACGTTCAAGATGCCCAGCGACAGCGCCTTACGTCCTTCGGTAGAAGTCGCGGTTGCCAGAGCCGCTGCAACACTTCGTGCTGCTGCATCGCGATTCATGACAGGCTCAGCGGTTACTACAGGCTCAATACCTGCATTCTCGAGCGCGCGTTTGATCGACAGATCGAAATGCCCAGCAAGATCCGACTCCGTAAGAGCATTCCAGTACTCTTTCTTGATCGTGTCGAAACCTTCCATCACAAAGTGAACATATACATCTTTTTCTTCAGGCGTCTTGGTTTCGGCAGCCAAAGACCTGTTGGTCGCAAATCGATACGCGGCAAAGCTTCCTCCTGCAAGGATAATTATTATGACAACAGTGGCAAGGACTTTACGCACGAATGTATCCAATTAACGCATAATCCGATCTGCCTCGATCGTGACCGAAACCGGGAACGATTCGTCAACACTCGCAACGAACGGAATATTTGGAATGGTCAGACCAAAGTCAGATCGCTTGATCGTAGTGGTAGCCATGCCGGTAACTTTTTCATCCGTAACCGTCATCGTGACGTGGAATGTCGTCGGCTTTGTTACACCGGAAATCGTAAGGTCGCCCGAAAGATCAAAGGAGACCGGTGTTCCCAATGCGACTGGACCCGCAAAACCTTGCGATGGGTTAAAGAGAACGAATTCGTTACCCTCTGTGCCTGTTCTCAGGATAAGCCTCTGCATTGCGCCATTGCGGTTTGAATTATCCGTATGAAGTGTTTTTGCATCCAAACGCAGCTCACCGAATTTGATACCAGAATCATCAACCGAAATTTCACCAGCAATCTGGGTGGTCGTACCAATAACTAGTTTCGGCTTTCCGTTCAAAAGCTCGTTCATGCGGAATTCGGCAAGCGAACCGGTTTGCGAGATAAGATAGACAGGAGACGTAGCGCTTCCTGCCGGAAGCTTGCCCAACGCATCATTGATGTTTCCTGTCGGAGCAGCGACCGGGCGCGTCACATACGCATAAGCACCAACGACGACAATTGCGAGCACGATAATAGTCCAGATTGCTTTGTTCATGTGTATTAGTGTTACCTCAGAGCTCTACGATTGTACCATCTAGATTTGGTGCACCCCTTCCGCTCTCTTCAGTTTGATCGATTTCGTGATGAGAATTATGAGACTGATCAATATTAAAAGTACTCCAGTTACCCGAGCAACATCATCCCTTTGAATCCCCACAATGCCGTTTGCAAATATTGGTGATTCAAAGATAAGAAATAGGCTAACTATTGTCCAAAGAATGCCAAACTTGATCCAGGCTATGAAAACTTTTTTGTTGAAAAAGATAAGTAGAATTGATGTTATTAATAGACAAACGGCAAAAATTTGGAGTGGTTTGCCCATCCCCAAAATTGAACTATCAACACACGTCTCTTTATTATTAAATAAATATGCTTTTTCACAGACTCCAAAATCCAAAGGATTCCTAATAATATATGCAGCCACATTCCCAAGAACGGCAATCAACAGAATAGTAATCGGCAATACTTTATTTTTCATCGTTTAAATAGATTAGCCACAATGTGGAACCATGACTTTATTGTAGCAGTGAACTTTCTAAATATGGAGCGACCAACTAGATCATCTGCCGCATTGAATACTGATGCGGTTTGAACAGAGGCTTCGTGAACAATCGGTGTCTGTTCTACCCTACTTACTAAGGGCTTCTCAACTGACTCAACGACAATTTTTGGTACCACCGTTTCAACAGTTTTGTTTATAGGTTTTGTGACTATATTTTTGATTGCAGGAACACTTCTGTGTTGAGACCCCCTACTTGAATGTCTTTCTGGTTCATTAATAGAAACTATTGGAGCCACTTCCACTGACTCCTCTATCGGAGTTGGTTCAGCATATATTTCTCCGGGTTCAACAGTGATATCAGTGACACCATCTGCGTTCTGATCTGTTTCCAGATTAGGTAAATCTTCAATTGATTCAGGGATATCTAAAGTCGCAACAAATTCTTCTGTCGCTGGAATATCCACGTATGCTGTTGAAGAGGCAACCACATCTCCAATACTTTCCTGAACAACGACGGTGTACGATCCAACATTATCAGGATCATTCATTTCCTCTTCTAAGATTTGTTCCGAAGTACTGGGATTACTGACAGTAATATGAACCGAAGAGGATCTGCCCTGGTGCGGAGGCGAAGATTGGTTAATCAAGACTATTGTATCGATTGGGACACTTATATATTTCACATCACCAAATTGACGATAACTGGTACCGGGTATATTTTCTTCAATCTGACCGGTCGATGTGGATATGCCCGTGTGATTTCCTTCATCGTCGAACATATCGAAAGCATAGACGGGAGAAATCAAAGAGAATTTGAGTTTCTTGATAGGATTTGTAGAAGGTGGTGTTGAAGTTGAAAAATCCTCACCATCAAGAATGCTTCGATTTTTTATAATTTGTTTAATACCATTCTCTAGCTCAGGTATTTCAAGAATATTTTTATGTTGAGGGGTTCTTCGAAAGAAACCTGAACCAACAAGTTGAAGATCCAACCAATACCTCTCCACATTCGCGGTCGATGTTGCTATGGCAAGTGCGCTGGGAACAACGACCGTGTTATCTCCATCTTCGGTTGTTAGAACGTCATACTGTATAACCGGTTTACCCTTACGTACGCCCTGGAAATAACGAATGCCTTTCACCGTATCCACTCCCCACCCCGCGATCTGGATCACATGCACGGACGAAGGCGGTGTCCACGCATCAAGACGATCATGCAGATTTTTTGCATAAGCAAGCAAACCCGCATTCAATACTTGCGGCGACATAATGTCAGCATACACCGCTGCGTTACGGCCTTCGGCGCCGCGCAGGAAATCAAAGAACGAGTCACGACCAAAGATCGCGGCGCCGAATTGGCGAGTAGCCGCCGACAATTCGGGTAAGGTCGAAGTGGCCGGAAATGTGGCAATCGGATCGGAAACCAAGGTGAAATACAGGTCAGACGGCAACAGTCCATACGCGCCCGACATGTTCCTTCCTAACTCACGCGCCACTTTCGGTGACATGATAAAGTCGACACCGTCTGTGGGCATACCTTGATCAAAACCATGAAGAAGTGCTCCAGCCGCCTGCGGAGTTCCCACCTGAGGCACTGCTACAAGAACCATTTTGTCGACCAGATTTTCCAATCCCATCTCTTCAAGTCGCATCATCAATGCCTTAGCAAGCAAGCCTCCATTTGAATGCGCTACGATCGTTACCTTTCCAGACTTTGATCCCGCCGCAAGTCTTTCTAATTCTTGAACAATGTACGGCGTCGATGTCGCTTGAAGGTACGAGATACCAAACACGGTTTTCACACCACTTGAAAGTATGTCGTCGATAGACAGACGCCAGTCATACGGTATCGCCTCCCAGTCTGTGATCGCGCCCTCTTCTTTCAATCCATCCATCATACGGATAAACGACTTATAGATATTCGGTCCCGCTATCGGCACAATACCTTCGTCGATTACATCGCGCGTATAAATATCATCTCGAAGAGATTTCCCGTTTTCATCAAGATACAGTTGCGGAATAAGGCTGCTTAACAATGTCTTCGGCTCCCAAAGCTGTGCTTCGCCCTCATCGTCTTCAAGTGAGTCCACATACAGCCGCGAAGCTTCAAGTCCCGGCAAAAACATAACGCTCGAAAAGCAATCAGCCGCACAAGAGGTCGTCGCAGCTTCATCGCTTAGAGCCTCCCCTGTTCCAGCCCCAGCGTCGAATGGTTCGAGACTCCACGGTTCATACAAAACATGTTCCGTCGCAAATGACCCTATCCCGGCAAGGTTTGTTGTCTGTCGTGGCCCAGATGCATCTCCCCACCAGTTATCTGCAGCATCAACATTTTCGACACCCAAGTTTTCAATGGCGTGATTACCCTGAATATTTGAGTGGCGAATCGATACGCCGGAACCTGTATTGCCATAGACGCCGAAATTCACATCAGATATATCAGAGTCTTCGATCGTTGTTGTACCCAATCCACCCGCCGCGATCGCAATCGTCGCATGCGTAAAGGTGGAACGATGAATCGACAACACTCCATTACCGTTCTCTACCATGGCATAACGGACACAACCATATATACATTGGTCCAAACCTCCATATCGGAATATGGCATTACGGATATCACCCTGTGAGCCGGATTCGAACGTGAAAGGTTTACGCCAATCCTGTGCAGCAGGCACCGTCGTGGAACCATTCGCATTGGTATCTCCACCAACATCATCATGCAAGGAAGTTACAATAACTGGATCGCTACCGATCTCGCCCATAGAAAGCGTACCGAAAATGTGAACACCACCTCCATAACTGTCTCCCATTTTGATAACCGTGCCCGGCTTTATAGAAAGAGAAACTCCTAGAGGAACCACAAGCCCATCGAAACGATAAGGCAAAGACAGAGGATATAACTGTGTCGAAGTAGCAAGAGATCCTGTAAGCAAAATTCCGGATACCCCTGAAATCGAGGTGTTGTCACCTTCATCTGTAAAGGATGCGCTTGATAGTATCACCGCAGCCCTACTTGTTCCTGAAAATGAATTCTTTCCAAACACCACTTCTCCACCGGTGGCAAAGATTCCATCAATTCCACCCTGAATGTCATTCTCGACAATTCGCGACGTACCCGCAGTGATGCGGACACCTTGGCTTTCCATGTGTTGAATCGTGTTTCCAGAAAATTCCGCCGTACCGCCCAACTGCACAAAACCATAGGTCGATGTTGAAAGTGTGGAGTCGGTCACCTCGAGCGTTCCGTCAATTTGACGCACTGGCGCATACTGCGCATTCGTAAAAGTAGAGTGTCTAATCGAAACTGTACCCGCACTATCGATCATTCCTTCATACCTGCATCCATACACGCAATTATCAAGCCCGCCGTAACGAACGACAACATTATCAAATGTCCCAGAAGATCCTGTCTCGAAAGAAAGCGCGTGGACCCAGTCGCCCGCCGCCGGTGTAGTCGCATCCGCGTCACCGTTTGTGTCACCTCCAGCACTATCGTCTTTATAAGAAGTGATGATGACTGGATCTCCATCCGAGCTACCAACAGACAATGCTCCAAACACATGGATTCCCCCAGGATTCAAAAATCCATTCGATTGCAGTTTTACAATAACTCCCGGCTCGATCGTAAGTGTTACGTCATGGTCGACGGTCATTCCCCGCGACGATACAACATAAGGACTTTCCTCGACGGTCCACACGGTGTCCTGCGAGATCGCCTGCGGTGCGATCGTCGCCGCATACAATGTCTCTAAAAATCCGACGGAAAATACGCTTCCAAAAAACGCGAAAATCGTACTAACGCGCAGAAGCAGTCTGAACGTCTTCTGGCGCCGTGCCGATATGTCCCGAAACATAGATCGCCGCAAGGCTCGCCAATACAATTGCCGCAAATCCAAGGGCGAATTTGAAGAAAGTCTTATCAAACATAGCTTCAGCATAGCACGCTTCATTGTTCGCGAAATAATCCAATAAAAGCATTCCACAGACCACGACGTTCGCGTTCAGGAACTGCAAATATGACCGATGCAGTTTCGGTAGTTGTAGAAATCGGATCTGGCACAGAAGCAAAGGTTGTTGTCGCAATAACTTCTGTGTCGGCGACAGCAACTTGCGTCGGTTTTTGTGCCAGAACCTGGGTTGGAGTTTGCGCCAGTGCGGCAACCGCACGGGCGCGCACCGCCTCTTCACTCATTCCAGGAGATATATCGAGCAACGTGGTTGCCGCTACCGAAATAGATCCGGATGACATGGTCGATGCCATCACTGCACCCGACGGCACTGCGATTCGGACGGCGCCTTCTGAAAACGAAAGTCTGGTCGCACGAGCTGGGAGTTTGATCGAAGATTTTCCGGCAATGATAGTGTCGGTTGGAATAATGAATCGCCCACCATCAGATTCGATCACCCACGAACCAATGTTCACTTCGTGCTCGTCACGATTAGAAATCTCGATATAGTCAGCGTTTGCAGAAATAATGTCGACCTGGGGCGCAACAATCTTCACGGTCACTCGCGATACAGCATCTGCACCGCCATATCCCGAATTCAACACCACCATGTAGTCACCCGGATAATCGTATGCATGCGAGACGAACTGTCCCGAAAGCTGCGTACCATCGCCCATAGACCAGACATGTGAGGCTGCATTTCCTGCGGAAATGTTTTTTGCCGATTTAATTTTTGCCTCGAATTCCAACGGAACTCCGACAAAACCGAAACGGGCACGACCGCTTGAAACCTGTAATTCCGGTGCATCATAGGAAACATTTGCCACTTGTTGGCTGTGATGGGACGAATAAGTCTGTATATTCACATTGGACGATCCTTCCGATTCAGATTGCGAACCGGAATCATCCGAAGTCGAATCCGATCCATCTGAAGATGAGTCTTGCGACACAGAAGTAGATTCTGTTGCGGTCGTAGCAGAACCAGGTGTCGGCGCCGCAGCGATCCATGAAAGAGCAGCGCTCTTTTGGAGAGTGTTGCCATCACCGGCGCCACCTATGGAAACATCGTACGAAAATGAATCTGTATCGGTATCGGCAGCGTCTCGCAGTCCTAACGCTTCACCTGAATTCGAAAGCGAAAAAGAGCTGGTGAATAGGGACCCTGAAAATCCAGGATTATCAGCCATAAATTTTGCATCATCATCTGCAATAACCGCATATCCGCCGGCAGACACCGATGCCGAACCAACCGCCGTAATGCGGTGATTGGTATTGGATTCGGACAATTTAAAAGTCGACAAATCAATAGTGTCAGCCGTATCGTTGTAGACTTCGATCCATTCCCTACCTGTGTCCGTTCCCGACACGTCATACATCACTTCGGTAAATAAAACTGCCGCAGAAGCGGAAACCGGAACGAGAAGAACGCAGAAAATCGCAATAATAAAACCAGACAAAAAAGATCTCGGTATAGTCATACCGAGATCTTAACGAATCAGAGATAAAGAAAAGATAAAATAAAGTTAAAGTTTTCCTAAAAAGTGTTAATAACTCACCCGATCAACCACATTTCCTGTTCTGTCATAGAGAGTAATCGATTCATGTGACGAAGCCCACAACTCTAACTTCTTACCCAAAAAAACGCGCCATTGATTTTTCGAAAAGTCAGCAGAATTCTGATTGCGCGCTACGCACGAAGGATAATTAAGCCTTGTTGCCATATAGTTGCGGCACACTGACGTTTGTTCGTCATAACGACGCTTGTCGGACACGGATGGATCAGTACAGTTCGGAAGACTTCTCATGTAGTCGTAACATTCGTCGGTCATAAGACGTATATCCGGATCGCTGTCGATATAAGGACAGGTTCGATCAAGCGGCGGATCGAATGGATAATTCTTTAGGTAACCGACACAGATATTCTCGCGAAATGATGTGTTGATGGAATAAGGAAAATTCGCGAATGGACCACCAGTAACAACAATCGCACGATCGCCTGGCTTAAGCACAATATCACCCACAATAAATTTGCCCGATGGATCCAAGAACTGCGTTCCCTGTCCGATCATTGCCGAATCCGCTGTTGGATAGAAATAATCGTTTTGGGAATTCTGGATCGGTCGTGAACCTTTACCATTCATCAATGTCCAACCAGTGATGTCGACCGACGTGTTACCACGATTTTCGATCACCACATGCTCTTCGAACGGCTGACTTGAATACGACGCATTGCCTTGATCAAGCACGATAGAGCCTGACGAAGCGGATGTGTAGCTTGCACCCTCGCCACCCCGATACCCAGTGCCTATCGTATCCAAAAATCCAAGAAGTGGATTACTACGCGCTCCATAATCAGGCGTCTGATCGACATATGAAATGCCGCCCTGTCCGCCATTGCTGCCCGTAATTCCTGCTGGCACGTATTTTGCGGCAGCGGCAACAACAATGAACAGAATACAGACAACGATCGTAAATCCTGTGACATGTTTAATAAAACCGCGAGATTCCCTTTTCATTCGCCTATTATACCCTGCCATACGCCATTTCAGACAACGTAAAAGCCGCCTCGTAAGAGGCGGCTTTTACTTGGCTTACGTCAAGCCATGTCTTTCAACAGAGCTTTCCGTATGCGTCGCTACCGATACTACGGAAGCGAGACCGAAGGAGTCCTCCACTCAGACTTGTTGGTCATCGAGGTGGAATCCTGCTGGCCGGTCGACGACGACTGCCACTTGAAGCCGTTGATCTGAACAGCGTAGGTGTTAGCCGACGAACCGTTAACAGTGAACTGAACAGTGACAGGGATGTCAACCGTGTTGTTCTTCGAGAGCGTGAACGATTCACCCGACGAGGTTACGCCAGACGACGGAACCGAGTACGAGACGATAGCGTTCGTGCCACCCGAGCTGTTAGCCGAGAGCGAGCCTGCCGATGCGCCGTTCTTGTAAACAGCGAGGTAGGTCGTAGTCGTCGTAGCAGCGCCGTTGACGCCGAAGAGCGTCGTGGTCGAGCCAGTCGAGCCGAAGACGATATCGCCACCGAGAGCAGTTACGCGGACAGTGAAGTTCGCAGAACCAGTCGAGGTTGCAACACCGGTGTCGTCATTCGACGAAACCGAGGTGCGAGTCATCGTCGGAGTACCAACGAGAGCGAAGACCGGTCCGACGTTGCGGATAGCCATCGTTTCGCCAGCAGCCGAGCCCGAAGCGTTAACCGAGGTACCGTTGAGGTTCTCTGCGGTGATCGTCGAGACGGAAGCCGAGATGTTCGTCTTGGTCGAGTCAGCCTCGCGGATGTCAGCCTTGACCGTAAGGGTCTTGGTCGAATCCTTCGAGATGATGAGGTTGTCGATATCCTCGAAGACTGCCTTGCCTGCATCCGAGCCGGTCGTATCAACCGATTCAGACTGGATCAGGGTCGAGCCGTCGTAGAGGTAGATCGTCGTGGTCGTAGCGTGCGATACGCCGTTGTCATTGGTCAAAGCGATCTTGAGATCGGTAACCTTGACATCAGCCTTGTTCGCGCGGAGGTCGAACGCGAGGAGCGAAACCTTGTCAGCTTCGTCGTTGTTCGAGCCGTCCTTAGCGATAACATCAGCAGCCTTGAAGTTCGCGCTGTTGAGCGAGAGGTCAAGGGTAGCCGAGTCAGTGAGCGACGTCGTGACCGAAACGGTCTGAGCGATCGAACCTGCCGGAGCGTACTGATCGATACCTGCACCGTCGATACCGCGAACGCCGTCAGTTTCTACCGTGATCGAGCGAGAACCCTGGTCAGCATCCTTGATCGATGCGTAGACGTCAGCCTTGAGCCAGAGGTACTTCGAAGAGTCCTTAGGAACATTGTAGCTGAAGCCGCCGAGGGTAATGTAGTACGATCCCGAGTCCTTAACAACCGTGTTCGAGTTCAGGTCAGCCTGAGCGAGAACGCGGCCCGAGTCATCGGTAAGGTAGAGCGTCTTGAAGACCTTTGTGTAGAACGAAGTGTTCGTACCGAGGTTGAGCTTAACGCGCTGGATGTTGATATCCGAGAGCTTAGCTTCAGCCTTGAGGCCCAAGATAGCGTGCATGGTGTCACCTTCGTAGACAGTCGAGTTTGAGATCGATGCCTTGTCGACGGTGAGCGTACCTTCAACGCCCGAGTTGACGACAGTCGAGCCAGTCGAGCCGGTAGAACCGGTCGAGACC
>DATCXV010000022.1:0-38796 GCA_036565605.1 Minisyncoccota bacterium | reverse complement strand
GCCGTTTCTTCTCCGTGTGCGCGGGAGAGGACTTGAACCTCCACGCCTTACGGCGCTACCACCTCAAGGTAGTGCGTCTGCCAATTTCGCCACCCGCGCATATTCCAACCGTCGCATGATAGCCGAAAGCGGCCTCAAAATCAATAAATCAATAGAAATCAAACGGCCCGCCTTTTGGCGGGCCGTTTCCATATTACTTCGCGGAAGCTTCCGTCTTTGGCTCTTCGGCCTTTACTTCCTCTTTCTTGGTACTCTTCACAACATCGGTGCGAGCCTCTTTGTCCGTACGAAGATTTCGCATCTGGCGCTTGATCTCCTTTGCTGCCTTCTCGCGGACGAAGTAAAGCTTGGAGCGGCGGACCTTGGAGCGGCGGACGATCTCGATTTCGTCGATCATTGGCGAGTAGATTGGGAAAATCCTTTCAACACCAACGCCGTCGACAACCTTGCGGACAGTAAACGTCGCACCGGCTTCATCGCCGTGTTTGCGAGAAAGAATGAGGCCTTCGAATGCCTGAAGGCGGGTCTTGTCGCCTTCCTTGATCTTCTGCCAGACGCGAACCGTGTCGCCCGAGCGCAAAGCCAAAGCCTTGCGTGCGCTCATGTCGACCGGAGAAGTGATGACGGAGGTTTCCATAGGATTAAATGTGGTGGCGGTAAATGTAGCATGCGAAGGGACAAAAGGCAAGAATCGAGCCGTTCGCGTTGAATTTTTAAATGAAATCAGCTACTCTAGCCTGACGCGCCCTTAGCTCAGTTGGTAGAGCAGCTCATTTACACTGAGAAGGTCGGGGGTTCAAGTCCCTCAGGGCGCACAGGAAAGAAAAACGGGCGTATGCCCGTTTTTCTTGTCTTCGTTACCCGGTGCTCCTGCGTGGAATCGAACCACGATTTCAAGCTTCGGAGGCCTACGTCCTATCCATTAGACTACAGGAGCTTCTTTTCCAGCCGGCCGTTCCCTGCTATCCTCTCACTATCCCCTCCGTAGTTCAATGGATCAGAACCGCGGACTTCTAAGCCGCTGATGTTGGTTCGATTCCAACCGGAGGGACATTACAGATCCACTAGAAAGATGGATCGTTCAAAAGCGACGACGGGCTTTCGGCCGCGCGTTCCTTGTCGAAAAGACCCTCTACGGTTTTTGCTAAGCCGGCACGGTCGATCACGGGTACGTGCGCGGATGAAGAAGCAGCCTCGGATTCGGATAGGATAAGCCGCGCGTACCACAGAAAATCAACAGCGCACAAAACGATCGTCACCAGAAGTGCGCATATAAGCATGAGATACCAGTCAGAACGCGGATTCTCTCCGATTTTCCTCACCGGCATTAATTTGAAAAGCGCTTTTTTCATTCTTGTTTCGTAAGCACGTATTGTGACAAGTCCGCCGAGACACCCCAAGTCTTTTTTCCTGAATCATTTTCTGACGAGACTAATGAGAGCGAGCGTATCGACAGAAGACTTTCCATCGATTCAAGCGATGAAACAAGCGCCATCGCTTCATTCCATGTTCCAGTACCGGAAACACGCAGACGCAAAGAACGAATATGGGATCCTTCGGCCGGATCGTCAAGAGAAACGGTGCCAAGAGCAGCCTTCGATCCGGACGAAGAAAGGCGCGCTTCAAACATGTCGATGAAGGCAGGAACTCCATCTTCGGGAACGAATCTCCTGTCCAATTCCCCGACACTTTCCCGCGCGTCGATCAAGGCCTTTTTAAGCGTAATGAGATACGTTTCTTTTGCTGCTGCCTCAGAAATTTGTGCCGAAGCTTCCTCTACCTTGGTGCGCAGTGAAGCGCTCTGCCACAAAATAAATATCCAAGCACATAGAAGACCGAACGCCAGCACGACAAGAAGTGTTCCCAGGGGTTTGTACGATGATGATTTCATATCAGAAGTCTGAATCGATAGAGAACGAGAAATGTACATCTTTACCTTTTGCCAAGGCAGAGACCGGCAAAACTACTTTCGAAAAAAGAGGCTCTGATTCGAGTGATTTCTGGAATGCCACCAGGTCTTCTCGCGTGTCAGCGACACCGGCAAGCGATATCGCTGACGCACCTGTATCGCGACGCAGCGAAATGTTCGTAACGGATATACCGTCTACAGCACGCACCAATATCTTTTCAACAATGGCCGCCATGCGCTCTTCATCCGCAACAGTTTCCGCTGCCGATATCTTTTCTTTCAAAAGCGCAGCGGAAGATTCGACGTTCGAAAGACTGTCCGGATACGAAGCCGGGGTCGAGATCGCGTCAGCTTTGGCGCGCAACAAGAAATAGGTTGGCAAAGCAAAAGCAATAGCAGCAAGAAATGCGATGCACGAAAGCGCCGACGCAACAAAGACAAGACGTCCTCGGTATTCCCTGGCCACTGCTTTGGCATATTGTTCTGTGAGGAAAGTTTTCATACCTACGATATAAGGGCGCCGATCAATGCGGCATAATCCATGGATGATTCGCGATCAAGTTCAGGCAAGTGTCGTTCAACAGAAAGCGCATTCACCCAAGCCGATCCGGCGATGGCTGGGAGATGTGAAGTCTCGGCGATATACCGCGAGAACCCAGGAAAGAGTGCGTCCGCACCACACAAGATCACGTCGCGGACGGCCGCGTCTTTATCAGACCCATCTTTCATAGCCTGACCTCGCGCAAACGAAAGAACCTTGGAAAGTTCGTCACGAATGGTCGAGAGAACTGGGATCATTGCCTCAAAGACGTCCTCTTCCCTAGCATGATTATTGTGTACATCCTCTTTTTTGACAGGCTTGGTGCGGCGCAAGGCGCGTGCTTCTTCCGGCGAGATAGAAAAAGTCTTGGCTACTGCCTGATCGAGATCTGCGGCACCTACTTCGATCGACGAACTGAACGTCACGAAACCACGTTCGACGACCGCAACTACTGAATGCCGTTCCATGACGGAAAGCAGGGCGTGCGTATTCCGGTCACCGCGCGCAATGACGGCGCGCGCCAAGGCGCGCGCCTCCGTTTCGAGCCCCGCCGGAAAAATTCCCGCGGCATGCAACAGGTCTGCGCATGCGTCCGACGCATGGCGCGAAATGGCACAGACAGCTACCACAAGTTCGCCTCGCATATCATCACGCCTCACTACGCCGTATTCAAAAATCACATCAGTTGGTGGAATCGGCACGTTCGCTTCAAGCGACGCCTCGACAGCGGCATGCAAGTCTTCTTCGGCAGCCGCAGGCATGCGCACAACATATGCGTACGCATCTCCTTCATGAATAAGTGCTACCGCCGATTTTACCCCCTGCTTCGACGCAACGGCACGTAAAATCCCAGCAATCTCATCAGATCCCTTTTTCTCTTCGCCTCTGACCGTACGCGGTATCGGGGCTGTCGTCCATGCTTTGGGAATGACAGAGCCCACATGATGCGTAACTTCGATCATACGCAAGACGCCGTCAGAAAGACTCACTGACGCGTTGGAAATCGCCAACGCGTGCGGGACTGGAAAGCCCCTCGAAAGAAACGATGTGCCGGAAACATTCACGCCTCATATTATACTACAGGCCTTTTGCGTTCTTTTGCCCACTCGATCACGATCGGGACAAAGGAAAGAAGAATGATACCAATGATGACAATATCGAGGTATTCGGAAATCTTCGGAAATGCCGCACCTAAAAAATAGCCAGAAAGGGGCACTAGTGCTGCCCAAGCAAGACCACCAAGCACATTCCACCGAGCAAAAGTGCGGTATGGCATCGATCCAATACCAGCAATAATTGGTGCGAACGTCCGAACCACCGGCACAAAGCGCGCCAAAAAGATCGTTTTGGCACCATAGCGCTTATAAAACGCTTCAGCGCGGGCAACATGCTTTTTCTTGAACAAAAGCGAATCTTCGCGCGTAAACAATTTCGGTCCCACTTTCCTGCCAAAAGCATAACCCACCGAATCGCCCGCGATCGCAGCTACAATGCAGCCCAAGACCAAAAAAATGATATTTAAATAGCCCTGCGAAGCAAGCAATCCCGCCGTAAAGAGAAGCGAATCTCCGGGCAAGAAAAATCCGAAAAACAATCCCGACTCGGCAAAAATCACAGCCATGACGCCGATCAAACCCGCGGCGTGAATCAGATTTTGTGGATCGAGAAAGTCCATGTAAAAAGTTACTACTTCGCCTTTGTTCCTTCAGGAATGTCAGAGACCGGCTCAAGCAAAGAGAATTTCCCATCCGGCGTAGATACCGCAAAAAGCATACCGTTCGACTCGAGCCCGCGGATTTTGCGTGGTTCCAGATTGGTGACAAACATGCATTTCTTTCCAACAAGCGTCTGCGGATCTGGGAAATACATGGAAATGCCCGATACGATCTGGCGGACATCGCGTACTGATT
The DNA here is from genome assembly GCA_036565605.1 of Minisyncoccota bacterium. Lineage (GTDB taxonomy): Bacteria > Patescibacteriota > Minisyncoccia > Phycocordibacterales > UBA6065 > UBA6065. Next base: position 34,436 of record DATCXV010000022.1, on the reverse strand, counting down.
CCTTCATCACCACTTCGGCGACCGGGATCGGCTCTGCTGACTTCTCCGTACCCACAATCGGTCCTGCGGCTGCGATAGTCGCGACCGATTCAGTCTTCTGTCCGAAATCGACCGACAGCTTCAAAAGCTTGTCCGTGTCAGGAACTTTTTCGGCTGAAAGGATCTTGCCCACCTTTATTTCTACCTTTGCGAATTCGTCGTACGTGATCATGATGTTGGATTATTAAATTTCATTCGGTCGATATAACTTTGCAGTATGATGGCCGCCGCCGACGCGTCCGAAAGATCGTCCCGTCCCGTCGTGTGCGCGGCCTGCGCAGCTTGATGGGAGGAAAGAAGCTCGGGCTCGTAGATCACTACGACGCCCAAGTCCCGCCGCAATTCATCGGCAAAGCGGCGGATGTGGGTCATGATCGGATTGTCCGCCATCTGATAATTCTTTGAATCGCCCACCACGATTGTTTCGATACCATGACCCTGAACCAATTCGCGAATAGCGGAAAACAGGAAATTGTCATTGGCCACCACCGCCTTGGGAAAGGCCATCATACCTTTATCGTCCGAAAGGGCTATGCCCACGCGCTTTTTACCGTAATCGATACCAAGAAGCCTCATAGCGATACTATACACGAGTTCCGTTAGTCTGAAAGGGTCTTTTCCATCTGATACTCGTCATGAAGCTTACCGTCGCCCATCTTTTCATCTTTAAGCGTCTTGACGATCTTAAATCCAGTTTTTTCGTAGACTCGCACAGCATCTTTTTGATCTACATTCACCATAAGTTCAACAATCTCGCCGGAGCGATTTTTCGTCTCAATTAAAACAAAATTCGTCAATTTCTGTGCCAATCCCTGACCGCGAAATTCCGGCTTTGTGTATACAGCAATCAACATCCAACGTGTCGGACCAACTTGCTTCGCTCCGGCGACCGCCACGAAGATCCCTTCCTTTTCTGCAATAAAGAAAAACCTATCGAAAGCACCCAGGCGTTTGCGCCATTCTGTTTCATCACGTTCCGATTCATTGGCAAAATTGCCGCCGAATGCCTGTGGATCCGTCGCGAGTCCGAAAAGCCGAAGATCGCGGAATTTTTCCCAATCATTGGAACTCGCAATGTGAAATTGTATGTCTGTCATATGGAAGATATATAAGATCGAGCAAACTCTTCGAGATTTTGCCCAACCAAAACCGCATCGGCACCCACTTTAACATCAGCAACCATTCGGATACTACTCGCCTGGCAGAGCCAGCCAGGAAATGTTGCAAGCCCCGCAAGCGTCAAAGGCTCGACGAGGCATTTATCCGCATGTGCGGCCGGGATGCGCCCAACCACCAGCACATAATCCGCGCCCGCCTCAATGGTCTGACGCACATCATCGTCCGTGACGTGAATACCTTTGGCCAAGATCGGTTTCGTGGTCAGCGACTTCGCCTTTCGAACCAAATCAAACGAACCGCCCCAGCGCGGATCAGTATGGATCGAAACGATATCGCCGATTTCATTTGCAACAGTAAATAGTTCATCCCAACTTTTATCGGAACAGAAACCAAACGGCGACTGAGTTTTTACCTCAGCGATGATCTGAAATCTTTTCATATTCCGTATTCAATCTCTGGGCAACCGCACGTTTAACAAAATCTTCTCTTGTTTCCGGATTATTTTCATAATGCATTGGGATCACTGTGCCAATTCGCTTAAACTTTTTTACAAAATCAAGAGCCTCTTGCGGGCCAAAAGTATAGAACGTGCCAACCGGAATGAGAGCGACATCAATTTCAAGATTCAATACATCAATACCTGATTGATAGAACATATCTCCAGCAAAGTAAACCTTTTTGCCATCTGCTTCGATAAGAAAGCCGAAATTTTCTTTCGGCCGCATTTTTACGTTCGGTCCATGATCTACATCAAAGAATTGAACTTTGATTTCTCCGATATTTATTTGGTCACCCACCTTTACTTGAATAATCTCTGAAGACAAAGATTCCTCTCCGACAGCCTCGATACATTCCTCGTTGAGATAGAGTTTTTTCGGAGAAAGCTTTTTGATCTGCTCAACAGAAAAATGGTCACCATGAATATGGGAAACGAGCATCGCATCAAGCGAAATGCCATTCAATTTTTCTGACGGAGTATAACTACCGATATCAATCGCCAATTTATAGCCATTATCGGTTTCGAGGATAAAACCAGATTGTTCAAATTTCGTAAGTCTCATAGATAGATTCTAAATCTCAATCAAAAGAAATAACGGTATACCCCAATGATTCAAGACGCTTTTCATCAACACGGTAAACGACCGGAGCAAAATTCTTGAAAATCATTTTCTCGCCAACCTTCATTCCTTCTTTGTACGTTTCCCTGTGGATTTCATTGTACCGGAAAAACGCCTCTCTCCTTTTTATGAAACAGTGTTCCCTTTCAATCACATGATACTTGTATTCAGCTGGATGACTGGAAAGAAGCTGACCCTTCAGAGAAGTGTCTGTGAGCCACAACTTTAACTGTAATGGATATTCGGAGACATTCCGGATTTTCAGATCGACATAATTATTGAAAACCGTCGCACCGCTTCCAAATGGTAGTGTCCTTCCAGAATCAGGAAAAGCATCCACTGAATGGTGGTGCCGTTCGATGATTTCCACATCCGCATGAAGAAACATCCACATAAGGAAATTGGACAATTGACAGAGTCCACCGCCAACGCCTCGCGAGACCTTTCCATTCGAAAGAATCATACCTTCGACGTAGCCTTTGGCTTTACTTGTGCTGCCAATGACATCCCAAAACGAAAATGTCTTGCCTGGGGGAATGATCAGACCATCCAGTTCCTTGATCGCAATCTTTAGATTGACCACTTTGTTCCGCTGCAATTCAATATCGCTTTCGCCAAGCTTTCTGTACAGAAGACTAGAATGACGAGCAACGACACACGGCAAAGGTTCCACTTTGGAAAGCCTCGATAAAGAGATTTTGTTCTTCACGCTGCGAATCGTCCGTTTCGCAAATACGGCCGGAGTGACCAGCACTGGAAACTTGCTCGAGATCGCCTTTCGTTTAGGCCGTTCGTATTCCGCGATATATGCTTTGATTTTCTCCATTATTCAAACTGGCGGATGGGGTGAGATTCGAACTCACGGTCCCCGTGAAGGGACGACAGTTTTCAAGACTGTTCCGTTAGACCACTCCGGCACCCATCCGTCCCACTACGTTACCCTAAAACTGCTTCTATATAAAGCCTGCTATAATTCTTCCATCATGGCGCATTTCTCGTGGAGAGCTCCGGAGTATCCGTGGAAACCGAAAAGCCGCGATTGGTATTGGGCTGTCGGGATCATCTCGGCGGCCGCGGTCGTTACGACCGTCATCTTGGGTAATGCCCTTTTTGGAGGTGTAATCGCACTGTCAGCATTCTCGCTTGCCCTTTTCACGACGCGAAAGCCTAAGACTGTTTCGGTCGAGCTTGCCGACAAAGGCATTGTCGTGGACAAGACCATGTATCTTTTCGCTTCCCTTCAGACATTCAGCATCGACGAAAGCCGTCCGAACGACACACGTCTTCTTTTCAAGTCCAAAAAGGCGGTCATGCCTTTGATCGTCATTCCGCTGGATCATCCGGATACGGACGGCGTACGTGCCTTTCTGTCCAAACATCTTCCTGAGGAAGCTTTCGAAACAGGCTTCGCACAGGCACTGTTCGAGCGGTTGGGCTTCTAAATCTTTGATTTTTTGGGATTTTTACGGTAACGTATCGAAACCGCTCTTGTCGTTCAATGGATAGGACACATCCCTGCGAAGGATGAAATGCAGGTTCGATTCCTGCCGAGAGCACCATCCAAAGAAAAAATCCCCTCTCGGGGATTTTTTCTTTATCTTATTTCTTCGCCTTCTTTACCAGGGCCGAGAAGCGAGACTTCCTTCGAGCTGCGGCGTTTGGCTTGATGAAGCCGGTCTTTGCCGCCTTGTCGAGCTCTTTGTAAACCGACGGGAGGAGCTTCATCGCCTCGGCATAATTGCCTGCAGCGACAAGCTTCTTCAATTCCTTGGTCGAATCCGAAACAGCGTCGCGGCGCGCGATATTAAAAACGCGCTTGCGCTTGGATGCGCGGAGTGCCTTTTTTGCAGAAGATGTGATTGCCATACGTGGACGACACTTTACCAGCCGAGAGGCCAAAATGCAAGCTTTCCCGTATAATGGCGCCATGATCTCGCATATAAAGGGCACCGTCATCGATACCGAAGAGCGCGCCGTCATTATCGACGTGAACGGCATGGGCTATAAAGTATTGGCTACACCACAGACCGTATCGGGCTTTCGCGAAGGAAAAGAGGCCTCGCTATGGACTCATCTGGCCGTGCGTGAAGATGCACAAACACTGTACGGCTTCCCCACCAAAGAAGATCTTAACTTTTTCGAGCTTCTTATCGGATCAGTTTCGGGCATCGGGCCAAAAACGGCACTTGGCATTCTGGCTGTGACGACGGTCACAAATATCCGCAAAGCAGTTTCCACCGGCGATATTTCGCATTTGACCAAAGTTTCAGGCATCGGAAAAAAGGTGGCGGAAAAGATTGTACTGGAATTGAAGGGCAAGTTCGAGGCAGAAGCCTCCGAAGGCATATCTCTTCGCGACGAAGTGGATGCGCTTGAAGCGCTGAAGGCTTTGGGCTTCAAACACACTGAGGCGCGCGAAGCGCTCAAGGATGTTGATCCATCCGTAACCGATACCGGCGAACGCGTAAAGAAGGCGCTGAAAATTTTAGGAAAATAACATGCTTGATTCCATCCTTTATTTCACCCGCAAGCTTATTCCTGGCCCGGTGTTTCGCTTTTTTCAGCCGGCATACCATAGTTTTTTAGCCTTTCTTTCAGCATTGTGGTACCGCTTCCCTTCGCGGCACATAAAAGTAATCGCCGTCACGGGCACCAAGGGCAAATCATCGACGACCGAAATTGTGAACGCAATCTTGGAAGAAGCCGGATACAAGACCGCTCTGTCGAATACCATCCGATTCAAGATCGGCACAAAGAGTCGCGAGAATTTATACAAAATGTCTATGCCCGGACGTTTTTTCATCCAGCGTTTCTTGCGCCGCGCGGTCCAGGCCGGCTGCCAGTATGTCATCATGGAAGCAACAAGTCAGGGCGCTCTTTTTAAACGTCACGCCTTTATTTCCTTCGATGCTTTGATATTCACAAACATCGCGCCGGAACATATCGAGGCACACGGCTCGTTTGAAAATTACGTACAGGCAAAACTTTCCATCGCCAAGGCCGTAGCAAACTCGTCAAAAGGTGCGATCTTCGTCGGCAATACGGATGACGTGCAATATCCGCGCTTTGCCGCATTGCCTTGGAAAGTGATCCGCCCATACAGCCTTTCGGACGGCAAGCCATATAATATTTTCCGCGAGGGACTTGCCTTCACGTATGAAGGCAACCTTATCCGCTCTCCTTTGTCCGGCGAGTTCAACCTGGCAAATATCCTGGCAGCGATTACATTCGCTCGCACACAAGATGTCTCAGTCGACATGTGTCAGAAAGCGATTGAAAACTTCAGCATGATTCCCGGTCGTGTACAGAAGATCGACGAAGGCCAGGATTTTACAGTCGTGGTCGATTACGCCCATACGCCCGACTCGCTTCAAAAACTATATGATCTGTATCGCGGCACGCGCAAAATCGCAGTTCTGGGCAACACCGGTGGAGGCCGCGACACGTGGAAGCGCGACGAAATGGCTCGCATCGCCGAGACCGAGTGCGATGAAATTATTTTGACGAACGAAGACCCATACGACGATGATCCAATGAAGATCGTCACCGATATGGCCGGCGCTATGAAGGAAAAGAAGCCACATATCGTTATGGATCGACGCGAGGCTATTCGTTTTGCGTTCTCTTTGGCACGCCCTGGCGACTCGGTCCTTATTACCGGCAAGGGCACCGATCCGTACATCATGGGGCCTGATAATTCACGTATTCCATGGTCGGACGCAGAAGTCACACGCGAAGAATTGCGCCGTTTGACGACTTCTTACGACAGCGCTACTGTTTAGGCCAGAACCCCTCCCCGTACATGCATGCACCCCATACCCCCGCAGATCATACAGGCGAGACCAATCTTGGCCTTAAGATCGTCGGCTTCGCAGTCATGTTCATCATTTTCACCATCGGCGGCATTTCCATCGCTTATGAAATCGCCAACTATCGTTAATGGCGTCGAGCGCGCTCTTGTGAGCGCGCTTTTTTCTTTGCAAAAAGTTTTTAGCGGCATATCATGACCGTATGCCCGAACTCCCCGAAGTACAAACAACCGTCAATGGCTTGAATACCCGCGTCCGCGGTATGACAATCACTGACGTCTGGACCGATTACAAGAGCCGCTTTCATCGCGGTAAAGATAATATTAATGATCCGAAGTTCTTCAAGAAATTCGAAAAAGCCATTATCGGCGCAAAAATCCTGAAGGCCGAACGCCGCGGTAAAAACATTTTGATCCATCTTTCAAACGGCCAGACCGTTCTAATTCACATGAAAATGACGGGTCACGTCATGGTGGGAAAATACAAAAAACTCGCCAAGAAAGATCATCAGGGCGAATGGTGGCGTCCGGAAGATCCAGACAACGAGGCGTTGAATGATCCCTTTAATCGTTTCATTCATTTGGTCTTCACGCTTTCAGACGGCAGACATGTAGTGCTTTCGGATATGCGTAAATTCGCCAAAGCGACCGTCGTCGAGACTCGCGCCCTGCACGAATCAGAACATCTTTCGACACACGGGCCGGAACCTCTGGAGTCCGGTTTCGATGCGACAGCGCTTCGCGCAGCCGCGATGCGCCGGCCCAAGGGTAAGATCAAGCAGGTCTTGATGGATCACACCGTTCTGTCGGGTGTTGGTAATATTTATTCGGACGAAATTTTGTGGGGCGCGGCTGTGCACCCTCTTTCTATTGTTTCGAAAATTCCTGAAAAGAAGTGGAACGAAATTTATAGTGCGCTTATTGCCACCCTGAAAAAAGGCATCGATTTCGGCGGCGATTCCATGTCGGACTACCGTGACATCGATGGCAAGCGCGGAAAATTCCAAGCCCAGCATAATGCGTATCGCAAAACTGGCGAACGGTGCGGCAAGCGCGGCTGCCGCGGCACGATCAACCGCATAAAACTGGGCGGCCGAAGCGGCCACTTCTGCGACACGCACCAGAAGCTGTATACTTAAAGCCTCTATGGCAGATAAAAAAGACAAGCCGAAGCCCGAGCCGCTTCACAAAGAATTCGCCTGGTTCATCTGGCCCTTGGTCGGACTGGGCATCCTGTGGTTTTTCATGGGAGGGCCATCGAACCCCACGGCCCATCAGGGACAATACATAAAGCCACTTGCTCCGATCGACACCGGCGAAGCGTACGGAAAATATTATGCCGGCGAGCCAACAGCGAAAAAAGAAACGGTAGACCTACCTGAGGCGCCCGTGACCTTGATCCGTTGGATCGAATGGCCATTCCGGAAATTATTCGGCATCTAGTCCGCTTATGTGCGGTCAAACCAGCGGTACAGGACGATGCCGGCTGAAACCGATACGTTAAGCGATTCTTTCATGCCACGCATCGGGATTTCCGTGATCACATCCGCTGTTTTTAAAAGCGGTTTCGATACGCCCGAAACTTCATTGCCGAAGATAACCAGACACTTCTGCCCCAGCTTTGCCTTTTTGTAATCGATCGATGTTGATGCCTGTTCGACACAGATGATCTGGAATCCTTCTTTCTTCAGTGTCGTGATCATGCGGGTCGGAGATTTCAATACTTCCCATGAGACTGACTTCTCCGAGCCCAGCGCGCACTTCGCAAAATCCGTTCGCGGCTGATTAAACCGATCTACCGGCGCAGGCGTAAACCCTGACAGGTATATCCTTGAAACACCGACTGCATCAGCCGTACGAAAGATCGCTCCGGCGTTATAAACCGAGCGAATATCGTGAAGAAGGATGCGAATGTCACGGGCCATAGAGAGAAATCGTGTCCGCCCAGTAGGAATCGAACCTACGACCATCTCCTTAAAAGGGAGCTGCTCTACCGACTGAGCTATGGGCGGATAAGCGCGATCATACCATGAATTGGCGGTTTCTCAACAGGTCCATTTGACAGACCATAATTTCAGAGGTACGTTGTCATTGTCGTCCTCTTCCGAGTCCGATACCCATCCGCGAGGGTTTCTTGTCGCGTTTGCTCCTCGATATCCCATGCCTCATCGAATGTTTGTTGCTGTTCCCCCTGCCTCGCTCTCCCACCATCCCTTCCACATCCCGGTTCCGGAAGATGAAATCGGGAAGGTGCCGCTCAATCTGAAAGGTGAGCTGCGCAACGGCCGGGTAAAGGAACACAGCGTGTTCGACAAATCCGACGTGATCGAAATTCACGAAGGACATGTCGACGGCGACGGCGAAATCGCGATCGCGCCGAAAAACAAAACGTTCGTCTTTTCGATCAGCGTCGGGGAAGCAAAAAATGTCATCCCCGAGCTTTTTAAAACCATCCTCAAGAAGGCCAAGCGCCGGCCCATGCTGGCGTAACGGTAAGCCCCGCATTCGCGGGGCTTTTTTCTATATTTTTTATATATCGAGCGCCAGTTTCTCTAACTCCAGAGCAAAATCAATCTCGCCGCGATGGGCGCGGTGGTACATGGAGACCAGATTCGAAAGCAGATGATCAATTTCCCCTGCTTTGAAATGAGCGCTGGCTCGCTTGGCTTTATTGAAAACAAACGGGTTCAGGCCAGCGTCAGTCGCACTTGCCGATCGCGCGGCAAGAGCAAGCGATTTTGCTTGCCAGAATAAAATACCGTGAATTTCTTCAGGTACCGCATCAGTATCGAGCGCCTTACGGAGCTGAAGCCAGAGCGATTTCTTGTCGCGGTTTGCCAGGGCGTCAGCCATGGGAAATAAACTTTCCGTCGGCTTCTTTGCAGCAGCGTCCGCATCGTCCAATTCATATTCGGTGATCTTCTCTGCCCGCTTTTCAAGCTTCTTCAAAACGTCCTTGGTGAGTTTGCCTTCGAAGAAGATAAAAATGTTGGGTGATTCTGCGACAGCATCGATCTTGTCGATGATGACTTCGCGCACGTCTTTGTTTTCCAAAGTGCGGTCCATGAAAATGATCTGCTTGTTTTCGAAGAGGCCCTGGGACTGCGTTAGTTCTTCAATCTTGTCGGCTGTCACGGTTTCGGCCGAAATTTCTCCTGCCGATGCGTCCGGCTTTTTCTCGCGCAGAGCATCGAAAAGCGCCCGTGATTTATCGCGCGCTTTTTCGACATCGGTGCCGTGGAGGACGTAGAGCATTAGATTTTTTCCATCTCTCCCCAATTATCTCCCATCTTCGCTTCAGCCGCGATGGTAATACCGTAAATATCCTTTGGCATAATGATCGCTTCCATTATTTTTTTGATCTCCGGCGCGATCTTCTTCACAACATCATCTGTGGCTTCTACCACGATTTCGTCGTGGATCTGCATCAGGATGCGCACCTTCTCCGTAAGGCCCTTTTCGACCAGGTATTCATCGATACGGATCATGGCAAGTTTTACGATATCAGCTTCAGTACCTTGGATCGGTGCGTTGATAGCCATGCGCTCGGCAGCGGCACGGATAAACGGCACTTTTGATTTGAGACCCTCGAAATACCTGCGACGACCGAAATATGTTTCGGTGTAACCGAGCCGCGCAGCCGAAGCTTTAACCGAATCAAGATACGATGCCAATCCGTGGAATTTTTCGAAATAATCTGCGTAGAACTTCTGTGCTGCCTTGCGATCCACGCCCATATTTTTTTGGAGCGCGGTCACGCCCATGCCGTACATGACGCCGAAGTTGATGACCTTAGCCTGGCTTCTCATGGCTTTGGTTACCGAATCGACCGGCACACCAAAGACCTGTGCAGCAACGGCAGCGTGGACGTCCTCTCCCCTGCGGAAAATGTCGATGAATTTTTCATCCTTGGACAGAAACGCTGCGATGCGCAATTCGATCTGCGAATAATCGAAAGCCAGAAGCTTCCACCCTTTCTCTGCAATGAAGGCATTTCGAATGCGGCGGCCTAATTCAGTGCGGTTCGGGATATTTTGGATGGAAGGATCCTTGGTCGCCATGCGGCCAGTGGCAGCACCGGTCTGTATCGAAGTTGGATGGACGCGTGAATGTTCATCGGCAAGCTTCGGAATGGTGTCTATATAGGTGCCCAAGAGCTTGGCCAATTCGCGATACTTCAAAATCTCGTCGATGATCGGATGCTCGTCCGCCAACTTTTCCAACTCAGATTCCTTGGTCGACAGAGCACCGCCAGCAGTCTTTTTCTTAGACTTCAAGCCGAGTTTTACAAAAAGGATCTCGCCCAATTGCTTTGGCGAAGCGATATTGAATTCCGTTCCAGCCAAGCGGTATATGGATTTTTCGATCGACTGCAATTCTTTGCGATATTCGGCACCAAGCGATTCCAAATACTTCACATCGATCTTTACGCCTACTTCTTTCATTTTGTCGACCACGGGGATCAAGGGTTTTTCGATCTCGTCAAAGACACGGGAAAGCTTTCGCTTTTCGATCTCGGCACGCAGCACATCGTACGCTTCGTTGAACGTTTTGGCCTTGGTGAAGGTCATGATGTCTTCGGCCGTCGGATCCGATAGGTTCGAATTGATGAGCCACAACATCAACGCCGCTTCGCGAAAGCGCACACCTTCAGCAGACGCATCGATAATCGGCGTCGCGGTGGTAGCTTTTTCAGCTTCGACGTCCGCCAAGCCGGCCTCGCGCGAAAGGTCTTGGCCCAATACGTGCTTCAATTTCACGCCCATGGTGCGGAATTCAAGCTTGGCGAAAAGTGCCTCGGCGATTTTCACATCCACCGCTTCCTTCCATGGAAGTTTCGGCAATTCCAGATCTATCGGCGCATCACGACGAATCGTGGCCAGGACCTTTGAAAAGAGTGCATCCTCTTCTCCTTTTTCCAAAAGCTCCACCATGCGATCCGAGACGCCAGCTTTTTCAACAAAACCTTCGCGGTCTTTTTTCAGAACTTTGTACATGTCTTCGACCGTGCCGAATTCTTTGATCAAGGTCGTTGCCGTCTTTTCGCCGATGCCTTTGATGCCAATGATGTTATCGGAAGGATCGCCGCGCAATCCTTTATAGTCCGGCAGAAGCTCTGGTCCAAAACCAAAGCGCTCCAGGACACCCTCTTCGTCATACAAGATCGTGTCTTTGACGCCCTTCTTCAAGGTATAAACGCGGACGCGCTGTCCTTGAACCAATTGCAGAGTGTCCATGTCGCCGGAAGCGATGATGATCTCCAAATTCTTGTCGCCCTTGGTCTTTTCAACGATGGTACCCAGAATGTCGTCTGCCTCGAACCCTTCGCGGTCATAGATCGGGATGGACAATGCTCCCAAAAGCTCCCTGCTTTGAATGATCTGCTCTACCAGCGCGTCGTCGGTTTTGGCGCGACCGGCCTTATAGTCTTTATACGCAGTGTGGCGATGCGTTGGCTTGGGAAGGTCGAAGGCGGCGATGATGTAATCGGGCTTGAGCTTCTCGACGATTGATATGAGCATCAAACAAAGGCCATACAAAGCGCCCGTCGGCTTGCCATCGGCTGTCGCGAAATCAGGCAGGGCGTGATAGGCCCGGTGAAGGATGGCGTGAGTATCCAGAAGGACAAGGCGTTTATGTGAGGCGGACATGGGCTAAGCATAGCGCAAACGAGATACAAATCGAAGGTTGTCTTATATCTTTCCCAATAGCCGAAAGCGGCGATTTCGGTATCAGATTCGGAGACAAAGGCTACGTAATGGAAGGCGTCACCGCCACCTGGGGAAAATGCCCGCGCCACCCTTCTAAAGGCTTTATGTGTTTACCGTATTTCGCAACAGCGGAGTTCGAAGCTGTACCACGACCAGTCTAAATTAAAGTCTCACAACTGACCCGCGCATTGCGCTCGGTCGGTTTTTTGTTTGACTCTACTCTGCCTTAAATGTAATGTGAAAAAAGTTCAGTCGCTCATTCAACCATCAACAAAAGGAGAACTTATGCCCAAGGTGCTACCTATCGCCCAGCTTGGTGAATCAATACTTCGTGAACGCGCATCGGAAGTCAGATTTGTCGACCAGTCGATCGTCCACGATACGAAAATTCAAGAACTGATCGACGACATGATCTTTACCTGTAATAAAGTCGACGGTGTCGGCATCTCTGCTCCGCAGGTCTTTCAGCCGCTCAGAATCTTCGTAATGGCTTCCAGACCGAGCGCCCGCTATCCGTATGCGCCAGTGATGGAGCCGACCGCCATGATCAACCCCCTCCTTATTACTTGGAGCGATGTGACCCCCAAAGGATGGGAAGGCTGTCTCAGCATTCCCGGCATACGAGGACAAGTGCCCCGAAGCAAAGAGATCGTCGCCGGATACTTAGATCGCCATGGACAATGGCATCAGAAGGAATTCGACGGATTTCTAGCCAAAATTTTTCTGCATGAACTCGATCACCTCGACGGTATCGTGTTCCTCGATCGGACCGACTCTCGCGACTTGGTCGTCGAAAGCGAGTTTCAAAAACTCGTTGCCGCAGGCAAAACGTAACATTACAGCCCGCCTTCCGGCGGGCTTTTTATTTACAAAACATAAAAGGGGCCACACCATCGACTGATCTAGAATTTCTGATCGATAGCGTGACCCCGTGGGCACAATCATTGATATAATAACCATCTTTCGGCTGACCATTTCTCAGATCAGCTACCCATCATAGCCTTGGTGGGCCATTACCCGCCCGGGTGAACCCGGATAAACGGAGGTTTTTCGCTCGCCGCTACTTGTTCCCCGTTCCGCCAACTAGCTAATAGGCCGCGAACCCTCTTAGCAGCATTCACCTCGACGCAACTGGTCCGAAATTACTAACATGCCAAGTTGGTATCCACGTATTACTCGCACGGATGTTCTTCATCCTGATGGTTTTGTGAGCGCCCAAGCGCAGATTAGCAGGTTCTTACTGAAAATCAACACGCCTCGTGACATCGTCCACAAACCGAAATGAAATATTTTTCGCGGCTTTCGGAAGAAAATCACCAAGTTTTTCCGGCCATTCCACCAGAATCAGGTTGTTTGGATCAGCAATTAACGCTTTCCAGCCGATCTGCTCTGCTTCTTCCGGCTTTTCCAGTCTGTACGCATCTATATGTATAAGCTTCTTGAACCCGTTCTTATCAACGTCATACCCTTTCATGATGACGAACGTCGGACTGGTGATATCGTCTTCCGGTACGCCGTACGCCGCGGCAAAGGCTTTTGTGAAGGTTGTTTTACCCGAGCCCAAATCCCCCGAAAGTGCCAAAACCGTAGCGCTTGCTGACTGCGCCTTCAGCGATGCGGCCATACCCCGCGCGATCTTCCCTGTTTCCTCAACACTCTTCGAAATCATGCCGACAGAATAGCACGCCCCTGGCACAGCTTCGAGAAAAGCCTCCTCGTAGGACGCGAGTCCGAGAGAAGCGCGGCCCAGTAGGGCCGACGCGGACTTTTCGAGAGGCTGTGCCAGGGGCGTGGTAAACTTACGCCATGTCTGTTTCATTCGACGAAGACCGACAGGAAAAAAAACTTGAGGAGTTCCGCAGAAAGGAACAAGAAGACGTCGCGCAAATTGTCGCCGCGCGCGAGGGTTTGGAATACGTGGATCTCGCTCCCGTTCCTATCAACATGGACGCTCTTCGTCTGATTCCGGAGGCCGAAGCGAAAGAAGGAAAAATTGCACCGTTTTCGCTTGTAGGCAAACGCGTTAAAGTCGCCGTCCTTTCGCCCCAAAACGATAAAACCAAAATCGCACTTGATCGCATCACAGCCAAAGGATACGACGTGACGGTCGCCATCGCATCGCAGATATCGCTTGAAAAGGTCTGGTCCCGCTATGCAGACCTTACCTTTGCCACCGAAACCAAAGCTGGTGCACTGGACGTTTCGTCGGAAGATATCAAGGACTTCACGGAAAAACTTCATTCCATCCCTGAAGTGAAGGCGGCCATCGAAGAAATCCTGAAACTGAAAAAGGGTTTTCGTATTTCGAAGATCTTGGAAATCGTTTTATCTGGCGCCCTGGCCATGAATGCCTCGGACGTCCATATCGAACCAGAAGAATCGTACGTGCGTCTGCGCTACCGCCTCGACGGTGTTCTTACCGATATCATCCAATTCGACACCGAAACGTTTGGACTGCTCATTTCGCGTATCAAACTTTTGTCGGGACTGAAGCTCAACATCAAATCGGAAGCTCAGGACGGACGCTTCTCGGTGAAACTGAATGATATTGATATCGAAATCCGTACGTCGATCCTCCCCGGCGCGTATGCCGAATCGATCGTACTTCGTCTTCTTAACCCGAAATCGATCCAGGTTCCTTTGGAATCATTAGGCATCCCCGAAAAGCTTTTGGCTGTGATCATGAAAGAGATCGCAAAACCTAACGGCATGATACTGACCACCGGTCCGACTGGCTCTGGTAAAACGACAACGCTTTATGCCTTTATCCGCAAGATCCATACGCCGGACGTCAAAATCATTACTATTGAGGACCCGATCGAATACCACCTGCCCGGCATCGTGCAGACCCAGGTGAATCCTGAAAAGAATTACACCTTCGCGCTTGGCCTGCGTTCTGCCCTGCGCCAGGATCCTGATGTAATGATGGTGGGTGAAATCCGCGATAACGAAACGGCGGCTATTGCCGTCGACTCGGCGCTCACTGGCCACCTGGTCTTCTCTACCCTTCACACCAACAGCGCAGCCGGTTCTTTTCCTCGCCTGATCGATCTGGGCGTAAACCCGCGCATCATTTCGTCGGCCGTGAATCTGACCCTAGCACAGCGCCTGGTACGCACACTCTGCCCTGAATGCAAAAAGAAAGTCACCCTCTCGGGAGCACAGAAAGAAATGGTCGACAAAACCCTGGCTTTGATTGTCGACAAGACGCAGATTCCCACAGACACTGCGTCGGCATGGGAGCCGGTTGGCTGCGCAAAGTGTAACAACACTGGATATAGGGGTCGCGTCGGTATCTATGAAGGCATTGTCACCACGCCGGATATTGATAAATCTTTGCAGTACGGCGCCAATGCTGCTGACATCGAAAAGGCCGCATCGACACAAGGACTTCTGTCGATGGCGCAGGACGGTGTCATCAAAGTATTGAAAGGTGTAACGTCCATCGAAGAACTTCAACGCGTTATTAGCATCGAAGAGTAATCAAACAATCATGCAAGACAAGAACGTGGCGATGGGACATTTGAACGAACTGCGTAACGAGATGAGCCACGAGGAGGCAGAAATGCGCAAAGATCAAGAAGAGATTGGCGTACTTAAGGCGAAAATCGAAAGTCATAAGATGGAACTGAAGCAAAAAGAAGAGGCCCTGCATCAGGCCGAGATTGCTTTGTCGAAACTACGACAAGAAATAAGTACACTGAACGCCCTGGGCCCGAAAGAAACGGCGGAATTGCGTAAACTAGAAGCGGAATTCGCCAAAGCAAACCTTGAACACAACAGACACAAGGACGAGATCACGAAATTCCAACAAGAACTCACTCGTATAGAGCACTCGCAGACGCAATCTGGTGCCGCAGGAGCGAAGCGCGCGGCGTAATCACGACAGAAAACGTATTTGCCTCTCATGCAAGCCCGTGCTCCCTTGAAAAAATGACCTTGCGCGCCTACAGAAGCGGTGTACGATTGCAAAAGGATTGAAATGAAAAGAGAAAGGCCCGCGACATAACATCGCAGGCCCTTCGAGAGATTCCAGAGCATGAATCTCTAAGCGATACTTTGTGATGTGCATCAAAAGCTAGGCTAAGGTCGCGGGATAGCACCAGTAAAGACGCACAAGGCGTCTAACCAGAACGTCCCAGGATTGATAGCCAGCAAACCAAAGGTTTGATCGCTTAGAGATTTATGACCTGGAAGATAATGTGGCAGGTGTTTCAATACCGACTCTCATTGGGTATGCTAGCACAAAGCATTTAAAATGTCAAGTATGTCTCGCCAGAACGAAGCTGATACGCAAAAAAAGGCCGAAAACAAGGGCTCTTTTGGCGACGAGACCTTTTTGGATACCACCCTGCGTCCCGTAACCTGGGATGAATACGTAGGACAGAAAGGAACTAAAGAAAATTTGAAGATCCTCTTGCGTGCAGCCGCTGAACGCAAACATCCGCCAGAACATATGCTTTTTTATGGACCGCCCGGATTGGGTAAAACGACCCTGGCGCACCTTATCGCCAAAGAAACCGCGTCGCAATTGAAAGTGACAAGCGGCCCTGCTATCGAAAAAGTCGGCGACCTGGCGTCGATCCTTACTAACCTGTCGCCCGGCGATATGTTGTTCATCGACGAGATTCATCGACTGAACAAAGCGATCGAAGAAGTCCTCTACCCTGCCATGGAGTCGGGATCGCTCGACATCGTCATCGGCAAAGGTCCGTCGGCACGCACCATTCAGTTAGAATTGCCGCCATTTACTCTGCTTGCCGCAACGACGCGCATCGCTCTTCTGTCTGCACCGCTGCGTTCGCGTTTTTCGGGTGGCACGTTCAAGTTGGAATTTTATACAGAGAAAGAAATTCAGGATATCATCCACCGATCGGCAAAGCTCTTAAAGCTCGAAGTCGATCCAGCGTCGTCAAAAAAGATCGCCGAACGCAGCCGATTCACACCGCGTACCGCGAACTTTCTCTTGAAACGCGTGCGTGACTTGGCCCAGGTGGAAAAAACTGGCGTTACGCCTGAAATCGTCGACCGCGCACTTACCATGCTCGGCATAGATCACTTGGGCCTTACTCAATCGGATCGAGAGCTCCTGAAAACTCTTATCGACAAGTTCAAAGGCGGCCCGGTCGGATTGAATACCTTGGCCGCATCGCTCGCTGAAGAAGAAGCGACTGTTGAAGAAGTCCACGAACCCTACCTGCTCCAGCTCGGTCTTATCGAGCGCACCCCGCGCGGCCGCAAAGCGACAGAAAAAGCGTGGGGGCATTTGAATATTAGAAAGAATGATCTAGGATTGTAGCCATGTCCGGACACAATAAATGGTCACAGATAAAACATAAGAAGGCGAAGACCGACGGCGCTAAGTCGAAATTGTATTCGAAGTATTCCAAGCTGATTTCTGCCGAAGCTCAGAAAGTTAAAGGAGACAGGAACTCTCCTTCCCTGCGCGCACTCATCGAGCGTGCCAAATCCGAAGACGTCACTAACGAAGTGATCGAGCGTGCCGTAAAGAAAGCCAGCGAGCCAGGTGCAACCTTGGAATCGATCACCTATGAAGCGTACGGTCCCGGCGGCTGCGCATTGATGATCGAAGCTTTGACCGCAAGCAAAAACAAAGCAGCGCAAGAGGTAAAGCACATCTTGTCGGAACACGGCTTCCAGCTGGCCACCCCTGGCAGCGCATCATGGGCGTTCAAACGCGAAGGCACTTCGTGGATCCCCACGTCGACTATGCCGCTTGAAGACGCGGATCTGGAAATACTTGAAAAGCTTGTCGAAGAATTGGAAGCGAACGAAGAAGTGCAGGAAGTGTTTACAAACGTGGAATAAGGAGTAATCTTCGCTCCGGACGTACTTTCGCCACAACGGTGAAAGTGTTCTTTAACGTCTAGTCGCTCTCCGCGAGAACGGCTCCAATGTCAGATCGATGTCTCCATGAGATGTCGCTTCAGAGGGTATCTTATGAATACAGTGCCTGAAGTCAGGGAAACTCTGCCGCTCGCGATGCGACTGGCAGGCAACAAAGCGTTTGGAATGTGCCGTGGCACATTCCATCTCAACCTCGAGTACGTCCTCGAAAGGGCGACCAAGGGTGCAGGTTCCGTAACTGAAACCGCGCGTCAGCTGGATCAGTGGTATAGCTCTGTGAGGTCAATGATGCTCCTACTCGCACAGCTACGGCGAGAAGGAAGAAATGAGGAGGCGAACGACCTCAAGTCCGCTCTCTGCAACAGGAACCAGTTCATTTCCGGCGAGACGATCCCGCTCGAGAAGACAGTTCCTGCCACCATACTCATGCTCGAACCAGAGGTGACGCTCAAGCTCTTAGAACTTACTGTTGGTTCGGGCATACCGCAGGAAAAGCTGCTCGAATTGCTTCCGGCGGCTAGAAACCATGAGGAGAATTGGCCCGTTTTCACAACATACATTGATGCTTATGAAGCTGTGCTCGCTGAGCTTCCCAAGACCTTTGAGCGATCGATACGGCTCGGTGACTCAAATTGGGCGTGGGTTCTCGGAGGAGATCGCCATGAGCTGGAGCCATTCAGGTTGTCTTTGCTTAGTGGTTCCTTCGCTTTCGTGTTCTTCGGCCAAGAACAAGGAAACGTGCTCAAGAAATTGAGTCGTGACCAGCAAGCTCGAGTCGGGACATGGCAGATAGACTTACCGGCATTCATGGTCGGTTGGAGTCCCGCTTTCTCGATATGCTTCCATGAGGAAGCGGTCCATGCTGAGTGGAGCAAGCGCTATCCGGCACTTGCAAGCAAGAGCGTATCTAACGGATACGGGGCATTCTTCATGTATGAAGGGCTGATGGAACTCAGCATGAAACATCAATACATGAGTTCGCTTCAAATCGCGCCCAATAAAAAAGCGCGAATCGAACTTGCTCCTCTGGATGGAGTAGAAGTCATCAACGGATTCAAGCTCGCTTCATAAATCTCGGTCTACAGCCGCTGTCAAAAAAATGGCGGCTTTTTCTTTGTCATTTCTGCTATCATTGCCGCATGAAACTCTTGGCCATCGATCCCGGATACGAACGCCTTGGCATCGCTGTCCTGGAAAAAGAACCGCGGCAAAAGGAGCAACTTTTATATTCAGACTGTTTTCAGACGGCCAAAACCCTTCCCCACGCAGAACGCCTCCGTCTGATCGGATCCGAATTGGAGCGCGTTATCACAGAGTACACACCCGAAGCATTATGTCTGGAGTCTTTGTATTTCTCTAAGAACCAGACCACCGCCATCAAGGTAGCTGAAGTTCGTGGCGTCATTTTATATACAGCGGCGCGCACCGGTCTGAAAATTTACGAATACAACCCTATGGAAATCAAAGTTGCCGTCACCGGTTATGGAAAAAGTGATAAATCCGCTGTCACTGCCATGGTGCCGAAACTTATCCGCATCGAAAAGAAGATCCGTTTTGATGACGAATACGATGCGATCGCCGTCGGATTAACCTGCCTTGCGACCGAACGCTTTGGGTAACCAGTTGTCCACACGATTGCCCGCTTGCAAAGGAAAAACTATTTGTTACAAATAGAAGCACTTAGAAAAAATCACGATATGCCGAGAAAGAAACCAGAGAAAGAAGAGAATAAAAAAGTAGAAGTTCCACGCGAAGACGAACGAGAAGAACGAGCACCATCTGATTCAGAGACTGAAGACGAAGAAAAGGAAGAAGACGACGATCCGAGCCCGAAAAAAGTCGCTTCAGATGATGACGAACACGAAGGCGAACTTAATTCAGACGACGATTTCGGTGGTGAAGACGACGAGGAGGGCGATGAAGAAGATCCTCTGAATGATTTTATGACCGAAGAAGAGAGCTGGTAATAAATTACCAGCATTTCTTATCAGGATGACGTTCCCCGTCATCCACTTGGAGAGGTAGAACTTTCAAGAATGATGGACAAATAAAAAAACAAGGGTCGCAAGACCCTTGTTTTTTATTTACTTAACTTTAATTTTCAAAAAACGGTGTTTCCCCACTTTAATATCCATATCCATTTCGGCCTTTGCATCAAAGCTTTCGATCTTTGCGCCCGTTGCAAGATCGGTCACCGCTTTTTCCGATACCAAACGGCGCCACTCGGTCTTTGATGCGATCAACCCAGTAGACATGAGTGCTTCCGAAAGCGCATTTCCCTTCGCGACGGTTGCCACTGGTGCATCGTCCGGCATACCACCTTGTGAAAACGCCTTAAAGAATGCATCGCGTGCCGCATCAGCTGCCTTGTCGCCGTGATACAGCGCCACAACGGCATGTGCAAGCTTCACTTTGGAATCTCGCGGATTCGCACCACCATCAAGTTTACTTTTTTCAGTCGCAATCTCTTCGCTTGAAACGCGCGTACACAATTCGAAACCAGGAACGATCATGCCGTCGGGCCAGCTCATCACTTTTCCGAACATTTCTGTCGGAGAATCTGACAAGGCGACGATATTTCCTTCGGTCTTACCCATCTTTTTACCCGTCGGGTCGACCAAAAGCTTGGTCGCAAAGACGAATTTGTCTTTGCCTCGCAACGATTTAAGAAGGGTTCTGCCCGCCAACATGTTGAAAGTTTGATCGTTGCCGCCGATCTCGCCATCAGTGTCGAGTGCGACCGAATCATATCCCTGCATCAAAGGATATAAGAATTCGTGAAGGAAAATTGGTTTCTTTTCAGAGATGCGCTTCTCAAACATATCTCGCTCGATCATCTGCTGGACCGTCATATTCGAGGCCAGATTTACAACATCGGCAAACTTCATGCGACCGAGCCACGTGCTGTTATAAACAACTTTAGCGCGGTTTCTGCCCCAAAACGAAAGGAAGGTTGAGGCCTGCTTTTTGTACAAGCGGCAATTTTTCAAGACTTCGCGGCGAGTCAATTGCTTGCGTGCGGCCGATTTGTCGGTCGGGTCACCAATCATCGCTGTGAAATCTCCGATAAGAAGTGTCACTTCATGCCCCATTTTTTGTAACTGGGACAATTTCATAAGCGGAATCGCATGTCCCATGTGCAAAGTGGGACCGGTCGGGTCAATGCCCAAATATACTTTGATTTTCTTGCCCTTTTTCAAAGCCTCAACAAAGGCTTCTTTGGACGGATAGACCGCTTCAATGCCACGCGCAAGGAATTGTTCAGCGCTGTTCGTATCGTTCATGCAAAAACTGTAGCATGCGTCGCAGTTTCCTGCTATCGTACTAGTTATATATGAAGAAAAGCTCCTCTCACCGACGACATTCGCGACTTTGGCGTCACATTAAGGCACACACCTGGAAAGATATCGGCATGATTATCGGTGTCTTTGCCTGTATTTTTGCCGGTTTTATTTTATTCTGGATTTCATCCTTCCGACTACCCGATTTGTCGTCTTTCGATAACCGCGTGGTCTCTGAATCGACCAAAATTTACGATCGAACGGGCAAAGTTTTGCTGTACGATCTTCACGATACGGTTAAACGCACTATTTTGTCGTCTGAAGAGATTTCGCCTTTCATCAAAAACGCCACTGTTGCAATCGAGGATGAAGATTTTTACAAACACCACGGCATCAAGGTCTCTTCGTTTCTGCGCGCTGTGCTCGCAAATATAAAGACTGGTGGATTCAGCCAAGGCGGCTCGACCATTACTCAACAGGTGGTGAAAAACACACTCCTCACCACGGATAAACATATTTCGCGCAAGCTGAAGGAATGGGTCTTGGCCTGGAAATTGGACAAAGCGCTTTCCAAAGACGCGATTCTTACAAGCTATCTCAATGAAAATCCTTACGGCGGTTCTATGTACGGCGTCGAAGAAGCGTCGCAACAATTTTTCGGCAAGTCTGCAAAAGATGTGACCTTGGCTGAAGCAGCGTATTTGTCCGCCATTCCGCAAGCATCGACGTACTATTCTCCGTATGGTTCACACCTTAAAGAATTGGAGACTCGCAAGAATCTGGTTCTTGAAAAGATGCTCGAGCTTCATTTCATCGATAAGCCAACATACGATGCAGCTAAATCTGAACGCGTCTTGTTCCAGCCGCAGTCAAGCTACGGCATTCGCGCGCCGCATTTCGTTTTCTTCGTAAAGGACTATCTAGAAAAAACCTTGGGCATCGATAATCTGGAAGATGCGGGATACAAGGTTATTACCACGCTCGACTTGGACCTTCAGGAAAAGGCTGAGGATTTGGTTAAACAAACTGCGCTTAAAAACAAAGTCGATTTCGAGGCCGAAAATGCCGCCTTGGTCGCTCTTGATCCGAAAACAGGCGATATTATGACCATGGTTGGCTCGCGCGATTACTTTGACCAGGATATCGACGGTCAATTCAATGTATCAGTCGCGCATAATCGCCAGCCTGGCTCGACTATGAAGCCCATCATCTATGCCGAGGCGTTCAAGAAGGGCTACACACCAGAAACCGTGGTCTTTGACCTCCCCACTTCGTTCTCGATCACCTGCGATCTGGAGGGCAAACCGCTTGATCCTGAATCAACGGAAAAATGCTTCATGCCGGGTAACTATGATGATCAGTTCCGCGGTCCTATTACGCTGCGCAATGCGTTAGCCCAATCGATCAACGTACCGGCAGTTAAGACTTTCTATCTGGCCGGTGTATCCGATGCTTTGTCTCTTGCCAAAGACATGGGTATCACATCTTTGGGTGATGCGAACCAGTACGGACTGTCCTTGGTACTTGGCTCGGGTGAAATTTCACTTCTTGAAATGACGTCAGCTTATGGAACCTTTGCTAACGACGGCACTCATGTACCCTATCGTTCAGTTCTCCAGGTTTTTGACTCGAAGGGTAATGAAGTGAAACTTCCTTCGAACGGCAAGCCGGCAAAAATCTTGCCGGAAAATGTGGCTCGCGAAATTTCAGACGTACTTTCAGATAACGTCGCACGTACACCAGCCTACGGACCCAACTCGGTCTTGTACTTCCCCAACCGCGATGTGGCTGTAAAAACGGGTACCACCAACGACTCGCGCGATGCGTGGACAGTTGGATATACACCAAACTTGGTCATGGGCGTTTGGGCAGGCAACAATAACAACGCACCGATGGTTAAAAAAGTGGCCGGACAAATCGTCGCGCCAATGTGGAGCTCGTTCATGCACCAAGCTTTGGATGTCCTGCCGGATCAGCGCTTCGTACCACCAGTCTATCCTGATCCACTGACGCTTAAGCCAGTTATGAAAGGTATTTGGCAAGGTGGCGAAACATACACCATCGATACAGTCTCGGGTAAACTCGCAACCGAATTCACACCACCAGAAACACGCAAAGAAGTAGCGATTCAATCCGTTCACGATATCTTGTACTGGGTCGACAAGAATAATCCTTTAGGACCGAAGCCAGAGCATCCTGAGAACGATTCTCAGTTCGAACGCTGGGAGACGCCCGTACGTAAATGGGCAGAAGAAAAAGGATATCTAGACCAAGATCCTACCATGGCACCGACACAGACCGACGATGTCCACACAGCTTCGAATTCATTCTCTCTTTCCCTGACAGGTATTAATCAGTCCCAGACGTACAGCATCAACGATTCCCTGTCGATCCTGGTCGGTTCGTCCGGACGATACCAACTTTCCAAGGCAACCTTGTATGTGAATGACACATTCGTCGAGACATTAGATCGTCAACCATTCATCTTCCGCTTCTCACCAAAAGATCTACCGGGATTGCGTGAACAAAATAGGATCAAGATTATTGGTTATGATTCCGTCTTCGACAAGCGCGAAGTAACCGTAGATCTGAACGTGGCGTTAGATCAGTAGCTAGCGGACATCATAAATCTTCGCTCCGGAAGCGCTCTTCTTTAATTCATCGAGGAGCGCTTTCTTTTTGATGTAAATCGCCGATTTAGCCACCGGAGGAACATTGATATACAAAATACTCTTATTTACCTTAAACTGTGCGTCTTTGATACCGCAGATTTTTTCTATTGCCAAAGCCACAGACGATCGCTCTTGGACAAGATCATCCCCCATTTTCTCGAATTTCTTCAGATAGTCAGCAATATTGAACATGTATTAAGGCGATTGTATCACGCACAACAAAAAGCCTTTTTTGTACTACCGATTCATCGGCATCACCAAATATGTGAACGATTTATCACTCACACCTCTCATTACAAGCGGCTTGTTTGCCCCGCTGATAGAAATCGATATCGAATCCGCATCGATAGACTGGAAACAATCGGAAAGATATTTGTGATTGAAGTTTATATCCAAATCCTGGCCTGTTACCGACGAATCAATGGAATTTGTATACTCGCCCACATCGCTGTTCTTGGTTGCAATAGTGAAAGACTTCTTGGATGGCAACGCTTTCACGTTCACCTGATTAAATTTATCACTGAAAACATGCGAAGTTTTCAAAGAATCGACTAGATCCTGCTTCAAAACAACAACTTCGGTTACAAAGATCTTTGGAATGATCTGTTTGTAGTCCGGAAATGTTGCATCAATGACACGAGACATAAGGTATACATCCTTTCCTTCGAAAGCGATTTGGTTTTTGTCGAAATGTACACGAACATCATCCGACAGACCATCAAGTACACGAATAATGTCACTTACATTCTTTGCGGGGATGATAACCGGCGGGAAGTCCATAGATTCCTTCACCTTGACCCGCTTCTCTGCCAAGCGGAAAGAGTCGGTCGAGACGAATACCAGCTCTCCTGAGTCCTTATAGACGTATACAGAGGCCAATTCAGGCTTCACTGTCGATACAGAAGCACTATAGACGACTGATTTGAAACCTTTCACCAATGCCTTTGGTGAAATTTCGATCGACTTTACTCCTTCAAGCTTAGGGATAGAAGGGAAATCTTCCGGAGAGAAGGTTTTAACAAGTGTGGTATTGGTTGAGGTCGAGATAAGCACATTGCCATCCTTTGATTCCAATACAATGTTCTTTTCTCGGGGAAGGCCAGCCAAGAGAGAAGCCATGACGGCACCATGGAAGGCAGCCTCACCCTCTTCTTCGACTTTCGCAGGAATCATAATCTCGATACCGCAATCGAGATTAGTGGCGCGGATGGTGACTGTGTTCTTTGAAGCCTTTAGATCGATGCACGAAAGAATGGGCAAGGACAGATTACGTCCGGTCAGTCGGTCTGCTTTGGAAATTGCGTCAGCGAGCTTCTCTTTGATGCACTCGAATTTCATATACCCAGTATAGACTCTTATATCTTATAAATAAAACTATTATTACTATTAGCGCTGTGGGTATGTGGATATGTCAGTAGATGGCCTTATAGAGCGGTACTTTTACTATCCCTTGCCTTGTTTTCTGGGGATATCTCGGGAAAGAATTTGATAACTTTGGTCGGTTTTTGAAAAACCGCTTTCTTATCCCCAATTCTCCCCGAGCTATCCACATACTCCCCACAGAACTTTCCCGCAGCCTGTATGCAGGAATTCCACAATGTTATCCACAATTATGAGATAAGCGACCTGATATGGCCGATCTCCCTTTGCAGAGCCTGGTTGGACTTTATATCTTCTTTGATCTTCTCGCAAGAATGAATGACGGTGGTGTGGTCGCGGCCGCCTAGCTTGTCGCCGATCGACGGATACGAAATATTCATATCTTCACGCAATATGTACATGATGACTTGGCGTGGTTTTACCACTTCTTTTTTGCGGGTTTTTTCGTAGATCGAGTTTTCTTCGACGTTATAGAAGTCTGAAACGATTTTCACCACTTCTTTGATCGAGACCGATTTCTTGGGACGGGTATTGTTTTTGATCAGGTTCTTGATCTCCATAATATTCAATTCCCTTTGGCGCATCTGGGTTTGCATAGCGATGGAATTGACGACTCCTTCAAGCTCTCTCACCGATCCTTCGATGGAATTAGCAATAAATTCCAAGGTTTCTTGGGATAATGGCACGTTTTGCTGCAATGCTTTGGCTCGCAAGATGGCGATGCGGCTTTCGAAATCTGGCGCCGATACATCGACGACCATACCCGAGTTAAAGCGTGATTTCACGCGCTCTTCAAGCTCGTGAATATGGTTTGGGTGGCGATCTGACAAACAAATAAGCTGCTTGTTGTTCTCTTTCAGAGTGTTAAAGAGGTGGAAAAATTCTTCCTGGCTTTTTTCCTTGGACGAAAAGAATTGGATGTCGTCCATAATAAGAACATCGTATTTGCGGTATCGTTCCTTGAACTGATTCGCCTTTCCAAGCGGGATCGAGTTCATATAGTCTGTCGAAAAGCGTTCGCTGGTGACGTAAAAGACTTTCTTTGAGGGAAAGTTAGTCTTGATGAAGTTACCTACCGCTTGGGCCA
Source organism: Minisyncoccota bacterium (assembly GCA_036565605.1). Lineage (GTDB taxonomy): Bacteria > Patescibacteriota > Minisyncoccia > Phycocordibacterales > UBA6065 > UBA6065. The sequence continues at coordinate 8,353 of DATCXV010000022.1, read as the reverse complement.
AATGGGTTTTGCCGCGGCCGGTGTCGCCATAAATAACCAGCGGGTTATATGCCACACCAGGGCTTTTCATGACCGCTTGTGCAGCTGCGTGGGCAAGTTCGTTAAAAGGCCCAACTACGAACGTCTCAAAGGTGTAGCGTGGGTTTAAATTATCTTCGCGGCTGATATAGAACTCCTGTAAAGGCAGTTCTGGAGCCAAAAATTGCTTGCGTACAGTTTCCTCAGTTATCGGTTCTTTGCGTTCTGGTGTCTTGCTGATGACGTATTCAATAGACCTGATATCGTTCCCTGCTCCGAAATCACGCAGGTATTTAAGAATGGTTTTGTGGAACTTGGATGAGATCCAGTCTTTAGCAAAGGCTGATGGTACAGCCAAATAAACCGTACCTTCGTCGATGCGATGGATATGGGTATCACGAAACCAGGTGACGAAATTACCTTTCGAGACTTGAAGCTCGATTGTTCCCAAGATGCTTTCCCACAGTTTCCGGTTATCCATGAAAGTGCGTTAAGTATAAACGGTTCACACAAGACGAAAACTTGTGGAGAGTGCGTAACTATGTTAATACTATGTGAACAAGCTGTTAATAACGTCATCGAAGAACGCCATGGCAATCGTATACAAGACCAGGAATAGGAAGAGGGCGCGAGCGCACGGTTTCCTTGCAAGGAAGTCGTCGCCGACAGGCCGCAAGGTTATTGCGCGTCGCCGCCAGAAGGGCCGCAAGAAGATCGTAAAGGCTTAATACCCTGACGATGCTCCCCAAGGCATCACGCCTCACTGCTCGGGACATCGAAAGCCTTTTGCAAGGTAGGAGCGTCTTCGGGACGCTCCTTTCCATTCGTTTTCGTCCGGCAGATAAAACAAAATTCGCTGTTACCGCTTCAAAAAAGGCTGCACCGCGCGCTGTTGATCGCACTGCTCTTCGTCGAAAAGGATACAAAGCACTTCGAGGCATGGCTCAAAAACTTCGCAGCAAAGCGTTTGTCATGGTGATGCCGAAAAAAGAATGCCTTTCGGTAGATGTCGAGGCTTTGGCCGCTGAAATATCGGCACTGCTTACGAAGGCAGGTCTTCTCTAGTGCGGTATAATCATTGCTGTTCACACCTATGCACTACCTCTATACACATATCATTTTTTTGCCCTTGTATAACGGTTTGGTTTTTTTGTCCGGACATATTCCATATCTAGGCGCAGGCGGGGTTATTATTTTATTTACGGTGATTGTTCGCCTCATTCTCTTCCCTCTCTCACGAAAAGCGGCGCGTACCCAGGCTTTGATGAGGCAGATCGAGCCGGAACTTGCTTCGGTTAAGGAACGTTTCAAGGACGACAAGCAGCAACAGGCTCTTGAAACGATGAAGATCTATAAAGAAAAGGATGTTAATCCGTTTTCGAGCATCCTGCTTTTGATCATTCAGATCCCGATCATCTTTGCCTTGTACCGCGTATTCTATTCGGTTGGATTCTCGGCACCTGATTCGACACTTCTCTATTCGTTTGTGCATGCTCCTGCAACGCTCGATACCATATTTCTGGGTGTTATCGATATCACGAAGAAAAGCGCGATCCTGGCTGTGCTTGCAGCCTTGTCGCAGTACTTACAGATCCGCTTCGCTGTTCCAAAGCCTGCTCCGAAGACGGGTAAGGGCGGATTCCAGGAAGATTTTGCTCACACTATGCACATGCAGATGAAGTATGTCTTTCCGGTCATGATTTTGTTCATTGCCTGGAATGTTGCAGGAGCGTTGGCCCTGTACTGGATTACCTCGAATCTATTTATGATCGCACAGGAATTGGTGGTAAGGAAACAGATGGCACGTGAGGCAGCCGTGAAAGCAGCGTAGTCACAGCAGACACCTATCCTTCGATCGATAATTATTCTGCGAGATTAAAGACCCAGGGGGTGAGGTCCTTTTTATTGATGAAGACGAGTGCGTTTTCTGCTTGGTCAAAGGAAAGATTAACGATATCCATCGAAACGCCGGCTTCAAGCTCGGGTGTCATGACGGAATCGGTGGCGCCGGTTGCGGTGTCGATGCGCCACAAACCATCGTTGAAGGACACTTTGCCTTTATACCAGTCGTCTGGATACAGACCTGCCGGAATGGATTGTGGAACTGCGCAGTAGACGACAGATTTTTCTTTGGTACTCCAGGTGCATTTGTCGGCAAGCGTTGAAATGCCGACGGGTGCCGATGTTCCCTTCTTCAGATCTTGAATAGTGGTGGAAATGTTGTTTCCAGACACACTGGAAGCGATCAGTTTCGTTGCGTCAGCGTTTGCATGTGCAATCAGGCCCAGGGCGTCAGTACCTGCTTTGGTATACGTTCCTGTTTTGGTATCCAATATATACGCGGAGCCCAGCGATGCGCCGCTTGGACGCGAATACAGTGTTACGGCCGTTGAATTGGCTGATGTAACGAGCCATCCGGTAAACGGTGATGTGAATGTGGACACTCGGCCAGAACCATCGAAATTCGAAAGAATACCCTGCGACCCGGTTGAAGTCTCGTTCATCGAGAAAATTTTCGTGCCGACGCTTGTTACTTCACGAATGCCGTCATCAAGGAATAGTCCTTCAAGTGCTTGTTCGGGGCGGGTTGTTGTGGCGATCTTGGCATAGAAAGTGCGGATCGTTTCGTTGTCGTCGCGCAGATAGCGGGCCAGAAAGCGCGAGCCATCAGAAGACCAGATCGCTTCATAGACCTTTGGGATTGTTACCGACGAGATCTTTGTTATCGCCGAATTGTCGAGCTTGGTTTCATAGATGTGACCGGTTGCGCGATCAACAAAACGGACAAGTGTTGTTGAAGCTTGGTCAAAAGCGACAATACCTGCGGACGGTGAGGTAGAGAGTTGGCGCAAACGCGGAATGAGGCTTTCCGAAGCGCCCGAAAGATCGATAACAGTGTCGGTACTGGTTGCGATTATGGGACCAGTGTCCGTATTCGTATTTCCTCCCGTTGTCCCTTCGCCGAATGGAAAGATATCAGACGAATTCCCATCCGTTATGATAGGGGCAGTATCAGAATTTCTCATAAAGAGATACCAGTACCCCACCCCGAATAGGGCGAGCAGTATAAGAATGAAAATGAAGAATGCTTTTTTGGACATTAGCTTGATTTAAGTTCCGGTATGCAAGATCCAATTGAGGAGATAAATCCATTGTCTGTAGATTTCTTGCCTGAGTTTTTTCGAATAAGTCCCTGCTGCAATGATAAGCAATTTGCCGGAGTAATACTGCACTGCTTGTTGGTCTCAGTCGTGCTGTTAACGGTTTCTGTAGTCTGATTACTTATATAAGAGAATTGATATTGCTTGGTCGCTTTGACCTCTGAATATGAGAAGCAATACTGATATTTTGCTTGCGCCTCAAGTGGTGAGAGTTCTTGGCACGGAGATGAAGAAGGATTATCCGTAGAACGAACGTCTTCACATTCTTTCGCTGTAGGGCGGCAGATTTGCTGCGAAGCCTGTCCGCCAGACGCCACTCCGTAGGAGCCGGTTCTTGCGTAATAACTTGTATAGCAGAATGCTTTACTGGAAGCAGCGGTCGCACTTTGCACTTGAGTACGTGATTTATCTACGGCGCTTTGCTGAGCCGTTTTATCCTTTTCCAGCTTCGAAATCTGTTCATCAATCGATTTCAGTTCGTTTTGAAGTTGTGTAACCTTAGGGTCATTTATTTTTCCGTCATCGATTAGCGCATTATACTCGGCTTCTTTGGAAGTCTTTTGTGCGGTAAGGCTACTGATTGCAGTATTGGTGCCCTGTAATTTTGCTACGGAGTCAGAATAGCTATCAAGCGCATTTTGAAGCGCGTTCTGGTCAACCAATTCTCCTACTGCTGGTTTGCCTAAATCCAAATTGATGTTCACCAAATCCAAATTGATGGTGCGCAAGATAAGATATGAACCCAACAGAAGCGCTAAGCCCCAGAGTGCTCCTTCCCAACGCTTTTTCGCGTCCGAATGCCCAGAGATTGATTCGACGGTCGCGTATTCAATACCTGCCCAGATGATGAAACCGATCGCAAGGATGGCTGCGATGCCGATCGAGACGCCGTAGGCGTTGGTAATGATTTTTACCGGATTCACCGGTTCCTTAACATCGGTTAATCCTGGAATAGTAGTTAACGAACAATAGACGCCGTTTTTGTCGTCTTGAACTTCTCCGTCTATTACAGTCTTACCATCCTGACAGACCGAGGTTTGGGCTGCCGCGATGGTCGGCAAAGCGAATGCCGTAAGAACCGCGATATTCAAAAAGATTTTGGCGCTTCTCATTGGAGTATGGTTATGCCGGCCGAGCCGCCCTGAAGCATGCGCGAGCGATGCTGGATCTGAAGACCGATCTCGCTTTGTCCCCCAATAGATCCGCTCGTACGCAAAGTTACTTCTGGCTTGTCCTGAAACGCCGAAAGCGTCGCACCGTTCATGGTCCAGTCGAAAGAAAGAGTGCCGGAAAGAAGATTTCCTGCCGAAATATCGAATGGCACGGCACGCAGCGAAACTTCTTCGGCCGATAACGTGTATCTTGAAGAAAGTGCGGTCTCGTAGCGAATGCCATACAGTGGGCTCGCCTCGTACAAAACGATGTCCGGCGTACCGGGCGACAGTGTTACGGATCCTGACGATACGATCGTATGGTCAGCCGTCGATACTTCGACAGAAATTTCGTCTCCCCCGCGGACATAGCTTGTCTGGATTGAAGAAAAGCTTTGTTTGCCGTAGCCGGATTGCTCTGGAATATTGGTACCGTTCTTTTGCCAGAGATATACAAGTGTCTTCGGGTCTATGCGTTTTCCTGTAGACGAGAAAAATTCAGGAAGAGCGGTAACGCGGAAGCTGGAACCATACACTTCCAAGGATTTGCCTCGATAAAACGGAGGAATGTAGCCGTCAGTTTCCCACAAAAGCGTCACGCTGGCGGGACGCCATGATGTTTCGATTGAAAAAGTTCCTAAATCAGGCGTATCTACTTGGACCGAAACGTCTGACACGCTTCCTGCTGCACCTGATGGTACAGAAACATCCGTTGCGCCGACACCCTTCAGAATAATTTTTCCGCCTGAATACCAGGTCAATGTCGCACGATTAAGATCTGTGCTGAAGCTTTGGGCTCGTACTGTAACGGTGGAATTCGGCTCAGGAAACTGGGGCGAGACGACAAGAGTTATCGGATCGGAAACGCCCGGAATGCTTTGTGCAAGAGCCGCTACAGGGACAAGCGAAAAAGAGAGAAGTGCCAGAAAAGAGATGCTTTTCAAAAGGCGAAACATGCGCATATTGTATCATGCACCCAAATGGAAGCTGTGGAGGAAACTTCCCTACTGCTGAGCCTGTCGTTTCGCCTCTTTGATCGCCAATACTTGAGACGGATCGGACGTAATGATTTGGTCTTCGGTGTACGATGCGATCACCTTAATAGCCACGTGTTTAAGGCCCACAAAGAAGATGCCTTCGCCCACGTCGGATTCCAAAAGGAGGTATTTTTCTTCGTCGGTAAGGGAAAAGACCTGCTGAAGACGGTCAATTGACGAGGGAGACTGCTTAAGAAGCATCTGAATCGACGAGTTGGTGATGATCGGCAGGCCATAAGGTGATTTAAGGAAGTCATCGACGTCCTGGGTGATGGTGGCAAGACCCAAGAAGTATTTGCGACCACGCTTGGCAAGGCCCAAAAGAAACGATGCGGTGTCCTCGGATTTCATCATCCACCACGCCTCGTCGATAACCAAAAGACGCTTCTTCAAATTCTTTCGTACCGCGTTCCAGATATAGTGCGTGACGATGTACATAGCCACCGGCTTCAACTCTTCTTCCATGTCGCGCAATGAGAAAACGATGAATTTCGCGCCGATATCGACGTTGGTTGGGCGGTTAATGAACCCGGACCATGTACCTTTGGTGTATTTGGTGAGGCGTTGGACAAGCGATTCCCCTCCTTCCATGCCAGCAAGAACCAGCTCGAAGTCAGAAAGAAGTGGCGGTTCAGTGGTGCGGAAATCGGTGTCCGGCGTGATGTCTTTAAGGGCGTACGTTTCCGTGATCGCCTTGTCGACGATGGCGTCTTCTTCGGGCGTGAGACCTCCCATCATAATGCGGAAAAGACCGACGAGGTTGATGATGTTCGAACGCAAGACGTCGGCCGGCGATTCGTCTTCGCGTGGCGTGGGCAGGTCGAAGGGATTGATGTGGTGTTCAGAATTGAGCGAGATATTGAAGTACTTCCCTCCCGTTGCTTCGGCCAGGTATTCGTATTCGCGCTCGGGGTCGATGACGATCACGTCCGTGTCGAACATAAGTGTACGCAGGATTTCAAGCTTGGTCGTATATGACTTGCCGGCACCGGACTTTGCAAAGGTGATCGAGTTATAGTTTTCCAGAGAGAAGCGGTCGAAAAGAACCAGGGACGAATTGTGGCGATTCACACCGTATAGGATGCCTTTGTCAGAAGTAAGGTCGAAGGAAATGAAGGGGAACAGGCTCGAAAGAGGGCTTGAATTAAGCTTGGAATGGACCAAAAGCTCGTCTGAGGCGGTTGGTAGGTTCGATTTATAACCCTGTTCCTGCTGAAAGAGCGCGGGCTTCACATAGACCAGTTTTGATTCAAGAATCGACTTGATTTCGGACTCGGTTTTGTCGAGTTCCGCTTCGTTGTCGCCGTAAATTGAAATATAGACGCCGACATCGAAGAGCTTTTCTTGTGCCTGCTGAAGCTGGTCGCGCAGCTGTTCCAAATCTTGGTATGCCGTGTCAAGCATAGGGTCGCGGACAAGTCCTTTCTGTTCACGGATCGAGATCTGGCTTTGCACTTCGGCGACTTTCTTTTGGAATTGACGCAGAACTTTTGCCGTTTCCACCGGGTGGATGAAGATTGAAATGTTGAAGACCTTGTCCAAGTTTATGATGGGCGCGAACCACGATTCACCCAAGAAACGCGGATACGAAATGACGAAGAATGAACGTACGATCTTATCGCCCAAGGAAAGTTCGCGCGGGCTAATCTTAAGCGCCGAAGGTGCGATGACGTCCTTCAGTTCCAGAACACCCGCTTCGTAGATTTCCTGCGGCAAAATCGGCGCGATCATCGCCTTGTCGTCTTTCTTTTTTAAAAAATCGAGGATGCCCATAGTGGTGATGCGAAATAATTATGAAAGAGGAATCGGCTTTTCCGTGTCGCCCGGATTGAAGATCTTATAGAAGAGCTCGACGATTTCTTCAGTGCCCAGCTCGACCGAACGGATGCCGCACCGGACCAGTCCTTGCGTCACCACGCCAACACGCTGTTCCAATTGGCTGCGGTGCTCTTCGAATTGGGCCAGTTTCTGTTCCGCCGATGCAGCAGCATCTTTTTTGCCGCCAATGATGTTCCCTACCCCTTTGGCGACACTGCTCGATTCGATGAGTGCTGGCGAGTACGGCACCACGATAAAGAATGTCTTGGTCATGATATTCGAGCTTTCAGTGAAGTTGCGGATGAACTCGATATATTCGCGAGTCTGGATCTTCATAAGATCCGAAACCTGCTCTTTGAGACGGCCTTCAAGCAGGGCGATATACGGCCTGATATCAAGCTTTCGTGACTGGATAAAGATCTGAACAGAAAAATCCAGAGAGTTAAGGAAATTCTGGAACTGCATGATGATCGACTGCTGTTCGTCTGCTCCTTTCAATGCGAAGTTAAGCGAAGACGCCATGACGATGGCGCGCAACGAATCGTCCTTCAATATGACGACACCTTGGCGGATCTCTTTGATCGGAACGAACTCCTGGGTCGTTTTCGCATTAACTGCCATTCGATAAGTATATCAGACTGACTTTTGTTAGATGTTCGACTTTGTTCCGCTTTGGGCCGGATTCTGACTTTGCTTGATGTCCAAAGACCAAGTAAGGTCCTTCAGCTTCGAATCCGAAAGCTTTGGGACATAGAAATCCGTTGCAGCTTCCGTTTCCTTGGCCGCTTTGGCCACGACCGGCCTGTCTACTTTCTTCCATATATAGAGCTTGCCACCGGTGTAGTATCCAAAAGCTGCTTCGACCACATTGATGAAGGGTTTGTTGTTTATCTTGTAGAAGGCCAGAGCCAGAGCAAAGCCAATAACGGGTACGATGAGGACCGCCTTCAGAACGAGAGTTGGAACGAAGGTGTAAATAATGAAGGACACCCCTGCCCCGCCCAAAAGATATATGAACTGCTTGATGGTGAGCGGTCCAAAGATCTTGTCTTCGACTTCGATGAATTGAGGAACTTGGAATCGCATACGGATTGATTATACCAGCGGTTCGCGATACGGGTCGACGGAATAGTTTTGGGGTTTTGGCTTTGCTATAGGAGCGGCAGCC
>DATCXV010000008.1:0-8296 GCA_036565605.1 Minisyncoccota bacterium | reverse complement strand
CCGCAGCCGGCGTCGAGGACGCGCGCCGATGCGGGTGCTTTTTTCATTTCACGCATGATAATGCCGGCGCGCGTCCTCCAACCTAAATGTGGGATGCCAAGAACGCGGAATCCTACTTTAGTGATGGTATTATTGCGCAGGGTGAAACTCTTCTCGTCGGCGGTAGAGAGCTCAATGGTGGAAAGGCGGCCAAGAATCGAGCCGTAAGGCATAGCGAGGCAATGGTAGCATGATTCTGCTACAATCTCATCTATGAAAGTCTGTTACTTCGGCATCTATGATCGCGACTTCTCGCGTAATCGGATTTATATATCAGGACTGCGCAGCCTTGGTGTTGAAGTAATAGAAGTGTGTGACCGAACCTCTGGTCTGCGCAAATGGAAGAACCTTGCCACGTCGCTTTCCAACATGAAGGGTGAGTTCGACGCTGTTATCGTCGGCTACCCGGGACATGTCGCTGTGCCCTTGGCTCGATTTTTTGCGCACGGCAAGCCGGTCGTGGCAGATCTCTTGGGTTCTCTTTCTGATGCTGAACGCAATTCGCACCGTGAACCTGGGTGGCGCGGCCACTGGAAATTATTTAAGGCAAAAGCAGCTGATGAACTGGGTGTTGTCTTTGCCGATGCAGTTTTGCTTGAAAGCGAGGCACAGAAAGATTATTTCGAACAGCTCTTCGGTCCGTCTCATAAATACAGGGTGTTGTATACCGGATCATGGCTATCGCCGCGTCGTTTTTATGCACCGAACCAAAAAGATTTCGTCGTACTTTTCCGCGGGTCACTTACACCGGAATGTGGCATTGACCATATTCTTGATGCGGTCCGAATACTTTCGGATGACAGACGCATTAAATTCAAGATTGTCGGCAGAGGAAAGCTTTTGGATGTTGTCGAGTCGCGCATAAAAAACGAAAAGCTTTCGAACGTTGAATTGGTTTCGAAAAGGCTTTCCGATGATGAGTTTGCCCGAGTCTATGACGGTGTGTCGCTTGCCTTAGGCCAATTCGAAGACAACCCGCGCCTCTCGCGTACCATTCCGCACAAGGCATTCGAAGCGCTTGCTGTGGGCGTGCCGTATCTTTCCGGTGCCGGCCAGGCTGTTCAAGAGATTATTGTTGATGGCGAGACGGGTTTTATCGTGCCGCTTGCGGATGCAAAGGCGTTGGCTGAAAAAATAAGGGCGCTTTCAATTGACATGAACTCTCTTAGGAGGGTGTCAGACCGCTCCAAAAGACTCTTTCAAATGCGATTTGTGTCGAACCTTCTCGCAAAAGAACTATTGTCTTTTATGTCTACACAATTCCGCGTGAAATAAGTCTTTGAGCATACTGTTTTATTGAGCGAATCAAACCTGGTTTGGGTGCGAGGCCGCCTTTAAAACCAGGGGTAATAGCGTTGATCTCGGCGTATGCCGCATGCAATGCGGCCAAGTGCTGTCTATAAATACCACTATGGTAGACGGTGATAGGGTAAGCACGCAAAGAGCCCTTTTTTGTTGCGTACAATTTGAGTCCGTGGAAGTGATAGCAAATGAGCGGCTGGCCATCGACAGTAAATAACCCCGCACTATCGCACCTGACCTTGAACGTCAAAATATTCCAAGTGCCCGTGTTTACGCCCTTGTGGTCGAGTTCGTTAACGCCTTTGTAGGTAGTTGGCCAGCTATTCAGGTAGCGTTGATCGGTATAAAGACCAGGCTGAGGTTTTATATAACACCATTGTATACACTGCTTGCGCCAGTCTGCTGTGCAGGAAAGTGAGTTCGGGTCTTTTGTGAAAAAAATGAGGCCTGAATTATAGATGCCATACTTTTCGCAAAGATGGGCGTCCTTTGGCGCGAACATGTGCGGAGTAATAGAAATTGATCGACCGGCTATGCTCGAGAGGAATGAACGAGGATCAGCGTACAGCATGATATCCGCGTCGATAAGGATAAGCATCTCACCCTCTTTAATCCGGTTTGAATGAATAAGAGATGCGATCCAGGCTGGTTTTGCTGTCATGGCGAATTCGGTTGGATTGCGCGAGGCGCGGACCGCCATAAGTTCAGAGTCTCCCATATCTTCTACGAGCGTTGCGTTAACACCCGATAGTTTCAGATGATCGAGCATATCTATGCTTTCACGGTCAAGGCAGAGAAGCCAAAATTTTGCCTCGGGCATGTAACGGACGATCGAGCGGTACATGGCGAGCGCGCGCGGTAGGTAATTCTTATCAAAGACTGCGGCGAAATGAATCATGATGAGATTGTCAGCGTTTAAATCCTAGCATGCGCATAAGTCTTTGGAGGAAGGTCGCGCGACCGAACACAGCTTCTATAAATTTTTCGTCGTAGGAGCGATCCGTAGTGATTGTTGACGAACACTGAAGTGGTAGGGATATCGATCGTGCTGGCACTTTCAGGCCCGTGCGGCCGGCAGTATGCGTCGAGTCAGCGCCGAATCCGATATTTTCAATCAGGTTGATCGAGGGCATAACTGAGAGCCCATGATTCAGGATGCGAATATACTCCCATTGATAATCCCACGTATCTTTTTGACCGGAAAAAACGCGGTCATAGCTCCATTTTTTAATCTTCCATTGCCAAGAAGAGCCAATGAGATTACGAACCACTCGTTGGTTTTCGACGTCGTACCACGCCGCAGGGTCGAGCGTATATTTCTGCCATGCGCGTCGCCAACTTGCCCAACCCCAAATCGCGCCATACAAAGAAAACATATATGAAGCTGTCGCTGGCGCATGCGATGTGACGGGATTATACCCACTTATCATCATGACCCGCTCATCGGCACGGTAGCGCTCGAGAAGTTCTCTACAGTATGGAAAGAAGCTGGGGTCCGGCAGACAATCGTCTTCTAGGACGATTCCTTCTTCTACGTGTTCAAAGAACCACGAGATGCCCGAGCTCACTGCTTTCTTGCAGCCCAGATTCTCGCTCCGGAATAAGGTCTTTACCTCACATGGCCAGTCAATGGCGGTTGTAATCCTGCGCGTCTCATCACAAAGGCGCGCGTCGTCAGGTCTATCCGGTCGCGGCCCGTCGGCTGCGATGAAAAGCTGTTCCGGCCGTGCCGCGCGTATACGCTCGAATACTTGGCTCGTAGGCCCAGGTCGGTTGAAAATGAGGAATAGAATATTCATCTTTTTCTAGCCATGAAAATATTCTCGATATAGAGATCGGCGCTGTTCGGCAATATCCAGGAAAGCGCTGTACCTAATATAGTGAGCGGAGAGATGAGGAGAACATAGAAAAGTATGCGCGGATAATAGGACTTGATCCAGGACAGCTTCTTATGAACGTAACAACCGGTCAGTTGGAATATGACGCGAATATCGGCGGTAGATTTTATGTGTTCGACGACTTCGAAGCCGTGCTTTGTAAGGAGGTGTTTGAAGCCGAATGAGGAATAGCGGGCGTAATCATAAGGCTGCTCATGTTCATCCCATGCGAACGGCGCGCTTAGAAGGACTATTCCACCCGGTCGCAAGACTCTGTTGACTTCTGAAAGTATTTGATCTGGTTCGAAAACGTGCTCCATGACCTCGGTCATAATGACCGAATCAAAGGAAGTGCCGTCGAGAGGGAAGGCGCCGCCCGAATACCACACGTCGATTTCTTTAAAACGCGCACGATTTTTCGGCGTGTCGTATTCCATGCCAACCGAACTCGAAGCGGCTGAAAAGACTTCTTTGTATGGCCTGTGGCCGCAGCCTACGTCAAGAATTTTACCAGTTATATGAGGGGCGAGGCGCCGCAGGGTCTTTATGAGTTCTCTGCGCTCTATATAGAAAGGGTTGATGAAAAGCCCTAGGATGCCCGGATCAAATTGCTGTCGCAGTACATAGGATTTGAGGGTTTTCATGGCGTGAAGGCTATTCTAGCACTGTCCATCCGGGCAGAATGAGCGCGTCTAAGGTGGCGGCATTTTTCGCCTTGTCTTGATACCAGCGAGCTGGCGCGATCACCGAGCTTTTGTCGTTGCTTAGAAACGCGGCCCACCATGAGAATGTGCTATCCGCTGTAACGATATGAGTGCATTTTGAAAGCAGGATCAGCTCTTCGGGATCCGAGATGCCTCGTACCACATCGGCTCGTATTCCGCCGATAGAAGCGAATTCCAACTGGCACCAAGCTTTGTCGTCTGAAAAGACGAGGATGCGAGTGGGTGAAGAAGTTTTTTTTATATGCTCGATAGCGTGCTCATAATAGTCGCGATTGAGCACTACCTTTCCAGTCGCTTTGAGAAAATCTCCGCGACGGATATGGATGCCGACGGATTCCGTTCCCAAAGACGACAACAGGTCGGTAAAAGTTTTGCTTGGCTGTCGCAGGGAGAATTCCTTTTTGAGGAGTTCGTGCATCGAGAGAGCGTATCGCTTGTCTTCAAAGTAGCTGTCCAAAAATTCTGTTCCAAATAAACGAATAATGGCGGTACGGAATGTGCCGATCGTCTGCACTTGGGGGTCGATGGAGAAGGAATGCAGTTCAAAAAGGCGATCGGCACCGCGGTACCAAGAAAGATCGAGTTTCAGCGATTGGCGGGTCTCTACGGCTTTAGCCCTGCCGGCCGCATATTGAAACATCTGATTTCCAAGCCCGCCGCGTATCTTTGAGATGATCATATTTATCTTTTCACGAACCAGAAGCAGCCGCAGCCGTACCCTTGTGCGTCGCACTGCGCCTGGGTGGCGTTCTCGATGGGCGCGGTTTCGGCCGCATTGTCGGGGATAAGATAGAAGTCACGAAGCTCGAAATTTTTGAAAAGCTCGCGGACTTGGACGTACGAATATATGCGATGGGCGTTCCAGACGATCTTCGGCGAGCCGACCGGAACCACGAAGAGGACGCTGCCGCTGCGCTTTACTACGCGCGAGAGCTCGGCGACGGCTTTCTTGTCACCGTCAGGATCGATCGGATCGCCGTAGCGGCCGAGCCCGACATGCTCGATTGTATGCATGCACGAAATAGACTCGATACTCTCGCTTTCGAAGGGTAGTGCGGTGAGATCTGCCTTACCCGAATAGAGATTGCTCAGATGGATGTTGGCCGGTCGATAGTCATAGAAGCGGACCGGGACGAATGCCGAGAGCATGGAGCAAAAGGTGAGAGTCGATGAGATATCGACATGATACTCCGGCTTGATTTTTGCCACGACGCGAGCGGCCCAGGCGGGATGATAGATATAATGAGCGCTGAAGCGTGTGACGTTGGTGTTCTCGCCGGCGATAAGCCAGCGGTTTTTCCAATCGAGCCTGAAGCCGCGGCCCGAAGCGCCGTCCAAAGCTTTGAACTCTTTGAATTGCCGTTTGACGCGGCGATAATCGGCGTCGAGCTCTTTGAGCCTGCCGAGAGGTCTTTTTATCGCCTTTTCCCAGGCAAGAGTGAGGGGATGCTTAAGACGCATGGCTGTCGCGCTTAACATCTCTCCAGGCATGCGGCATATAAACAAGGCTGTGCCGTATCGACGATCCGGTGCCGAAGAAGTCTCCGTCAAGAACGTCGATCGGAAAGAGGTTTTGCAGATAATCGACTACCTCGCCGTCCGCCGTGATACGAGCATTCGCGATATAGGTTTTTGGCACCAACGGCAGACGGTCGATCGAGCAAATAAATGTGCCGGAGCCCGAAACTGGCCCGAGTGTCGCTTTGGTCATCTCGGTATGGAAAAGGGTGACGCCTTCGCCGCCGGGTGTGGCGATGCCAAGGCCGATGATGATGTCCTTGAGCGATACGCCGAGCTTGCATTCGTAATCAAGGGCAATGGAAATACTTTTGCCCGAAATCGCACTGTTGACCCGGTTGCCATCAGTGTCGACCAGATATGCGTCGGTAATACGTAGATCACCATTGCCTTGGCGATCTTTGCGCGCGGCGATATCGTTTGATGATCTTTCGGCGGCGTCTTTCAGGTACGCTTCGATGACGTCGTCAGTCTTGCCGATCATGTTTACCTGGCCATTTTTAAGAAATACGCAGCGTGTGCACAAATTAGCGATCGCGCCCATATTATGGCTCACAAAGAAAATGGTGCGGCCGCTTTTGCGGGTGATCTCGTCCATTTTTCCGAGACATTTCTTTTGGAACTCGGCGTCGCCAACAGCCAACACTTCGTCCACTAATAGAATGTCGGGTTCCATGTGGGCGGCGACCGAAAAGGCCAGGCGCACGTACATGCCGGACGAATAGTGCTTGACCGGGGTATCAAGAAATCGTTCGACGCCGGCGAAAGCTACAATTTCATCGAATTTACGTTCGATTTCGCGCTTTTTCATGCCCAGGATCGCGCCGTTCAAAAAAATGTTTTCGCGACCGGAGAGTTCTGGATGGAAACCAGTGCCAACTTCCAAAAGTGATCCGACCCGTCCGCGCAGGATGACTTCGCCTTCGGATGGCGGAGTGATCTGCGACAGAATTTTCAAAAGCGTCGATTTGCCGGCGCCGTTGCCACCGATAACTCCGATCACTTCGCCGCGCTCGACAGAAAAAGATACATCACGTAGAGCCCAGAACTCGTCCTTCTTTTTTCGAGTAAGCGCCTTGAACGGATTTTTGAAAAAACCCGCGACGACGTCGCGTAGCGCCACATAGCCACCCTTGTTGTGGGTGATAATGAATTTTTTGCCCAGTCCACGGACTTCGATGATGGGTTTCATATAATGTCAGCAAAGACGCGCTCTATGCGTTTGAAATACCAGAGCCCAGCAAGAAGCAAAAGCAGGCAAGCGCCAGCAGAAAGACCGAGCAGGTTCCAATTGATCACCGTGGTGCCTAAAAGCACTGCTCGCGCCGATTGGATGACGCCGGTCATGGGATTAAGCGCCAAGAGATACGAATATTTTCCTGCGATTGATGCTGGGTATATGACGGGAGTAATGAACAAGAGAAGCTGGATCAGAAAAGGAAGAGCGTAACGCACATCGCGATATTTGACGTTAAGCGCCGCCAGAAAAAGTCCCAAACCAAGTGCCGCCATGAAGGCGATGATAAGAAGAAGAGGAAGGACGAAAAGATGTCCGAATTCCGGCTTGAATCCGTAATAGACCATGAGCGCAATTAAAACTACGGCAGCGATGGCAAAGTCTACGAATTTGGTGATGACTGATGAGACCGGCAAGATAAGGCGTGGAAAATATACTTTGGTGATGATGGCCTTGTTCGAGACCAGAGTGTTGGCTGTTTCATTTAGAGCATCCGAAAAAAACTGCCAGAACAAGAGTCCTGCAAAGACGAAAATAGGATAAGGAACGTTGTCGGACGGCACGCCGGCCAAACGGCCAAAAAAAACCGAGAAAACAATCATGGATATGACCGGCTGCAGCACGGCCCAAGCGACGCCAATTGCCGTCTGTTTATAGCGCACCTTAAGATCCCTCCACGAAAAGAAATAAAAGAGCTCGCGGTAGCGGACGAGATCTTTAAGGTCGGAGAGAGAAAAGCGCCGTTTTGGCCGTATAACGATGGTGCTCATGTGGCTTATTTATAACATATCCCGACGTATCAAGGTTACGGATTGTGTTATAGTCTTTTTATGACATTGAACAATTTCTTAAGGTATACGGCCATCACATCGGTCTTTGCCCTGTTCTTTACTCCTTTTATAGTCGCAAACGGGCTCTTTTTTCCCTTTATCACAGGCAAGGCTTTCTTTTTCCGTATCGTTGTCGAGATCGGATTCGCGGCATGGCTGCTTCTTTCTTTGCGAGATGCGTCGGTTCGACCCAAGAAATCATGGATATTGTGGGCGCTTGTCGCATTTGTGGCCGCTACCGGACTGGCTGACATATTCGGCGCTGATCCTTGGAAAAGTTTTTGGTCGAACTTCGAGCGCATGGAAGGCTACATCACCATCCTGCACCTCTTTGCTTACTTCATTGTCGCGACGTCAGTATTGCAGACCGAAAAATTGTGGAATCGCTGGCTGGGCACTGCGGTGGGATCGAGTGTTGTCATGACACTTTATTGTCTGTTGCAGCTTGCAGGTGTTTTCGTCATTAACCAAGGTGGAGTTCGTGTCGACGGTCGCTTTGGTAACGCGACGTATTTGGCGATCTATTTGGTCTTCAGCATTTTCTTCACGCTTATTATGGCGGTACGGGTCCGGAATGTGTGGGGAAAAATTTCTTTAGGCGCGGTCGTTGCGTTGCATTCGATTGTCCTCTATCACACGGCGACGCGCGGATCGATGCTGGGCCTTTTGGGAGGCATCATCGTATCGTGCCTTTTGATCGCTCTGTTTGATCGTACGGATAAGCGCGCTCGTATCGTAGCAGGATCGATTGTGGCGGCGGTGGCGCTC
>DATCXV010000021.1:0-13237 GCA_036565605.1 Minisyncoccota bacterium | reverse complement strand
GCTGCGGCCGGTGCGGTCGTCACGGGAGCGATATTCTTGTTCTCTTCTGCGTTCATAGTATTTGTAATGATTTAAACTGCGATAGTTAGAATTTCAGTCCGCCTTCGCGTGCCGCATCGGCAAGCGCTTTGACGCGGCCCTTATATGCGAAGCCTCCGCGATCGAAGACAACTGTCTCGATCTTCAAGGCCTTGGCCTTCTTGGCGATATCAGTACCGACCGCCTTTGCAGCGTCGACCTTCTTACCCTTAGCCTCGACCGACGAAGCTGCAGCGACCGTTACTGCCTTCACGTCATCGATGAGCTGAGCGTACATGAAGCGGTTCGACTTAAAGACCGCCAAGCGTGGCTTGTCTGCCGTGCCCGAAACGCGGGCGCGGATAGCCTTATGCCTGCGGATCCTCTTTGTTGCTTTGATATTCTTGTTCATAAGTTTACGTACGAGGATGATTATGCGGCTTTCTTGCCCTGCTTCCTGCGGATGACCTCGTCATCATAGCGGATGCCCTTGCCCTTGTATGGCTCTGGCTTCTTGAAGGCGCGAATCTTTGCTGCAAATTCGCCGACCTTTTCGTTCGAAACACCCGAAATGGTGATGACGTTCTTTTCCGCCGTAACCTTCAAGTCCTTCGGAATCTCGACTTTGACCGGGTGCGAGAAACCAAGCGACAATTCCAAATTCTGGCCGCGGACATCCGACTTGAAGCCGATGCCTTCGACGATGAGCTTCTTCTGGAAGCCGGTCGTAACACCTTTCAGCATGTTCTTTACATGCGATGCGGTGGTGCCCCAAACAATATAGTCTTCAGGACGCTTCAAAGTGACGGTGACCGTACCACCTTCGCTCTTTACTTCGATGCCCGGGTTAAAGGTGCGCATGATCTCGCCCAAAGGACCTTTGACCTTAACAGTTGCGCCCTCGACCTTGACTTCGGTCTTTTCGGGAATTGCGATCGGCTTTTTTGCTACGCGTGACATGTGGGTGTTATTAAAAAGTATTACCAGATCTGGAAAAGGATCTCGCCTCCGACTTTTTCCTTGCGAGCTTCGTCATCCGAAAGGATGCCCTTAGGCGTCGAGACGAAGGTCGAACCGTATCCCTGCTTAACCGCATGGATCTCTTCGTAGCCCTTATACAGGCGCTTGGACGGCTTTGAAAGGCGCTTTGCATCAGTGATGCGGCCCTGGATAAGACCGATTTCGATCGACTGGCCCGACTTGTCTGCCTTGGCCGGCTTTACATAACCCTTGCGAGCAAGAGCTGCTGCGACCGCTTCGACGAACTTTGAGCGCGGAACGGTTACGGAATCCTTTTTGGAGCGGCTTCCGTTCTTAACGATCGTGATGAGATTTGATATCGAGTCTTTCATTTCGTTTAGCGTCTAGAGTTTGGTTTTAATTCCCTCGCTCTACTGCCTAAATCTTGTAATATTGGCCTACCAGGATGATTTCTTTACTCCCGGGATAAGGCCGTCGTTGGCCAATTCCCTGAAGCAGATCCTGCAGAGACCGAAGTCCCGCATGAAGCCGTTCTTCCTGCCGCAGCGGAAGCAACGATTAACAGCCCGAGTTGTAAACTTGGGCTTCTTCTGCGAGCGTGCAACTACTGAGGTCTTTGCCATTGTGCTGTGGGTGCCGGTTTTGCCTTACGGCTACGCGGCGAAAATAAATAGCCTTCGAAAAAGCTAGTTCGGACAGCTTAGCAAATCGGAAACGAGATGTCAACGATTTCTCTTGACGGCCAAGTGCCGAGGGGAATCATCTGTATGCAGGAAAGCAAAACAGCCCCTTCGGGCTGCTTTACGTTTTAAACCTACGCCTTCTTGATCGGAAAACCCATGATCTCGAGGAACCTCTTGGTCTCTGCCTTTGGCTTCACATTGGTGAGAACCGTGACACCAAGACCGAAGACATCCTTCAATTCTTCGTCCGAAGTTTCCGGGAAGATCGAATGCTCTTTGACACCAATCGAATATCCGCCCATGCCGTCCATCGAGGTTGCCGGGAGGCCGCGGAAGTCTTTGGTTCGAGGAATCGCGATGTGAACCAATTTCTCGAGGAAGTTCCACATGCGTTCGCCACGCAGCGTAACCTGGTATCCCATCGGGTCGCCTTCGCGAGATTTGTACGACGCGATCGACTTCTTTGCACCGCGCAAAATCGGCTTCTGGCCGGTGATTTTGGCCAAGCGGTCTGCGGCAAGCTCCGTCTTTTTCTTGTCTTTGAACGAACCGACGCCAACCGACACGACGACCTTATTGATCTTCGGCGACTGCATCACATTTTTGTAGCCGAACTCCTTCTTCATCGTTTCGAAGGCGGTGGACTGCTTTTCTTTAAGAGTAGTATTTTTCATGGCGGGTGATAATAAGAAGCTGATTACGCTTTAGCGACGTTCGACGCGTGGATCGGCATCTCTTTCTCGATGATCTGACCCTTCGAGCCAGAGCGAGTTGGACGCTGGTGACGCTTCATCTTGTTCGCGCCAGAAACAATGACCCTATTCTCCTTTGGCATTGCCTTTATGACCTCGCCTTTGACGCCCTTGTCTTTGCCTGCGATCACGACGACCTTGTCTCCTTTCTTGATATGCATAGAAGTGTTGGTTAGAAAGGATTAAACGATTTCAGCAGCGCGTGATGCGATGGTCTGGAAACCCTTTTCCGCGATTTCGCGCGGGATCGGACCGAAGACGCGACCTCCCACAGGCTCTTTCTTGCCCTTTTCGACCAATACAACCGCATTCTCATCGAAGCGGATATACGAGCCATCCTTGCGCTTGGTTTCTTTGACCGAGCGAACGACAACTGCATGGTGGACGTCTTTCTTTTTAACAGCCTTGCGAGGCTCTGCCTTTTGGACCGAAAGAACGACGATGTCGCCGATCATGGCGTAGCGCTTTGCAGCCGAGCCAAGCACCTTGAAGATGCGGCCGACCTTGGCACCCGAGTTATCCGCTATGACGACGATTGAGCGTGGTTGGATCATATAATTAAAGTTATGCGACTACGGTGAAGTGCTTGTCCTTTGAAATCGGGGCGCACTCGACAATCTCGACCTTGTCGCCTTCTTTCAGTTTGTTGCCCGCATCATGAGCCTTGTACTTCTTGGAAATCTTGAAGAAGCGTTCGTATTTTGCGTGCTTGACGAAGCGGTCGACTTTGACGACGACGGTGTCCTTCATCTTGGTCGAGACGACAATGCCCGAAAGGCGCTTACCTTCGCCTGCCTTTACGACAGTCTTTGCGTCTGCCTGTGCCTCCGTTTTGGTCTTTTTGCTAAAAATTGACATGGGAATAAGTATTAGATAACCAGCTCGCGAGTGATGATTACGGTCGTGACCGGGAGCTTTGTGCCACCCTTGCGCAGAGCTTCACGCGCAGTCTTTTCATCGACGCCGTCAACCTCGAAGAGAACGCGACCCGGCTTGACCGGAGCGCAGTAGCCCTGCAGATCTCCCTTACCCTTTCCAAGCTTCACTTCAGCAGGCTTCTGAGTATACGGCATATCCGGGAAAACACGGATCCAAAGCTTGCCGTTCTTGCCAATCTCGCGCGAGATGACCTTGCGGGCAGATTCAAGCTGCTCGGAGCGGATGCGGAAAGCCGAGGTAGCCTTGATGCCGAACGATCCAAAGGAGAGGGTCGTGCCGCGCGTCTCGAAGCCGACTTTCGCCGGATTCTTGCGCATCACGTGCCACTTCCTGTATTTAACTTTCTTCGGTACGAGCATGGAAGTTTCGGTTAATTCTTAGTCTGCTGAGGCTGAGCCTTCTTAAATACCTCGCCCTTGTAGATCCAAACCTTGATGCCAATGTCACCATAGGTCATGTGAGCCTTCTCGCGGGCAAAGTCGATGTCGGCGCGCAACGTCTGAAGCGGGATCTGACCCTTCTTCATATCTTCGACGCGTGCCATTTCGCCACCGCCCAAGCGACCACCCAAAAATACGCGAACACCCTTCACATCGCGGTTCGCCATGACCTTTTCAATAGTCTGCTTCATGACGCGGCGGAACGGAAGACGCTTTTCAAGCGACTCTGCGATCATGTATGCGACGATTGCCGCATTCGATTCAGGCGAGCGGATCTCTTCGATGTCGATCTTCAAATCCTGACCCTTGGAAAGCTTGCCGCCATTCTTCTGGAGGAACGCCATGATATCGGCCTTCAATTTGACAGCTCCCTCACCCTGGCGACCAATGAGCATACCCGGGCGCGACGTCGCGATGATGACGCGGACTGCCTTTTCATTGCGCTCGATCTGGACATCCGAAACGTACATGCCGCGGAATTTCTTGGAAAGGAATTCGCGCAAAAGAATGTCGGACTTCAGGTTTTCCTGATAAGTACCGCGTCCGGCGAACCAGCGAGACTTCCAGTCCCTGATGATGCCGAGCCTATGGGAATATGGGTGGACGGTGTGCGACATATTATTTGGTGGTCTTAGCAGCCTTCTCTACCGGCGCAGCCTTGGCAGCCTTCTTCGAAGCCTTTGGGCCAATAACAAGCTTCACGTGGCTCGTCTTCTTCCTGATCGGGAAGCCGGAACCGCGGGCGCCCGGCATCATGCGGCGCATGGTGTAACCCTGATTAACCGTGCATTCAAGAACGACGAAGCCGTCGGTGTTAACGTTGCGGTCTTTTGCATTAGCAACAGCCGAAAGAAGAAGCTTTGCGATCGGGTCCGAAGCACGCTTAACCGTAACGCCAAGCATATTCAAGGCCTGGTCAACCGTCTTGCCTTTGATCAAAGTTGCAACAAGGCGGACCTTGCGAGGAGACTGTCGATAGTTATGAAGAGATGCGGTGACCATGGGAGTTTCTTATACAAATTACTTCTTATCGGTCGAAGCCGCGGCCTTGGCAGCCTGTGCTGCAGCCATTTCGGACTCCTTCTTCTTTTGCTCCATTTCCTTCTGCATCTTACCGCCGTGTTTGATGAACTTGCGCGTCAACGAAAATTCGCCGAGGCGGTGGCCGACCATGTCTTCTGCGACCAATACCTCGACGAAATCCTTGCCGTTATGTACGCCGAACTTGAAACCGACCATTTCCGGCGAAATCTGGCATGCACGCGACCACGTCTTAATAACCCCGGTTTCCTGAGGCTTCTTTCCTTCGATCTTCTTAAGAAGACGAGCGTCTACGTATGGTCCTTTAGCAAGCGATCGCGTCATGCGGTTAAGATAGTTGCAATGTTATATAACCCGGGCGTTTAGGCTATGGTCCCTTACGAGAACCTAACTGCTGCTTCTGAAAACAAAATCCAGGCCGGAGCCTAGAAATTGACGTAAGTGCCTATTCCGAGCTAGTTCGGACATACTAGCAGATTGCGGGATAATGTCAAATATAAAGAAAGCCCCGCTGGAAAGCGTGGCTTTCCGCGAGGCATAAAGAACACTTAGGCGACCGACGCCTGGCTCGATCGCAAGCTTTCCAGCTTTGCTTCCTGAGCCTGCGACAACCGATAAATCTCGAACTTCTGATCACTGTGAGAGGATCTGCTT
Organism: Minisyncoccota bacterium; assembly: GCA_036565605.1. GTDB lineage: Bacteria > Patescibacteriota > Minisyncoccia > Phycocordibacterales > UBA6065 > UBA6065. The sequence continues at coordinate 7,729 of DATCXV010000021.1, read as the reverse complement.
CCCATGTACGTCCACCGGGTCTTCACGACATGGGACGGAATTGGCCAATCATTCTTTCTGAGAAGTTCGACCAAATTCCCCATTGCTGACCGCACATGGTGAAAAGGTAGCTCCTTAAAACCAAGTTCAATGCTCCACACAAAGAAGGTTTGACCCTCGTCGACCGTCCCGTATTCATCATCATGGCAAGATGTTGATGAAGACTTTTCCCATAACGGAGCATCTCCCTGACAGACGACTACCTGCTGCGATCCCAAGTCGATGCCAAGGGTTGAGAAGTTTTTCTTGGTCAGCAAACGAACGAGGGCGGCATTCCCAATCTGATTCACGGTCTTCATTTTCAAGGTGTGCTTTTACGTTGTCACAAACGAGATGATTTGTTTCCGAAAGGTATTCTGCGAGTTTTTCTAATCTCGCTACAGTACAATTCCGTACTATTGTATTATATCACATATATGGTTTATAAGTCAAGTATATTGTAGTGAACAAAAAAACAGCCCAATTGGGCCGTTTTCTAGAGTCTTTTGCTCCGTGATCTTACTGAAGATTATTCCTATCCTTCCCCACCTTCCTGCGCGATACGATGAAGACGTTCGAGTACTTCTTCGGCGTGCGGGTCTTCTGGCCCTTGCCGGCTGGTTTACCCCAGCGGGTCTTCAAGCGGCGCAAACCACGGCCCTGGCGACCTTCACCACCGCCGTATGGGTGATCCACAGGGTTCTGTGCAGTACCGCGGACCGTCGGGCGGATACCCAACCAGCGCGAGCGACCTGCCTTACCCGAGTTGACCAGCCAGTGCTCGTCATTCGATACCTGGCCGACCATAGCGTACGCTTCCTCGTGAACGCGGCGTACTTCTGACGACGGCATCTTGATCATGGTATAACCTGCGTCATTACCGATGACCTGGGCAAAGATACCTGCAGCGCGCGCGATCTTTGCGCCGGATTGCGGCTTCAATTCAATATTGTAGATGAAGGTACCGACCGGGATTTTCTTCAAAGGCAATGCGTTGCCTGCTTCAACCGGTGCGGTGAGACCAAAGACGATGGTCTGGCCGACCTTTACGCCCTTCGGAAGAAGAACGTAGCGGCGCTCTCCGTCGCGGTATGCGACAAGACCGATGAAGCCCGAGCGGTTCGGATCGTATTCAACAGACTGAACCGTTGCTGGAATATCGCGCTTGTCGAACGAGAACGAAATATCGCGATACAGGCGCTTGTGTCCGCCGCCCTTGTGGCGCACGGTGACGCGGCCCGCTGCATTGCGTCCTACATCGCGCTTGCGGCCGAAGGTCAATGCCTTCAAAGGATCCTTCTTGGTGACATAGGCCTTGAAGTCGATGGTCTGCATCTGACGGCGGCCCGGAGACGTTGGTCGATAGGTTTTCATAATGGTGATAATTAATTAAACGTTAGATGAATTCGATAACGTCTCCCTTCTTCAGGCTGACGTATGCTTTCTTGCCTGCTGCGGTCGAGCCATATTTGCCGCGAGCAAACATCGTCTTTGCTTTAACTGGGGATGTGCGAACTGCAACAACCGTTACCTTGTATGCGTCCTCGATCACCTTGGTAATAGAACCCGCCGAAGCGTCGACGCGAACATCAAAGGTGTATGTTCCATTCTGCGAGAGAAGACCCGCCTTTTCAGTTACGCGAGGGCGAATGACCGGACCACCCTTCGGAAAGACGACGCCTGCAGCCGCCGCAGCGCGCTTGTCAGTCTTCGACTCCTTTGCAGCAGCCTTAACCGCGACCTCCTTGGTCTCGACCTTCTTTGCCGCCTTCGGTGCCTTTGCCAGCTTCTTGTCAGCTTTGGCGTCCGCTTTTGCGGCTTCAGTTCCCTTGTTTCCTTTTTGCCAGAGTAGCGCCATATAATTAGAGTTTAGCCTCGATAAGCTTGACCGTCTCTGTCGGATTCTCGATCACGACATAGGTGTATTTCAAGAGATCCAAGAGGTTCGCGTTGCGTGCTTCCTCGACTAGAATCGAACCAATGTTCCTGAAAGACTTTTCAATATTCGTATCCTTTTTGGAAAGGGCGATCAAAGCCGCGTTCTGGCGCTTGCCAAGCTTTTCATAGCCCTTGTTCTTGGCCAATGCGACCAATGCTGCCTTTGCTTCCGCCGTCTTCGGAGTCTTCATGTCGAACGACTCGACGAAAAGAACTTGGCCATCGCGGAACTTCTTCGAAAGGACCGTAAGGAAAGCCTTGGCTTTCATGGTGCGGTTCACCTTGCGATCATAATTCTTTTCATTGCGAGGACCATGAGCGACACCTCCGCCGACCCAGATCGGAGAACGGGTCGAACCGTGACGTGCGCGGCCGGTTCCCTTCTGCCTCCACGGCTTCTTACCACCTCCGCGTACTTCGCCGCGAGTCTTGGTGTGAGCGATCGGCTGGCGAGCAGTCGACTGCATCGAATGCATAACCTGGTGGACCAAGTCAGCGTTCCATGGCAATCCGAATGCCTTCTCGGAAAGTTTTACTTTGCCTGCCGCCGCACCCTTTGTGTTATAGATAGTTGCTTCCATTGTAGTGTTGGTTAAAAGTGATGCGATTATGCGGCAATAGATACGAGCACACCCTTTCGACCAGGAAGGGATCCGTGAACTACGAGCTCGTTGGTTTCAGGGCGGACCTGAAGAACCTTGAGGTTTTTAACAGTAACCATGTCGCCGCCCATGCGTCCTGGCATGCGCTTGCCTTTGGCGACGCGACCAGAACCGACGCGGCCTCCACCGTTGATGGAACCGACTTCACGCTCCGAGTGCTTCTGGCCGTGGGTGCGGGAACCACCTTTGAAGTGGTGGCGTTTGACGGCGCCCTGGAAGCCCTTACCTTTTGACTGCGAGCGGACCGTGACCAGGTCTCCAACAACAAACGACGAAAGATTGATCTTGTCGCCAACTTTGATCTTGCCTGCTTCTTCTGCAGAAACGCAGAATTCGCCGAGGTGGCGGAAATTGCCACCGGCAGCCTTCAAATGTCCTTTGACCGCGTTCGAAAGACGCGATTCCTTTTGTTCACCGAAACCGACCTGCAATGCCGAGTAACCGTCTTTTTCAGCTGTCTTAACCTGCGTAACTGTGACCGGTCCCGCCGCAAGAACAGTCGCCGGAAAGGCGCGTCCTTCTGCGTCAAAGACCTGCGTCATGCTCTTCTTGGTGCCAAGAATGAATTTCATGTGGTGCGCGAGCGCGGATTGGGGATCCGTAGGCTCTCTGGGGATTAAAAATAAAACGAAGCTCGATCGCTTCAGTGGCAAGCATAGTACCGCAAAGCCAGACAGATTGCAAGGGCGTTGCATATAGGGCCAGTACAGGCAAGAAAAAGCGCGTACTGCTACGCGCCCTGCTTAGATATAGGCCCGGTGGATTTTGTTCTCCGCAATGTGTAAGAAAATCGGGACGGCGCCTTTGAAGTTCAAAGGTAAAGCAACAATAGCTGCTTCACGATACGCGCCCGGCGGCCAATTCGGATATTCTTCAAGAAGCTTTCGTTCGATCTGAAGATTCCTGATTGGATAGAGCCGACTTAATGATTCGACGGCCTCTTCAAGATCCTTGGCAACAATAACCACAGGAATCGGAGAGCGCCAAAGAACTCGACCCTCTTCCGAGAGGTATGGTTCAAGTACTGACGCAAAGAATGTCATGACCAGAGAAAAGGTTCCACCCGTAAAAATACGCCTCTACCACAATTAGTCAAGAACGACTTCCTTACAAACAAAAAGCCCGGTCTCCAGAAAGGAGCCGGGCTTTTTGATTAAATCATCTTGACGTCGATGTTCACGCCGGAAGGCAATGAAAGGTTCGTCAGGGCTTCGATGATCTTCGGATTCGGATTCAAGATATCGATGAGGCGCTTGTGCACTCGCATCTCGAACTGTTCTCGCGCATTCTTGTAAACGAATGACGAGCGGTTCACCGTGTACTTCTTGATTTCCGTCGGGAGCGGGACCGGACCCAGGACTTCCACGTCATAGCGAAGCGCGGTGTCGATGATCTGCTTGACCGACGCATCGAGAATCTTGTTCTCGTAGGCGCGTACGCGGATGCGTAGGCGCGGAGCCGAGGCTTCCGCCTTGACTGCCTTTTTTACCGTCTTCTTCGTAGTTTCTGCCATGGGATGTTGTTAAGGTCCTAGTCTACCGATTTTCGGCCCTTTTGCAAGCGTGAACTATTTTACGATCTTAGTTACGACACCTGCGCCCACAGTCTTGCCACCTTCGCGGATCGCGAAGCGGGTCTTGTCTTCAAGGGCGATCGGAGCGTGAAGCTTGACCTTGAAGGTGACGGTGTCGCCCGGCATAACCATTTCAACCTTCTCCGGGAGGGTTACTTCACCGGTGACGTCAGTGGTGCGGACATAGAACTGAGGCTTGTAGCCGTTGAAGAATGGAGTGTGGCGACCACCTTCCTCTTTCTTCAAGATGTACACTTCAGATTCGAACTCCGTGTGCGGAGTTACCGAGCCTGGCTTTGCAAGAACCTGTCCACGATGGACATCATCCTTTGCAACACCGCGCAGAAGTACGCCGGCGTTGTCGCCTGCCATACCCGACTGGAGCGACTTGTTGAACATTTCGATACCAGTGATGACCGATTTGGTCGTGTCCTTGATACCGATGATTTCAATTTCGTCACCGACCTTTACCTGACCGCGTTCAATGCGGCCCGTAACGACCGTACCGCGACCTTCGATCGAGAAGATGTCTTCGATCGGCATAAGGAACGGCTTATCAGTCTCGCGAACAGGCATTGGAATGTACGAGTCAAGGGTCGTCATGAGCTCCTTGATCTTCTTTGCCCATTCATCGTTGTTGTCCTTTGCTTCAAGAGCCTTCAAAGCCGAACCGCGGATAACCGGCGAGTCGGTATAGCCCTGCTTCGCAAGGAGGTCCTTCACTTCGCCCTCGACGAGGTCGATGAGCTCCTTATCTTCGACAGCGTCGCACTTGTTGAGGAAGACGACGATTCGAGGAACGCCGACCTGGCGTGCCAAAAGGATGTGCTCGCGAGTCTGCGGCATCGGACCGTCAATTGCGGATACCACGAGGATAGCGCCGTCCATCTGGGCTGCGCCCGTGATCATGTTCTTGATGTAGTCAGCGTGACCCGGGGCGTCGATGTGCGCATAGTGGCGCGTGTCCGACTCGTACTCGACGTGAGCGAGCGAGATCGTAACGACCTTTGTTGCGTCGCGGACCGTACCACCCTTTGCGATGTCGGCGTATGCCTTGGTCTGGGCGAGACCGTCGCGTGCCTGGGTTGCCAGGATCGCGGTCGTCAAAGTCGTCTTGCCGTGGTCGACGTGGCCGATGGTGCCCACGTTGACGTGCGGCTTGCTGCGGTTGAATTCTGCCATAAAGCTTTTGAGTCTGTCCCCGAGATCTGCGCGCGAGAGTGTTTGCAGGTCTCCGAGACGGACTTGATAGAGTTCTAAATTGCTAAAAGACGCAAAAATTGCGTACGCCTCATATTAGCAGACACATACACGAAGTCAATTATTATAAAAAGAAAGACAGATAAAAAAGCCACCTCTTTCCGAGGTGGCCGAAGAATTATGGAACAAGATAGAACTCGATGATAAGAGTTCCTGCCCCATGCGCCCTGTTGAAAGCCACAACACTGTAATTGCCCGGCTCGAGCGTCATGAGGATGGCTGAATCATAAGCGTTCTCCACATTCGAGCCCGCAAGGGGAAACGCCCCTACGGCGGCGAACGTCGCGGCCATTTCAGCTTCCGTGGGTGTATGCGTACCAGGAATGACCGACTGATGGTGCCAGTCATCGTTCGAGAACATCTCCTCTTTTCCTTTGTAAAGAGTCATGCCGGGGTCGGAAATGGCATCGGTCACACCAAGTGGTAAGAGGCCCGATCGGCCGACGACCCGAATCAGCACTTTGGTCGGCGCCGTGATCACGAAGCCATTTGTGATGCTTCCATCGGCGGGAATCGACAGCAGTGTCGAGAGATTGATGAGCGAACCCTTGATCTGCGCGATCGAGAACTGGGGCAAAGCAATGAACGCGATAAGCGCCCACGCGAGGAGAAGCCGGGCAAAGCCCGGACGGTTTTGGGTATTCATGGGGATAAAGAATGTCTGTTTTGAAATTACCACATATTATAAATTTAAGCAAGTACCCCACGTGCGTAAAAAAAAGCCGTGACCTTTTGATCGCGGCTTGTGTGCTTTCACTTACTCCTCGACACGGGTAACTCGAATCTTGATCCGAATTCCTATACCGAACGTTGGGTAACCTCCAGCGTGACGTCCCCGAGAATCCCTTGAGCTCACGCGGATGTAGCGCTCTCCCAAGGTACTCCATGAGTGCGTCAGTTTTACGGTTGGCGAATTACTTTCCACCGTCTCATCAATGGAACCATTGTCATCCCAATCGATAAGATAAGTGACATTTTCCGAATCAGGATCAATGCTCGAAACATCGATGCCGATCGTCTGACCGATCCGTACCGAAAGTGACCCAGCTTCGTAGAAGCTTAAGAGCTGTGGGATCGAAGGTGTTCTATTTGCCTCCACAAGTTCTGGTAGCTCATAGATTTGAAAGAGTGTCTTCCCTTCTCGGTTCGAACTTCTTTCTGGATCGCCTTCGACCGTAAATGTATAAGTCCCTTCTGGCAAACTCACGATCGCGGCGGCATCGAAGAGCCCGAGTTCAAGCGGAATTGCTTTCGCCATTTGTTCGGCCTTTCGCATAGTGGGAATCACCGTCGAAACAATGGGCGCAAGATCGGCCCAATATCCGATCGTCATGAATAGTTTTCCATTTCTCGTAACAGTGATTTGCGGCCGTTCAAGATATCCTGAGATATCAAATTTTTTAAGCGATGGTCCCAGGGCACGAACGAGATAGACAATATTCGCTTCCCCCGGACCAATGTTGAGGCCGTACGTAAGACCTACATCACCGGACACGAGACCGAACATTGATTGGTCAATGACCTTCGGCGTCTGAAGACGAATGTCGACAGGCGTATTGCTGTTAACTCTGGAACCCACAAACATCACCGGATCGTCTACCACTGTCAATTCCGGTTTAAGGGCTTGCGCCGAAACATCGGATATGAACAATACCCACAGGACAAGAACAATACTGATTTTTTTCATGGGAAATTGTGCTCTCGATTTTGACGCTCCAGGCGGAAGCCTGGAAATCCGCGTTTTTAAAAGAGCAAATTTGTTACTATCGTGCCATATTTAGTATATACTGTCAACTAATACGCCCCTCTCAGACACCCCACACGAATTTGACAACATTTTATTTATATTTAACTATATGAGCGACAGTCTATAATTATCATAGATATGAAACGCATAATTTTCCTCGGTATATTCGCTCTCTTGGCGGTCGCTGGGGTAATGCTTACCTCTCCTTCTGTTAACAAGCCTGAGGGAAAGGCAGCCACCATTGCCGTCACTTCGGTCGCGGCTTCTGATTCTCTCGCCGCTGCCGGATCGAGCGGTGCCCGCCTTATCAAGTGGCAGTCTTCTGGCTACCCGACGAACCTCGGCGTGAATGTGAACCTGATCCGCAAAGCATCAAGCTCTCCGGAAAGTTTCGTTTTGGTTCGTCAGATCGCTGCAAACACCGAGAACGATGGCGAGCTTCTTTGGATCCCGCAGAGTGACGAGAAGGGCTCGGACCTCTTCATTGAAGTAACCTGTGCTTCGGATACAGGCGACGCCGGTTGTACCATC
>DATCXV010000011.1:0-4416 GCA_036565605.1 Minisyncoccota bacterium | reverse complement strand
CCAGACATTCTGGCGCATCAGGATCGGTATCACGCCGGCCAAGGCATCGGGCGAACTCAAAAAACCGGATCACGATACCATCACTGAGAATTTCATCGTCGCAGAATTTAAAGAAAAGGAAGCGGAAGCAATGAAGAAGGTTATAAAGAAAGTAGTCGACTGTCTTGAAATGGCAGTGTCAGATTCTCCTGCTCGCGCTATGAGCGAATACAACGCGGAGTTCAATAAATAATTCAACAAGGGAGCATTTCATGATAGGTTTGGTGCAGCATGAACCCCGAACTGTCTGTTATTCCCAACATCATCGTTCTTATTGTCGGCTTCTTGGTCATTTGGCGAGGTCATAAGCGATCCCCAGAAGTACGCCGTGAAAGACCTCTTTTCGGAGCGTGGTCCATTGGCCTTATCTTTATCGCTGGAGGCGGCATCGGACTTTTCAAATTCATTTGCTCCTGACAAACCCGCGCGTTGTGCGCGGTTTTTCTTTTGCATATAAAAACCAGATACGATGTGTGCGTATCTGGTATTTTTCATAAAGAACAAGGGAGGGGATGGGCGGCGGAATTCTCGATAGACCGCCGCCCATCCATTGTCTGTCCTCTGTCTGGAAGTGCAAGAGGTGTTGTCAGTCCTTTCGCACGAACCAAGTAAAGAACTAAATGGGTAAGCGAGCGGCGCAAGCAGCGATGAGGACCTGCATGCGCAGCGCCGCTCGCTGAAGGTCCGGTCCCTCGCGGTTACGGGTTCCCTTGGCAAGGAAGCCGGAGGGTATGCCTTCCTAGGTACTACGTTTGATCAAGCGATGAATATTTCAGAGGGGTGGGTAAGCGGCCGCACATACAAAAAGAGCCCTGAAAGGGCTCTTTTTGTATGTGCGGCCGCAGATCTTATTTCTTGTCTCCAGCGTACGACAGCGTCATTTTCTGATTTGCTGCGTCGAAAAGAGTGATCTTGAACGGATAGACCTTGCCCAGCTCGAGGTGCGAGCGGAGCTTTTCTTCCGATCCGAAATCTGAAACGTGAACCAAACCAGCAACACCTTCTTCGATCGAAGCTAGGGCGCCGTGGCGGTTGAATTTGATGACGATACCTTTGACCGTCATGTCTTTCTTGTACTTCTTGCCCGCTTCGTGCCATGGGTTCGGCTTGAGTGCTTTGATCGAAAGCGACACCTTGCCGTCCTTGACATCGATAACCTTTACGCGGACTTTGTCTCCAACCTTAAAGCGAGTCTTCGGATCTTCGACCAGTGCCCAGTCGATCTCCGAGATGTGGACAAGACCTTCAAGTCCTTCATCGATTTTGACGAAGACGCCGAAGTCGACCATGCCGGTGACTTTGCCTTCGATCTCATCGCCAACTTTGAATTTGGCGACCGCGACGGCCTTCTCTTTGCCTTCAACGGAATTCTTTTCCGAGAAGATGAGCTTGCCTTCCTTCGGGAATGCGCCAATGATCGAAACCGCGAGCTTCTGGCCTACGAGCTTCTTCAATTCAGCGAGGATCGAATCCTTGTCGCCGTCTTCAACACGCGGATAATGTTCCGGCTTAAGCTGGGAAGCAGGGAGGAAGCCCTGGATGCCCTGCCATTCGATGATAAGACCGCCCTTGTTCGCTTCCTTGATCGGAAGTTCCAAGATGGTCTTGGCGACAATGGCCTGTTCTGCCTCGGTCCAGATCAATGCCTGGCGAGCTTCCTTAAGCGAGAGCTCGACATAGCCTTCCTTGTTGGAAGCATCGACGACCTTTGCGGAAATCTTGTCTCCAACATTCACCTTTTTGATGACGTCGCGAGCCAGGATGTATTCACGGCCGTAGATAATACCGGTACCGAACGGAGGGAGGTCGATGAAGACGCCCTTCTTGTCGATAGCAAGAACCGTACCTTCGATCAAATCTCCGATCGATGGCGGGGTGGGGGTAGCTGAAAGAAGCTTGCCCATCGGGGTCGCCATGCGGGCTTCCTCTGCTGGGTCGAGCTTCTTAACCTTCTTTTCTTTGGTTTCTAACATGAATGAAAAAAGCCTGAAATGTCTCTCCGCGCGTTGCTCGTTGCCGTTTTCCCGGGAGAGGGCTAATTTCGAGGGTTTTTCTGATAAAACTGGTGTTCTGGCCAGTTCCAGGAAGATAGCACGAAAGGGGTAAAGAATCAATCGAGAAAATAAGGAGGCCGGTTCGCGGAAGCGAACCGGCCTGGCAAGCGACGAATTATGGAATTAAATTCCGCGCGGCAGAGCATCAAGGCTCTGCGGGCAACGGGGTTCTTTCTATCGCAGCTAACCGAACAACATGGTACTCCTTTAACTTTTGTCGTCAATAATAGGTTCTTTGCAAATGGGGGCAACTCCTCTCCCCGCAGGATATTTTTTCTGTTCGTGACATTCATAATGAAATTCCGCCAGTTGCCAGAGCAAAAGCGAATTTTGGTCCCTCGCCGATAATTGTGGGTGAAGCTGGGGCACCGCTGTGAAAAGTGAAATAGGATCGCGATGCGGTAGTTGACGAAGGAGCGAGAGCCACGAGCGCAGGAATGGATCATCGAGATCAGTCATCCTGCTTTGGAATTCATCCGGCTGAATTCCGCAGCAGAAACGGAACTCGCTCTAGCTGGGCTCGCTGCTCCATCGGTGGAAAATGCCTTTTTGGGTCACGGACTCGCTAGTGGCAGGATTACAGTTCAAGCGGCTGGCTGAACTTTAGGTAAAATCGTTTCATTTTATACGGAAACGCGCCTCTCAAAAAGAGGCGCGTTTTTATTTTTACAAAAGCCCGTCCTCGTAGAGGACGGGCAACCATTACGGTTTTTTGCATAAAATGAACACGCAATGCGGTTCATCCAACCAATCGTATCATATTATTGGATATGTGCAAGGTCATGGAAACAGAAAACAGTCAAGATTCGCATCAGAGTAACCGGAATCTTGAGCCGAGACGGCGGATGCACGGCGACCGAGGTGCGCTTGATCTTAAGTGTAGAGAACACACAAAATTTTCTGTATTTTTAGGATGGGATCGAATCAAACGTCGGAGCGGCCCTCATTGACCTCTTTCATCGGCAAGTTCCTGCCCCCCCCGGTGCGTAGCGTTGCGAGCCGTTGGTTATCAAAAAAGCGATGTCTTCCGGTTCATGGCAGGAACCGAAAGGAGAAAGGTTTGCAAAATGAGAATGCCCCCATCCGATTTGCGGGAATTTTCGGCTGGTGTATGCTGGTCCTAGAGGTGTAGATTGGACGTTCAAAGAGGTTCGCCGATCGTTTTGGTGAATTTCAAGAATGCCCAACTTTCAAGAAACTCAGAAGGTGGAACACGCGCCGGTAAGTCTGTGGCGAGAATATTGGCCCGTTCTTCGTGGAATCATCATTGGCTTCCTACTATCCGTCATCCTAATAGTCGTATCCTGCTACTTAGGCTATTGACGCGAGCCGCCACGGTGGCGGCTTTTTTATGGTTTGAGGCTGGACCTTTGTATGGCCGTCACCTCGATGCTATCTGCGTTCATCTCGATTATCTTAGGGAGAGCTTGCCGGCGCGCTCAATCAGAACAAGAGAGTCGCACCCAGCTATTGCAATCTTTCGGGCATAAGTAAGGAACACTGGAATTTTTAGTAAAAAGTACAGAAAATTTTGTGTGTTCTTTACATTAGAGACAAAGATCCACAGTTGAGACTTCAATTGATAACTGAATTTCAGGTGTTGAACGATGGCGACCGGTCTAAGAAAAAAGCCCCGCTACGGGGACTTGAGATTCATAACTAGGGTTGTTTTTGATGAGCAGCATTCAATGGGTGCTGTGCTTGTTTAGATACAACAGGATCTTTTGATTGCGGCGGAGGCGGTTTGCTGTGCATAAGCCACGAAATAAAGTGCAAGTCCAGTAGGTTCCGCCGAGTCGTTTCAGTCAATGGAGGTAGTGATGGTATGTTCATAGCCTCGCTGTATAGTAACGCGCTATGAAGAAATGAATATATAAGTTTTCCACAGGCTCGCTTGCGCCTTCTTTAATGGCTCGTGAGCGGGTGAGTCGGTGCGTTCGTACTGGAGGTCTTGCTCCTGCTAGCGGGCGTAGGCTTCGCCGGCTCGCTTCCAGCAAGACTCGTGGCCGATTGGATTATATTCCGGTCCCGGCGCTGATACGAAGCGCACACCTGATCGCGAAGCTCCGAGGGGAAACTCGGAGCTTTTTGTTGGAAAAAATGAACCCCTGGTAATCAGCCAGGGGTGTTTGTGCTCTTTCGAGCACAAATCTCGGGTGGTCGAGATCCAAGTATTTTTACCCGATCCCACCCTAAATGCATAATGCCAGTTTATGGCAGTAGCGCAAGTGTAAAGAACACACAAAATTTTATTAAAAAACACACAAAATTTTATTTGCTTTTACACAAAATGGCCCTGTATGGCCATTTTGTGTTTTTGGTA
>DATCXV010000002.1:0-48675 GCA_036565605.1 Minisyncoccota bacterium | reverse complement strand
CTTGGCTCGGAACATAACTGTATACGTTATTGCCATCACTCCAGCCGGCATTAGTGCCCACGTTCTTGGGGTCAACCGGTACGTTTGGCATGATGATATAGAAGTTGGCGTCCGTCGTGAGCCACTGTCCGCCACAGGTGCCGTTCGAAGAGGCCCAGACGTCTCCGCCGCCACAGCTTGTCTGCGGCTTGGCCGGTGGATATTGGCCGTATTGATCATAATAAAGGGCGAGTGCGCGCTCTATCTGAGCCAGGTCTTGTTTGCGCCTTGCGTCTCTTGCCTTAATCCGTGCTCCATTCACCGATGAAAGCACGATTGATGAAAGGAGGGATATGATCGAGATAACGACCAGAAGCTCGATCAGCGTAAAGCCATCTTTGCTCTGTCTGTACATGGTGCGCGCTGAGGGACTTGAACCCCCGACCCTCTCAACGTCAATGAGATGCTCTAGCCAACTGAGCTAAGCGCGCGACGGGAATACTGTACCGCACGAAGTCGATTTTTTCAAGCTTTTTACTTCGCGGGCGGAACGTCTTTTGGCTGATCAAATTTCTCCGAAAGTTTCTTAATGCCAAAGTACACGACCGCAGCCAGGATGAAGAAATTTATAAGTAGGGAAAGAAACTTGCCGTATCCGATGGTCGAGCCATTAACCGTTACAGCAAGCTTTGAAAGATCTGTGAAATGGGTGAGCGCCAGGCCGATAAGCGGATTGATGATGTCACTTACAAATGATCCGACCAGATCCGAAACGGCGCGGCCCAAAATGAAACCTATGGCAAAACCTGCCACGCCCTGGGTTCGGATGAAGTGAATGAAGCCCTTGAATTGTTCTTTGATCATACAGATGATTATACGACTATTTCCCGTGCAACGTTCTTTGTGTGTCCGTCTGCGGGCGTTCGGCGATATATCGCAAGATGGGATTTGCTGGCATTTCTCGGCCTCGCAATACAGAGCGATATATGTGCATGAATCCAGTGAATAGAAGATAACCGGTTGCGACGCCAACTGTATTGAATATCAAATCATTAATATCAATGACTCGAAATGTCATGTGCGCCATCAAAGCAGATATGAGCTGCAGAAGTTCGAGAATGAAGCTGAAGAGCGCGCCGATAACAACTGTTTTCTGTATTCGCATATTCGTAATGAATGGCAAACCAAAACCGAAAGGAATGAAGAGAAGAATATTAAGCAGGGAGGTTTTCAGATCCTCTGCGGTGAGCGTGAGAAGTGGAATAAGATTCATACTCTTTCCAATTGTATCTCCGTTCATAATGCGGGTGCCTGGCATTAAAAAATTGAGAATCTGAAATTGAAACTGGAATTGAGTGTAAGCCAGAACTTTGGCTATGTAGATATAGAATATGGTGAAGAACAAAAGATATACGAGGCCTTTCTTTTTCTTCGACCGAAGGAACGCGACGATACCGAACCAGATCAAACCAAAAAGAAGTATTGTCGAGAAGTTGATTGCAAGTTCCATCTTACTTTGTACTGCGGAGAGGGGGAGATTCGAACTCCCGAGACCCTTTCGAGCCTACCGCATTTCGAGTGCGGCGCATTCGACCACTCTGCCACCTCTCCAATAGTGTGCTTTCGTGTCGTTGCTTCGATATCCTAGCATTTCTTTGAAAAAATGCTATATTTTGGCGGTCAGATAACCGCACGATCGCGGCCCTATCGTCTAATGGTTAGGACACGGGCTTTTCAAGCCTGTAATCGGGGTTCGATTCCCCGTAGGGTCATTTTTTGAATTCAGTCTCCGGCTAGTACGGATTGCAGATACAGTAATACGTATTGCTCGACTGATCGCACCAATTCACACCTGATGCCCAAGGTCTGCAAGTACCTGGATAACCAGTTACCGATGGATTAGCGGCTTCGAGTCTGGTGACGATCAGTGCGCCAATAGTATTACCCGGACCGTAATCATAATAGTAATAAGGGTTGCTTGATGTGAGAGAGTGCGGCGTTGCCGAGAGAAAGTGATCGGTTATCAGCTCCTGCAAGAAGTTTGGGGAAGTGTCCGGATATCCGCAGCATGGATTGCGATTCATAGGGAAGCTGCCGTTTTTGTCGTAATAAAGCTGAAGTGCGCTTTGAATGGAGTGCATGTCTGTCTGCCGGCGCGCGTCGCGGCTTTTGGCGCGAGCTGTGTTAAGTGAAGCGAGCACGATAGAAGAAAGTAGTCCGATGATCGCGATGACTACAAGTAATTCTATAAGTGTAAAGCCTTTGCTTTTCATTGTGCGTTTCCGGTCCTATATATGTCCTGTCGGAGCTCAAGGATTTTGTCTTGAGATAGTGTTGCGCCGTCTGGTTTCGAGACGTGCCAGATGACGAAAGCTGTCAGAGCAGCAAGGATCGCGATTGCAAGCGCGATTCGTTCGGCGCTTTTTACATCCTTGGCCATACCATGGCCAACAAGAAAGCGAGTGATCCAAGGATCAGTGCGGGTTATGGTGCCTGGAAAACTCCGACCAAACTGATTCTGTTCATCGAATTGGACTTGATCTGCCATAAAGTTATGATAGCACGCGTTATGAAGGCGGGTGTATACTGAGGGCCATGAACGGCGCTATTCCCGAAAACATATTCCAGAGTTTGGGTTCTTCGACGTATTGGTTTTTAGTTTCGAAAAAGTCTTCGCCAGGTTTTGTGTTTTTGATTCTGGCTTTGATCATCGCCATAATGCGAGCGCAAGGCTTTATTGCGACACAGTTTTTGTCTATTGCACGAACGGGATCGTGGGTGCTCTTCGTCATTGCAATTTTTTCGCTTGCCATCGCTTTCATATCATCGGGCCTCGTCTATCGCACGACGGCGTTCATGCTTACCTCTGATGCGTTCAAATTGAAGCGTGGCGTTTTCAAAAATGAAGAATTCGCTATTCCGTATCGCCAGATACAAAATGTGGAAATTTCACGCACGATAGGACAGCGGATACTTGGTCTTGCCCGTTTCGAGATCGAAACTGCTGGCGAGGAGAATGAACCAGAAGACAAGGACGAATTCGAAGGAGTTATCTCTGCTATGGATGCAAAGGTGGCAGAAGTTTTGCGAGACGAACTTATTCGTCGTGCCAACATTCAAAAGACAGTCGAGGTGAAACCTGTATAATGGAAAAATAATGCAGATGATTCTTGAACACATTTCAAACATGGATCGCGCCATCATGTATGCGGTGCAATCTGCTGGACCGGCGTGGCGTTCGGCTGCGTATTTCATTTCGCACGGTATCGGATCGTATCCCATCATGTTGGGTGTATTGGCTGCGGCGCTTTTGATGATTGAAAAACGTCGTATCGCGTTCGAGACGGTCATCATCGCCATTGTTTCATTCGGGGTGCTTTCGGTCTTGAAGCATTATTTTCATATCGATCGACCATATGTAATCGATCCGCGCGTCATTGCTTATGATCACGATGATAGCTTCGCTTTGCCGTCCGGTCATGCGCTTATGTCCGTTGTTATCTTGGGCTGGGTCGCCTTACGACATCCGAAAAGCCACACGGTTTGGTGGGGAGCAGCGTTTTTGGCGCTTGTGATCGGTTGGTCTCGCGTGTATTTGGGCGTTCATTATCCAAGCCAAGTGATAGCTGGCTGGATCGTGGGCATCCTCATTCTGTATGTCTCGCACGCGCTTTCCAAGCGATTGTGGGCACCGTTCAAAAAGCAATTGGACAAAAAGAAATAAAAAAGCGCCGATCATTCGGCACTTTTTTATTTCTTTTTGTTATATGACTCGCGGTTTGTAATCTATTGGAGCTTTGGAAAGCCAGTCGGCAAGTTCTTGTTCGTTCAAGAGACCCTTTTGTGCGCCAATGGCTTGAACAACAGATGCTGAATTGATGGGCGCCCACGTCAGAGCTTCTTCAAGCGATTTTCCTTTGGCAAGAGCAATGACGAGCGTTGATGAGAACGCATCGCCGGCGCCTGTGCGTTCGAACGGAGGCTTGGGATCGGGGTAAGGTGGCATGAAATAGGTATTCGTACCGTCGTATGCGTAGGCGCCGGCGGGACCGTCTGTTACGACGACGGTTTTTGGTCCAAGTGCCCGCATCATCTCCATCAGTTTTTTCACGTCAGTCTCGTTCGAATTCAGGATGCGCTGTGCTTCCTCCTTGTTGCAGAAGAAAATATTGCAGCGTTCATAAAGTCCGCGCAGTTTTTCTACACCCAAAGACATTTGGAAGGTGCCGGGCTGGAAGGCAACCTTGATGTCAGGACGAGTCTTGAGCCATTCCATGATCTGCACATGGTATTCGTACGAATTGCCTCCAAGTGAACTGACATAGACCCACTTTGGATCATTCATCTTGGGAAGAGTATATGGATATTCCTGGTGTTTGACCAAAATAGTGCGTTCGTCTCCATACCACAGTACATAATGATAGTTCGTGAGCATGCCTTTGTGTGCACGAACAAAGCGCGTATCGACGCCGGCGGTCTTTAATGCCATCAGACAGTCTGCGCCGTGTGCATCGGATCCGATATCCGCGACCAGGGCCGAACGCAAACCAAGTTTTGCTGCCGCTACGGCTGCGTTGGCAGAATTACCAACAGCTGGTACCGCCCTTGCAGATTCGAACGGAATCTTGTCGCCAAATTTCATGCAGATTTCGCAATCCGCATGGTTAATAGAACAGGTAACATGAGCTTCTTTCAATCGGATAAAGTCGTCGACCACCGTATCGCCGATGGCAAGGAAATCAGTTTGCTTTGAAAACATGAAGAAATTATATCAGATGAATCTGCTATACTTTCTTTATGTTTAATCTATTCAAGAAAGCTGGCACCCATTCGTTGCGATGGCATGTGGAAGATGTGATGAAGCGCAAAGTTGCTATCGGGCATTTTAATATTTCCAATATCGAAGGGTTCTGGGCGGTGGCGAACGCGGCAAAAGTTCTGAATCTACCGGTCATTATCGGCGTCTCGGAAGGCGAGAGGGATTTTATCGGTGTAAAACAGGTCAAAGCCTTGGTTGATACATTGAAAGCCGAAGGTCGTCCAATCTTTTTGAATGCTGACCATACATATTCAATCGAACGCGTTTGTGAGGCAGTCGATGCTGGCTTTGATTCGGTGATCTATGACGGCACCGAACAATCATTTGATGATAATGTGGCCGCGACCAAAAAATGTGCGCAGTATGCTCATGACAAAGGACTTCTCATCGAAGCCGAAATTGGTTTTATCGGCAAATCATCAAAGGTGCTCGACAAAATTCCTGAAGGCGTCCAGATTTCTGAAGAATTTCTAACTAAACCCGACGAAGCGGTCCGTTTCGTCCTTGCGACCGGCGTTGATATGTTGGCTCCGGCAGTGGGAAATATCCACGGCATGCTTTCTGGTGGCAAGGATCCAGCGCTTAACATTACGCGCATTAAGGAAATTTCGGACGCTTTGGCAGCAAGTGGTAAGCGTATCCCACTGGTCCTTCATGGCGGCTCGGGTAACTCGGCTGAAGACTTCAAAGCAGCTATCGATGCAGGTGTTGCTATTATTCATGTGAATACTGAAATCCGTGTGGCATACCGCGATGCTTTGAAAGCACAGATTCAGCACGAACCGGATCAGGTTGCGCCGTACAGGATCATGAAGCCTTCGGTTGAAGCCATGCAGAAGGTGATTGAGGAAAAACTTCGTATCTTTAACAAGCTTGCCTAAATAAAAAGAGCGCCTGAGCGCTCTTTTTTCATATCCAGTTCCCATTCTTTGCTACGGACCCATGTAGTCGTAGCCACTGTTATCCGTACTATTTACACTATCTGCTCCGTCTGTGGATTCAATGGTTCCGCTTGCATTATCAATGGTTCCGCTTGCATTATCAATGGTTCCGCTTCCGGTTGTTTCGGTGCTTTCCGAAGATTCATTCGATGAAGCATTTGATGCGGTGACTGACAAATCTACCGTGTTTGGATACCAAACTCCGTACCAATAGGAGCCAGGGTTTGTTGCGGCGAAGGGACCAGAGAGGTCGACTTCTGCACCGCCTGTGTTTACTCCTGCGTTACCCGAGACTGAGCCGCCAGCTCCGTTCGCTCCTTCCATACCGTTGATGCTTGAAAGATTGTCGAGCCAGTTATTGCGGACGAAGTGGTATGCCATCGATTCTCTTGTGATCGGACCAAAGTATCCGGTCGACGGGGCGCCGACTGCGGCCTGATAGCGGGCAACAGCCTCTTGGGTCATTGGACCGTAATAGCCGGTTGGTCCGCCAATTCCCGAAAGATCCAGAAATCCAAGTTCTGCGAGGAAGCCTTGCAGTGTCGTGACATCTTGGCCAGACGAGCCGGTCGTAAGGCCAGTAGTGTCATTTATGAGTGCGATCTCCTCGGGTGTTGCGGCTACATTCGATCCACCGGAGCCATTGTTTGTAAAGTTGTTATCTGACGACGTGTTAGACACGTTGTTTGTTGTTCCGGTCGTGGTTGTTGCGGTGATGTATTGGCCCATGCCTGCGCCGTTCGTGAACGTGTCAGTGCTTGTGGGTGTATTTGTGCTCTGGCCATTGTCAGAGCTTACCGTCACAGACTGTGCGAGCGCGTTGGAGGCAGTAACTAGAGTCAGCACTCCTGCCGCGAGTGCGGCGAAAAGCGCGAATCGTTTTCTCTGTGCCATAAGTTTCTAAGTTATCTACTAATGTCATTTGTAATGATGTCTGCCGTTCACGGGCCGATCCGTGTGTGGCCCTCACTTTCGCTACGAAAGGCAAGCGGCGAAGGGTTCGCAAAGCTGTTGCAGATCCGTCTGGTATACTGTCGCCATGGATCTTGTGAAAGAATTGAAAGAAATCATGAAGGGCGAGGTGGATGCATCGCCTGAAGCACTTTCTGCGGCGTCTTTGGACGCAAGTTTGTTTAAAGTTGTTCCGAAGGTGGTTGTGTTTCCAAAAGATGTTGAAGATATAAAAGCAGTTGTCCGTTTTGTTCGTGACAATAAACAGGCACATCCAGAACTCTCTCTTACCGTGCGTTCGGCAGGTACCGATATGACCGGTGGACCGCTGAACGACTCGATTATTGTCGATGTCTCGCGTCACATACGCGGCATCAAATCACTCTCGGAAACCGAAGCAACCGTTTTGCCGGGCACTTTTTATCGTGATTTCGAGCCCGAGGCGGCAAAGCTTGGCGTCATGCTGCCTTCATATACGGCCTCAAAAAACCTTAATACATTAGGAGGTATGGTGGCGAATGATTCGGCAGGCGAAAAAACACTTTTGTACGGCAAGACCAATCGCTATGTGAAGTCTTTGAAGATGGTGTTTGAAGACGGCAATGAGTACGAAGTTCGACCGCTTTCCAAAGCCGAACTCGACCAAAAAATTGCCCAGAATGATTTCGAAGGAGCGCTGTATAAAAAAATCTGGGATATCGTATCGAAGAATACAGAGGCGATCACCGCAGCTCGGCCCAAAGTCTCGAAGAACTCTGCTGGATACCATCTCTGGGATGTGTGGGATCCGAATGGAAATGGCGGCGCTGGTGTATTTGATCTATCCAAGGCGATTGTTGGGTCGCAGGGAACGCTTGGTGTCGTGACAGAGGCCACGGTGCGTTTGGTACCGATGCGACCGCTTTCAAAATTGTTCGTGGTCTTCATGCCATCGATTGATCGTTTGGGCGATATCGTGAATGATATTCTGCCGTTCAAACCAGAAAGTCTTGAATCCTACGATGACTCGACTATGTCTTTGGCGGTAAAGTTCATGCCTTCGATGCTGAAGACGATGAAACTGAATTTCCTGCGTCTTATGTGGAGTTTTATTCCGGAAGCATGGATGGCTCTCACTGGAGGATTTCCGAAGCTTGTTTTGCTTGTCGAATTTTCTGGCGACACTGATGCTGAAATTGAATCGTGTATGAATGCGCTGAAAGAGAAGTTAAAGCCCTATGGTTTCAAAATGCGCCGTGCAAAGAATGAATTCGACTCGGAAAAATATTGGACGATTCGCCGCGAAAGTTTCAATCTGTTGCGCAGCCATGTTCATGGTCGTCGTACGGCACCCTTTGTTGATGATGTAGTCGTGCCGGTTGAATCTATGCCGCAATTTTTGCCCAAAATGCGCGCTATTTTGGATGAATACGGACTTCTGTACACGATTGCTGGCCATGCAGGCAATGGTAATTTCCACATCATTCCTTTGATGGATATGGAGGATCCGAAAAATGTCAAAGCCATCGACGAAGTTTCTGACAAAGTTTATGACTTAGTTCTTTCATTTGGCGGTTCTCTTACTGGTGAACATAACGATGGTATCGTACGTACCCCTTATTTGCCGAAAATGTTTGGTGCTCACATGATGGAACTTTTCCAAGCTGTGAAAGATGCTTTTGATCCGAAAAATATATTCAATCCGGGTAAAAAAGTTGGTGGAACTAAGAAATATATGCTGGCGCACATCGCGACAGGGAGGTAGAATAAAAAAATAACGAATGATAAGACATGAACGTACAATTCGAAGAAAATAATTTCACTCCGCGTAATTATGGCGTTAACACGACGCCTAAGTTTGCTGCCTGGCTCATCTCGAAAGGTTTGGCCAAGGACGAGAAGGGCGCAAACGTAATCCAGATCATCTGTTCGTTGGTTTTCTTCGGGTTGGCGATCTTTTTTTTCATCAAATAAGAAGAGTAGCTAAAGCCTTTACAATTCTCGCTTTCTGTATATACTGGTAGACCTATGGCAATCACCCTCAACGTAGCGAAGCGCGATCTCAAGGCCGACGTCGAAGCCTTGCGCAAATCTGGCCGCATTCCGGCTGTGTTTTACGGCAAAAAGGAAGCATCCACCCCGATCTCTATCGGTCTTATGGATTTTGCCAAAGCGTATAAGCAAGCTGGTGAATCGACGGTCGTTATCTTAAAGGGCGAAGGCATCGAAGTTGAATCGCTCATTCATGACATCGACTTGCACCCGGTCACGGGCAAGCCTCTTCATGCGGACTTCTATGTCTTCGAAAAGGGCAAGCCGATCAAAGTTTCTGTTCCTTTGGAATTCGTTGGTGTTGCTCCGGCAGTCAAAGAATTGGGTGGTACGCTTGTTAAGGTGCTTCACGATATCGAAATCGAGGCGCTTCCGAAGGATCTTCCTCATAAAATCGAGGTTGATATCGCAGGTCTTGCGGACTTCAAGTCCACCGTTAAGGCTGGCGACATCAAACTTCCGGCTGGCGTGAAGCTTGCTATTAATCCTGACGACATTGTCGCATCGGCGGCAGAGCCGAAGGCGGAAATCGAAGAGCCGACCGCTCCGATTGATCTTTCGGCAATTGAAGTCGAAAAGAAAGGTAAGGAAGCCAAGGAGGGTGAAGCTGGTGCAGAAGGTGCCGAAGCCCCGGCAAAGTAAGCCAAGAAGTAAGTTTGATACGAAAAAGTCCCGCCATTCGGCGGGTTTTTTCTTGTTTGGTATAATAGAAGCCCATGTATCGAAGGCTTCTTGTCTTGTGTGCGGCTCTGGTGATTGTTGGCCTTCGACCCGAAGGCGCTTTTGCTGCGATTGACCCGATCGCGGACTTCTGCGCCACTCCGACCGCCCAGGCGGATGCTGAAGCGCGTCAGCAGTGTGCGGATTACCAGTCGACACTTACGGCCGCTAACAGCAAAAAGACAGAAAAGGACGCTGCCCAAGCTGCTATCGATCAAATCAACTCGGAAATCAAGCTTGCCGAACAGAAGATCAAGCTTCAGAACACGATCATAGCCAAGCTTTCGACTGACATTGGCGCAAAGAACAAAGTTGTTCAAGGACTTGAGTCGGATCTGGAGCGTCAAACACACATCATGACGGATATCATCCGCAGGCTAAGCTTACGTGATTCCGTTTCGCCGATCGAGATCTTTGCAGGTAATGGAGAGCTTTCAGATTTCTATACCGAGATAGATCAGTTCCAGCTTCTTAACGGCCAATTGGTCGATATTGTTGCTGACGTGAGGGAATCGAAAGCACAGACCGAAAACGAGCGTGCTTCGCTTGAAGATCGCAAAGACAAAGAATCTGATATCAAAGCAGCTATCGAGGCGGACCGTCGGCTTATTGATCGAAAAAAAGCCGAGAAAGCAGAGATTCTTGCCTTGAAGACGAGCGAATACAATGTGGCGCAGAAAATTCTTAATGACCAAAAGCAGAAAGTGGCGCAGATTCGTTCTCGTCTATTCAAATTCCAAGACGGTGAAGGTATTCCATTCGGTAATGCTTACGATTATGCCGTTGAAGCTTCAAAGGTAACGGGCGTCCGTCCTGCGTTTGTTCTCGGTATTCTTATGCAAGAGTCGAGCTATGACGCAGGAGGTGGTTTTGGCCAGAATGTAGGATCCTGTTATGTGCGTAATCAGCAGACGGGTGACGGAGTAAGTGCCACGACGGGTGCTGCGAAAATGCGTGTCATGCACCCGACACGCGATGTTCCAGTGTTCATTGATATTGCGAACTCGCTTGGCTTTGATTGGCAGAATGCGCGCGTCTCGTGTTGGATCACGGCATATTCAAAGGGGCTGCCCTATGGATGGGGAGGAGCCATGGGCGCAGCACAATTTATTCCCTCAACATGGAAGCTCTATCAGAACCGTATTGGCAAAGCCTTTGGTATCGCAGCGGATCAGGCAAACCCATGGAATCCGGAACACGCTATCATGGCTGCGTCTTTGTACCTTGGTGATCTGGGTGCAGGGTTACAAACGTATTCTGCTGAAAAGAATGCGGCGTGCTCGTATTATTCGGGCAAGCGATGTGCATCATCGACGGACGGCAACACCTACGGTACAAGTGTTATGAAATGGGTGGCTAAGGTCCAAGAAGAAATGATCGATCCGATATTAGGAAAGTAACGTATTAAGCCATTATGAAGAAAATTATTCTTATTCTTGTCATTATTGCGTTGGTTGCAGTCTTGTGGCCGAAAAAATTCCAGTCTTCGCCGGGATTTGTCTCGGCCGAAGCGTACCAGGAATTCGAGGCGACCAAGCCGATCTGCTACGGCTTCGAATACCTTACGAACCGGGAAGCGACATTTGCCGACGCGCCTGGGCAGAGCCTGTGCTTTGGGTATCTAAGCCGCTAATCCTTGCCTTTTTTAGGCCCTTAAGCTATAGTGGTGTCCTCATGAAAAAGGAACTTCATCCAAAGAACTATCGCCCGGTCATCTTTCTCGATAACTCGTCGAAGACGCGCTTTTTGATCAATTCCACGGTAAATACCAAGGAGAAGGCTACCTGGGATGATGGTAAGGAATATCCTTTGTACACGGTTGAAATCTCGTCAGCATCGCATCCGTTCTACACGGGTAACGAGACGGTTATCGACACCGCAGGTCGCGTCGAGAAGTTCAAGGCTCGCGCAACTAAGTCTGGTGCAAAGAAGGCAGCTTCGAAGAAGTAACGAAGTTCGCGAAAGGAGCGGGGCTCGCCGCTCCTTTTTGCTATATACTGAAGCGCAATTGTCGTAATCCATGGATATCGCCAAATACAAAAAAGACCATAAGACATCATATCTCGCCGACATGTACGAGAAGCTTTTGCATGACGAGGAAGAATTGAAGACGCTTATGCAGGCTGATGCGTCCATGGCTGAAATGGGCAAGGCGGATCTGGAAAACATCGATCTGCAAAAGAAAGATATTGTCCGCCAAGTTGAAGCGATCGAGGCGGCAGAAAAAGAAGAAGAGGAATTCCCGAACGAGCTCATTATGGAAATTCGTGCAGGTGCGGGCGGCGATGAGGCGGCACTTTTTGCAGAGGAGCTTGCCACCATGTACAGAAACTATGCTGTCGCACAGGGTTGGAAGGTTTATATGCTTGATGAATCAAAGGCAGATGTCGGTGGCTACAAGGAAGTGTCGATGGAGATCCATGGCCGTGATGTGTACAAGAAACTTCGCTACGAAACAGGCGTTCACCGTGTCCAGCGTGTACCGGCGACCGAAAAAATGGGCCGTGTGCATACATCAACAGTCTCCATCGCTATTTTGCCGATCCGCAAAAAGCTTTCATTTGTACTTAATCCTGCGGATTTGGAGATGGAATTCTCGCGTGCTGGCGGCAAGGGTGGCCAGAATGTGAATAAAGTTGAAACTGCGGTGCGTTTGGTCCACAAGCCGACCGGTCTTGATGTGCGCGTCACCTCTGAACGCAGCCAGTTGAAGAATCGCGAGAAAGCTATGATCATGCTCACGGCCAAAGTTCAGGCTCAGATCGAAGAAGAAGAAGCGAAAAAGTTTGCTGCCAATAAAAAAGGACAGCTTGGCACTGGTAATCGTTCTGAAAAGATTCGTACATACAATTTTCCACAAGATCGCATCACTGATCACCGCATTCGCGAGAATTGGCACAATATAGAAACCATTTTGTCGGGCGAAAAGCTTAGCGACATCATCGAGACTCTGGCTAATTTCAAGGGTGAGGTAGCGGAAGGTGGCGACGACGAAGAATAAGTGGTCTAACGCAGGAAAAACGCGTCGAGAGTAGAAGGTCACATGTTATAATTGTGACAATTCTATGAGACGTACATCGATACGCTTCGCGCGCGCAAGCGCTGCATTCCTTCTTTTGTCTTTGACAATCTTTCCGTCGCTTTTGCGCGCATCGTCTTCTACCTTGCCAGTCTTTCTTGATCAGATCGCCGCGCCGAAAACGGGCACCGATGTGCTGGCGTTCATGGGTGAAGCGGTGAAGCTCGCCCTCGACAGCTCGGGTAATCTGTATGTCGCAGACGGGGTTTTGAGCCAGGTGAGAAAATATGATTCCAGCGGTAATTTTTTGTTGGAGTTCGGTAATGCTGGTACCGGAGATGGTCAATTTGGTACGACATTCGGGGGTATCGCCATCGGTCCTTCCGGTGATATTTATATTGTAGATGGTGATAATTCTTGTATCGAGAAATTCGATGCATCTGGAAACTTTGTCACCAAATGGGGAAGTAGTGGTTCTGGAGATGGGCAGTTCGGTACAAACGTCCGTGGCATCGCCGTCAGTCCATCTGGCGACGTTTATGTCTCTGATGGTTCCAATAACCGCATCCAGAAGTTCGATTCATCGGGTAACTTCATTACCAAATGGGGAAGCGCTGGCAGTGGTGATGGACAGTTTTCTTCGCTTTCGGGTATCGGGGTTGATTCTAACGGCAATATTTTTGTTGCTGATTCGGGAAATGTTCGTATCCAAGTATTTGATTCGTCAGGAACATACATTACCCAATGGGCTGACTATTTTGCCCTCAGTCTCTATATTGATCCCTCTGATAACGTTTATATTGGCGATATCGTTACGAACAAAATCATTAAACTTGATTTAGCGGGAAACGTTATTACGAGCTGGTCTTTCGTTGGGGTAATGAATATTGTCGCGGATTCTTCAGTCCTATATGTTTCAAACACGACTCAGGCAACATACAGCAAATACACGACATCCGGATCCCTGGTCAATCGCTATATAAGTTCAGGTTCGGGTGATGGCATGTTCAAAACGCCGTACGGAACCGCTTTCGACTCTCTTGGTAACTTCTATGTTGTTGATTCGTCCAATAGTCGCATCCAAAAGTTCGATTCGTCGGGAAATTTTGTTAGCAAATTCGGCTCTGCTGGTACTGGTAACGGTCAGTTTAGTACGGCGGTTGGCATAGCGATTGATTCGCTTGACAATATATATGTAGCGGAATATGGCAACAAGCGTATTCAAAAATTCGATTCTTCGGGGAGCTTTGTCACCAAATGGGGAAGCGCTGGCAGTGGTGATGGACAATTCCAGCCCGTATTCACTAACGGCATTAATTATTTTCCTATAGCTGTAGATACAGCTGGTAATGTCTATGTTGGTGATCCAAACAATAAGCGCATCCAGAAGTTCGATTCTTCGGGCAATTTCATCACAAAATGGGGAAGCATTGGCTCTGGCAACGGGCAGTTTAGTATCGGTGGAGGCTTGGCCTATATATCGGGCATTGCTACCGATTCATTGAATAATGTGTATGTTGTCGACTCTGGAAACAAGCGCATCCAGAAGTTCGATTCGTCGGGAACATATATTACTCAATGGGGAAGTTCAGGCACTGGTGATGGTCAGTTTACAACCGCATATGCTATCGCCGTTGATGCAGATAATAATATCTACGTGACCGACACGGGTAGTAAACGCATCCAAAAGTTCGATTCGTCGGGAAATTTTCTTGCCAAATGGGGTATTCCAGGTGTGGATGATAATGAGTATCATCTGCCATCTGGTATCGCCGTGTCGAGCGATGGCATGATTGCAATCACTGACAGAGGCCTTAACCGCGTTTCGCTCTTGCTGAATGATACGACGGGACCATCTGTATCGATTACGAGCCCGACTACAGGCGCAACCGTCTCGGGTGTGACAACGGTGAGCGTGACCGCGACGGATGAGGATTCGGTATCCGGTGTCTCGCTTTACGTCGATTCGGAGGCGCTTGGCTCGGAGGACGTGTCGTCGCCTTACGAATTCGACTGGGACACGTCGTCGGCGACATTTGGCAGCCACACGCTCTATGTGGTGACGCATGATCCGTCGGGCAACTATGCCACATCGACGTCGATTACAGTGACCGTGGGCGAAGCTGTTTCTGCGCCATCTGTCGGGTCGCTGTCGGCGTCGAACGTCACCTCGTCAGCGGCCAGCATTTCAGCGTCAATCACAAATTCTGGCAATGCGTCATCTACCGAGGCTGGCTTCGATTACGGTACGACCGAAAGTTACGGGACTACTGCTTCGACAACAGGCTCGTTCGGTCTTGGCTCGACGTTCAGCACAAATCTTTCTGGTCTCGTCTGTGCCACGACGTACCACTACCGCGCATTTGCTGTGAACACGGGCGGCACGGGTACTTCTTCTGACGCTACATTCACGACGTCTGCTTGCCCGGACCAGACGGATTTTCCATCGATTTCCTATACATCGGCGACAAATCTGACAAGCACGTCGACGATGTTTACAGGCGTGCTGTCTGGTTTTGGTATTGCATCCACGACAGCGGTTGGTTTCCAATACGGTTCAACCGCAGCTTATGGCTCAACTATTCAGACATCAGGGTCGATTGATTTGGGTCCGTTCTTCAAAACCGCCGCTGGTCTTTCCTGTGCCACGACGTACCACTACCGCGCCTTTGCCACGAACTCCCTCGGCACGGGATATTCGTCAGACAAAACCTTCACGACGCCGCCCTGCGTGACGGCCTACGGCAGCTCTCGCCAGGACTACTTCGGCTATTCCGATGTCTTGCTTGTGGTGAACGATAATTCGGCCACTTCGACTGCGATTGGCGATTATTTCAAAGCATCGCGTGGCATTGATGATGCGTATGTTGTGCATACAAGCTATGGCGGAGACGACCATATATCCAGGTCTGATTTCGAGAGCCTTGTATTGGCACCTATAAAGTCATTTATCGAGTCCAACGGTCTTAATATTAATTATGTCGTTCTGACCAAGGGTGTCCCGATGGTTGTAACCGACTATACCAATTCGGTCGATTCTGAACTGGCCTATTGTCTCGGTAGGTCCTCGTGTCCAACATATTCTGGTGCTTTCAACCCATATCTCGGATCTATTGGTCCGATTTCGAGTGGCGTCACCGGCATCTATGGTGTGACCCGTCTCGATGGTTACACGCTTTCTGATATCTACGGCCTTATCGATCGATCCCATAACGCGACCACGACATCCGCTGGCACGTTTGTGCTTGACGTCGACCCAAACAAGGGCGGCGGCTATGACATATTCAACCAGTGGCTGAAGGCAGCAGCACCGATACTCGAGGGTCGTGGCTTTGACGTAACGCTGGACCAGACCTCGACTTTCCTCACGGGCCAGACGAATGTCCTGGGTTATTCCAGCTGGGGAAGCAATGACTCAAGCCCTGCGCTCTATGGCAAGCCAGGTAATACGTATGTGAACGGCGCTATCGCAGAGACGGCGGTCTCTACGTCTGGGCGCAGTTTCGGGTATCCGCCGGTCTACGGGCAATCGCTCATTGCTGACCTAATCGCCGAAGGCGTCTCGGGTGCAAAGGGTTATGTGTCAGAGCCATTCTTGAATGCCGTTGCTCATCCTGATATTCTCTTTGATCACTACACAGCCGGATTCAACCTTGCGGACAGCTTCTATAGTGCGTCCGAGAGGATCAAGTGGAAGGACGTTGTCGTCGGAGACCCGAAAACCAATATCAGGGGCGCCTTCATGAGCCCGAAGCCGATCTTGCCGGTGAGCGGCTATGGCACTACCACCTCAATGAACTTGGCGTTTCTGTGGCCGCAGGCTGCCGTCTACGACCAGAGCCCGGTCGAGTACGACCTCTATATTGATGGTTCTCTGTATCAAGACGGAATAACCGATCCCGGTTACAACCTCACGTCGAGTCTCTCTGTCGGTTCCCACACCTGGTCCGTGAGGGCGTACAAGGATTCGGCGCTTATCGGTTCGACGACGCCGACTGTCTTTACAATCACGGGCTATCCGAGCGACTTCTCGCTTGTGAGTCCGGAATCTGGTACGACGACGACCGACATGACTCCGACATTCTCGTGGACTGAATCAACCGATACAAGTGGTATATCGAAATATCAGTTATATATTGATGGTCAACTGGTGAAGGACGGCATTCATGGTACGTCTACTACGGTAACTGCTCCGCTCTCTTTCGGTTCGCATGCATGGTACGTGCGCGCGGTGAACGCCTTGGACGCGGTGCGCAGCAGCGCCTCGTCGGTCTTCACGGTCGGCGACGAGAATGATGTGGCGCTCATCATCAGCCCGTTCTCGGTCACGAGCGTCGGCACATCATCTGCTTCCTTCACCTGGTCAACCAATCGTGCTGCATCCACACAGATCGAATTTGGTCCGTTATCATCGTACGGATCGACTACGCCTCTTGCCGATTCAGTCGTCTTGGTCACTGATCATACTGATTCGATCCAAGGTCTTGCGCCATGTACCGTTTATCATTACCGCGCAAAGTCGGTTGATGGATCGGATGTTGAAGGAGTGAGCTCTGACCGCGTCCTGTCGACCTTGGGCTGTGTGGGTGATGCGGATCTATTCCTAACCGAAGAAGCTTCTATTGCGCGTTCAACGGGCGGTACAATCTCGGTTACTGGTGCTTTTGGTGGGTCTATTGTAGCGACTGTGCCTGCCAATTTCATATCAAGTGATGCTTCGCTCGCATTCCAGGCGAAGAACATTGATTCGGCGAAATTCTTTGCGGCGGCAGGGCTTCCGACAGGTAAAGAGAAGGTAGGGAATAAGGTCTTTAACCTCAGAGCCTTGTCGGGCACCTCGGATTTCGTATCCTCTTTCGATAAGCCGATCGAAATATCCATGAGCTATGACGAGAGTGACATCGGCGAACTGGATGAGTCCACTTTCGTTATCTATCGCTATCACGACTCGGCCTGGACCGCGCTCGACGACTGTTCGGTCGACACCAATGACAAAGTGGTGACATGTACTACAACCGGATTCTCGGACTTCGTGTTGGTGGGCAATACAGGAACGGGATCCGATGGCGACCAAGAGGAAACCGAGCTTACTCCGAATAGTGACAACGAAGCTTCGTCGCAGGCATCTACGCCCGCGCGCAAGAATGGTTCATCCCATCGTGTATCTATGATTACTCAGAAGACCATTACATCTTCGGCTGTTGCCCCGATCGCGGCACTCTTGAATGGCAAAACCGAAGCCGTAAAGGCGCTTCAGCGCGTGCTCGTGTTTGCAGGCCTACTGCCGGGTTCCTTGGTGAATGGCCAACTAGATTCCAAGACCATAGAAGCGCTTCAGAGCTATCTTGTTTCTCCGGCTCAGAAAGTTCCGTCATTTTCCCGTGACTTGTCCATTGGTGTCTTGTCTGACGAGGTTGTGCGTCTTCAGGCGTTCCTAAATGCTCAGGGCTACAGTGTAGCTGTCTCGGGACCAGGATCGGTTGGTCAAGAAACACGCTTCTTTGGCCCTTCAACACAGGCTGCGCTGAAAAAGTTTCAGAAGGCAAACGGCCTTCCGTCTACGGGTTATTTCGGTCCTTTGACCCGCTCCTTGATCCAATCGGGATCTTTTGTCGCAGAATAGCCGGGAAGCTTGCCTTTTTAAGCCATATTTGGTAAGCTTTCCGAACCTATATTCATTATGGCAACCGCACAAAAACCAACCCTCGAATCGATGTTCAAGGCAGGCGCTCACTTCGGCGTCTCGAAATCGCGCCGCCACCCAACGGCAAAAACGGCTATTTTTGGCCAGAAAAATGGTATCGAGATTTTTGATCTCGAAATGACTGCTGAAGCTTTGGAAAAAGCAAAGAAATTTGTTGCATCGGTCGCAGCTTCAGGTAAGCAGGCACTTTTTGTAGGTGGTAAGAGCGAAGTTATCCCGGCTGTTCGTGCAGCAGCATCAAAGGCAGGCGTGCCGATGGTTGCAGGTCGCTGGATCGGTGGTACGCTCACTAACTTTGGTCAGATCAGGAAGCGCATCGATATCTACGAGAATCGCTTGAAGGAGCGTGAGAAGGGTGAGCTTGCAAAGTACACCAAGAAAGAGCGCCTTCTTATTGACCGTGAAATCGCAAAGCTTGAACTCATGTTCGGCGGTATTGTTTCCATGAAGGAGAAGCCGGGTGTCATGATCGTCGTTGATCCGAAGAAAGAGTTTATCGCTGTCGAAGAGGCTCGCCAGATGGGCGTTCCAGTTGTTGCTATTGCATCGTCTGACTGCGATCACTCACTTGTAAACTATGCTATCCCGGCAAACGACGCGTCGGCATCGTCGGCGGCCTATTTCCTCGACGAATTGGCCCATGCTTATGCCGAAGGCAAGGTCTTGAAGCCAGAGGCAAGGGCTTAATGCTATACTAAGGTCTTCACGACCCTTATTCCATAATCGTTATTTTTCCTATGGTTACCACTGATCTCATCAAAGAGCTCCGCGACGCAACTGGCGTTTCCGTCATGCAGTGCAAAAAGGCCCTCGAAGAGGCGGGTGGCGACAAGGAAAAAGCCCTGGTCATTTTGAAGAAAAAGGGTGCCGAGGCTGCTGCCAAGAAAGGCGACCGCACGTTGGGCGCTGGCACGATCGCTGCATACGTTCATTCGACCGGCATGGTCGGATCGATGGTAGAACTTGCCTGCGAAACTGATTTCGTTTCGAAGAATCCTGAATTCAAAGCTTTGGCGTATGATATTGCTATGCATGTCGCAGCCGCAAAGCCTGAATTTTTGAAAAAAGAGGATATTGATCCACAGTCCCGCGCTGTCGCTGAATCGGTTTTTGCCAAGGATGTCGAAGGCAAGCCGGAAGCTATGAAGGCAAAAATCTTGGAGGGTAAGCTTGCTTCATATTTTGGCGAACGTGTTTTGCTGGATCAGCCGTTCGTTAAAAACGGTGATATGACGGTTGCTGCCTTGGTCTCGTCCGCTGTCCAGAAATTCGGCGAGAAGATCGAAATTGTCCGCTTTGCCCGCTTCGGAGTACTTGAAAAGTAGGCTTTGCCTAAACTAATTTTATGATTATCGAGGTTAGCACGATGTCAGTTACGGCGGTCGCAATGATAGCGATCCTGGTCCATCGTCACCTTGAAATCGTAAAGGGTGCGCCTCGTATTGCGATCGTCGCTGATATTCGTGCTAAGGCTGATCCGATTCTGGCCGGTCTTCATCATACGGCAGGCAATATCTTTTCGTATGTGACGCTTCATAATGTGATCGTGCTCTGTCATTGGCTTTTTGTCCGCGCGGTACGCTTGTGTATGCTTGTATCGAAGCATGTCCATGACGTTTCGGCTCATATTGTCCACAAGGCGTCACAAAAGACCGAAGACCTCTCGCGCTCTGGTGCCGCCTCGTTTTATTTGAAGCAGATTAAGGAGGGCAAAGAGGCTGCCACAACAGCTTCTTTGCACCGATAGGGTAGAATAAGGGAGCGCCACAGGCGCACATGCCACCCTAGCTCAGCTGGTAGAGCGCCACTTTTGTAAAGTGGATGTCGTCGGTTCGATCCCGACGGGTGGCTCAGGATTTTTTCAAGAAAAAAGCGCCGCAATCACGGCGCTATGACGGAGGACCGGCTTCGCTCCATCTGCTATCAATGATGTGTTGAGGTACCAATAAGGAGACAAAGCTTCCACGCCGGGCACCTCCAGTCGATTCGGCTATTTCAATGGCCCTGCTGACTATTCCACATTCAAAGCGTATTACTTGAAGGGAGGGATAGAAGAAGATGTAGACGCCATCGCGCACTCCGTGGCCAACTTGATTACATGTCAGACCGTCTCGGAGGGTTTGAAGATATCTGTCGTTTACGATGTCGAGCGACGTCGTGTCGAATGCTTTAGCAATGGTGCTCACTGCCCAGCTTAAAACGCTTGCGTATTTCGTGCTCATGGATCAATTTCTATCCACAAGCTATCACAGGAACCGTCTTCGTGCTATCTGACCGTTGCGCCAAAAACTTCCTTGGTGCGTTCTTCGAGCTTCTTGTGAAGCGTATTTACTTCTGTGTCGGTGAGCGTACGATCAAGTGATCGGTATGTAATACGATACGCATAGCTTTTCTTACCTTCGCCAAATTTTTGGGCATTTTCGTATTCGTCGACCAAAGCCATTTCTTCAGCCAGATCTCCAATCACATCGCGAACTAAGTCGAAATAGTTGTTAGGAGCGAAATTTGCCTTGTCGACCAAGAACGAGATATCGCGGACGATCGCTGGGTATTTGCTGACTTCTTTGAATTTCTGTCCAAGCTTCAATTGCTTGGTGACGCGTTCATCGGTAGACCACAAGAGGCGAATGTCCGGGAGTTCCATGCCGATGATGGCCAGACGCTCCAAGCCAAAGCCGAATGCCCAACCGTTGTAGCCCTCGAGCCCCAGGTTTTTAAGTACCGATTTCTTGGGCATGCCGCCGCCCATGATTTCGATCCAACGGTCGCCCACCTTTACTTCGATCTGAAGCGATGGATCTGTGTAAGGGAATGTGTCTTCAAGGAATTTATATTCCACATTTTTGCCAAAGAGGCCTTCGACGATTTCTACAAGAACTTTCTTCAATTCGTCGATCGGCATGATGCCCTTCGAATCAGGCTGTAGGAACCATGCGCCGAATTGATGGAAGACATTCATGTGGCGTCGGTCGATTTCGTCTTTGCGGTAAACCTTGCCATAGCAGACGGTTCCGATCGATTCGCCACGGGCGATGCGCTGTTTGACTTCGGGCAGGTTAAGGTAGTAGTACCACATGACCGTGTCGTGGGTGCGCAGGGCGTTCTGGTCGTTGACGAAGTAGGTGTCGCTTTTTGATCGCGCAGGATGGTCGGGGGCAAAATCGAACAGGTCGAACAGCACAGATGTTGGCACCACTTCAGGGATGACGATATTGTCGAGGTGTTTCAGCGCGTCAGTTGATCGCGCAAGTTTTACTAACTCGAACAAAGGACTTGTCGGAGTACGCGAAAGATCCGGCATAGAAAGATACCGCTTCATGCGGCTTGCTTCAATGTCCGTACGGGTTTCAAGTTCCTTCAAAAGCTGGTCTTGCTCGGCGGCGCTGATACGGAATTCCATAGAGCTCCAGTCTATGCAAAAAGGGCTTTAAATTCAAGCGAACAACACTGAACATATTTATAAAGTCAAGAAGCGAAAAGGCCTCAAATTTGGTATACTAGAGAGATCAAAAACCCTTATGGCTAAAGAGAAAATCGCATCTTACGGAGCAGAGTCGATCCAGGTCCTGGAGGGCCTGGAGCCAGTACGAAAGCGTCCGGGCATGTACATTGGTACGACCGGTCCGGATGGTTTCCATCACCTTATCAATGAGATCTTCGACAACTCGCGTGACGAAGCGATGGGTGGCCACGCCAATGATATCGAGATTGCCATCCTCCCAGGCGAACATGGTAATGCGCGCATCCGCGTTGTCGACAATGGTCGCGGTATTCCGGTCGATGTTCACCCAAAGACAAAGGTTTCCGCTCTGGAGATCGTTATGACTGTCCTTCACGCCGGAGGTAAGTTCGGTGGAGAAGATTCGGGCTACAAAGTTTCTGGTGGTCTTCACGGTGTGGGTGCGTCGGTGGTCAATGCCTTGTCGGTGTATTGTAAAGCTGAAGTCCATCGCGATGGCGGCAAATTTATACAGGAGTATTCGCAAGGCAAGAAAAAATCAGCTGTAAAGAAAGTTGGCTCGTCGAAAGCTCACGGTACTATCACTACGTTCGAACCAGACACGGCTATCTTCGGCCAGCAGGAATTCAATTTTGACCGCATTGTAAATCACATGCGCCAGCAGGCGTACCTGGTGCGTGGCTTGAAAATCTCTGTTATTGATGCCCGCGGCTACAAAGGCTCGATCGATACCGATGACATCATTTATTTTCGTGAGTTGGGCCTAGATGTCCCGTCTCAAACCTTCTACTTCGAAGGCGGCTTGATGTCTTTGGTTAAATTCACCAATTCGATCCAGAAGCCGATTCACAAGAATATTTTCTATATCGAAAAGAAGGCTGAAGGCGTTGAATCTGTCGAAGTGGCTCTCCAGTACGTTGACGACATCTCGTCGCGTATCATGGCGTTCGCTAACAATATCTATAACTCGGAAGGCGGTACCCATGTCACTGGTTTTAAGACCGCACTTACTCGAACGCTTAACGCCTATTCAAAAAAGAACGGTGGCAAAGAAGACGATTCCTTCACCGGTGACGACGTTTTGGAAGGCTTAACCGCCATCGTCTCGGTCAAGATGCGCGAGATCCAGTTCGAAGGCCAGACCAAGGCCAAGCTTGGCTCGGTTGAAGCGCAAGCTGCGACGGCTTCAGTCTTTGGCGAGGCGTTCCAGCTTTTCTTGGAAGAGCATCCAGACGATGCAAAAGCCATGATCCAGAAGGCGATCTTGGCTATGAAGGCCCGCAAGGCTGCCAAGGCTGCCAAAGATTCGATTCTTCGCAAGGGCGCTTTGGAGGGCATGACTCTTCCAGGTAAACTTGCCGATTGTGAGTCGTCCGACGCTTCCGAATCAGAACTCTTCATTGTGGAGGGTGACTCGGCGGGCGGTTCGGCAAAAACTGGTCGTGATCGCCGTATTCAGGCAATCCTACCTTTGCGCGGAAAGATCTTGAACATCGAACGCGCTCGCTTGGATCGCATGTTGGGATCGGAACAGATCAAAAACCTGGTGATCGCCATGGGTACTGCCATTGGCGAAACCTTCGATCTATCGAAGCTGCGTTATCACAAGATCATTCTTGCGACCGATGCCGACGTCGACGGTGCACATATCCGCACGCTTATTTTGACGCTTCTATATCGATATTTCCGCCCGGTTATCGATGGAGGATACATTTATATCGCACAGCCGCCTCTGTATAAGGTGAAGCGCGGTAAGGAAGTCATGTATTTCTATAGTGAAGAGGAAAAGGCAAAAGTCTTGGGCAAGGATGAAATCCCGCTCGAAGACGCAAATGTCCAGGACGAGGAAACACCTGAAGCTGCTGAAGAAGAAGCGGTTAAGGAAAATGAGAAAGGTATAAAGAAGCCGGTTAAAGTCCATGTGCAGCGTTACAAAGGTCTTGGTGAAATGAACGCAGATGAATTGTGGGAAACAACCATGGATCCGAAGAACCGTGTCTTGAAGAAGGTGAATATCGAAGACGCTCAAGAGGCTGACAAAATCTTCGACATGCTCATGGGTACTGATGTGCCAAGTCGCAAGACATTCATCCAGTCGAACGCGCATAAAGCAACGATCGACGTTTAGGAATCGAAAGCTCGATTTTCATACGCTTTAATGAAATCAAGGGTCTTGTCTCGTTCGGACAAGGCCTTTTGCGCAGAACGGACTAAAGGTGCGAGCAGTGTTTCGGCATAAGAAGTATCGAGCGTAACGTTTGCCCTTGCGTATGCCTTCATTGCCAGTTCTGCGTGATGGAAAATGTTTGCAGAGACGGTGTCGATATGAGTATTCCAGAATTCATTTTTCAGGTCGACGATGCTTTTGTGTGGTGACCATATGGGTGCGATGGCCGCATTTACGCGGCCCTCAGAAAGGTCCTTTTCCCAGTCGTGTGCGTCGTCATTTAATTGTCGAGTAATCAGATAGTGGATGAAAAATGATTCCATTGCTTGGAACGAGGCTGAATTTGGCGTATATCCGGCTTTGGTCATGATAATCATTGGGCCCAAAGCGTGACCGAGTGACTTTTCAGCAAGGACGGATATGGTTCTGTGTGCAGGTACAGCAATTTGTGCGCATGTATTGATAGAGCGATACCGAGCTTCCCAAGCATTTGCTTCATCGATGCGATCAAAAACTTGGCGAATATACGTGCGTTGTTTTTCGCATGTTGTTTCAAACAAACGCAAAGATTCACGGATGCATACGTTTGATAAAGGTATAAGCGGTCGATTATCACCGGCGTCCATGACGTCATCTTGGATCGTATAGCCAACCCAGCCTAGAAGGTTTGCACAACCAAGCTTGGCCAAAATTGCACTTGGAATCCTTGCTCCAATCGCCTGTGCAAAACGAGCGGGGAACAGAGCGACCATGTCTGTGATGCCAGTTTTGTCGAGACGAGCAAGCTGGCTATTTGCGCTGTTTGAAAATGATGTTCGCGAAGTTTTTGTCCCTTTGTGTGAAAAGAATTGGGAAAACATATTGCGGATGTGCCAAAGTACATGTGCGTTCTTTGTTGGCAGCTTTTTGGAAGTGGGAGTGTCAGCAAGCAGAAGTGCTTCGACGCAAAAGGCCGTTGAAAGTTCTGGCGACTGGGCATAAGTCGTGCCGTTCTTATTACTTTCTTCAATATACAACGGACTTTCGGGCCATGAGCCGTCCGCTTTTTGTGTTGCCAAAATTTTTTGTAAAGTTGCACGGATTTTTGGATTGTTTGGTTTGGCACCAAGGCGAATAAGCGATGTGGTGACGAGTGCGGCTTTCAAAGAACTTTCAATTGACACAGATCGGATCAGTGCTGATAGCGACTGCATAGTCTGACGTGCCTTTGGACTTTCCCGATCCTCGCGGATAGAACAGAAACGCGCTATGAAATAAAAGATAATGGCGGAATCATGGTAATACAACGAAGGAAATGATCGACTTTCGACCGCCTGATCGATGAATTCCGTAAGGCTGGGTACCGATACACCCTGAAGAGCAAGAAAATAAGCAATATTCGCATTAACGGCTATATCGATATCATTCCACTTCTTTGATTCTGACCCGCTGGTCGATTCCGAAGTAATCCAGGTGCGATAAGGGCCGCCAGGTTTTTCCTCGGTAGCAATCAGACTTTCGACAAAATGTGCCATAACGGTGCCGTCGATAGTAAGTGCTTTTGAAACGCAAAGCGCTGAAAGTGCGCATGATGTGTCATCAAGGTCGTCTGGATAGTGCATTCGCTCTGCCGCTTTCGAGCCGCGCACCGCGTAATTCCAGGTCCATGATGTGCTTCTTTGTGAAAGAAGGAACTTTGTCATCCAATCCGTTCTGATTCCTGATTTGGCTATGCACGACAGAATAAGTGCGATAGGAAAGACCGTATTTGGTGCTCCGCTATTTTTTAAAATCTTCGGAAGCGAGAGACGTGAAAGTCCCTTTCGTGCCGCTTTCAAAAGCGGTGACATGCGGGACTTTTTCTTTGTCGCTTCTGTTTTCATAATGAAGCCCTCCTGTTTTTCTTCGGCGATCCTCTGCCATCCTGTCTATTGGGATGTGTATCGTGAACGTTGTTCCTTTTCCTTCTTCGCTTTCAACAGCGATTGTGCCGCCAAAATCTTTTTCAACCAGCTCCTTGGTCATAGATAGACCCAGGCCCATGCCATCGCGCTTGGATTTAGTGCTAAAGAATGGGGCAAAAATTACTTTTTTCGCGTCTTCCGGTATGCCGCAACCTTCGTCAGTAACCAAGAATTCAACGCCGTTATCTGTTCGAGATATCAAGACCAACACTCTGCATTCCACATTGGGTATACGCGAGACGTTCTTGTACGAATCGATGGCGTTCGATATAAGGTTCGATGCGATCTGGAAGAACTTCACAGAGTTGCCATGAATCAGTGTGTTGCCAGGAGACTCGAGCCGGATCTCGACGCCTGCCATGCGGGACTTATGTAGAAGCAAGTCGATGGCGTCACGAGTTTCGTTTTCAAGAGCGAAGATTCCGCGTTCACCTTCGGTATCAAGCTGCTTTTTAGCGAGTTCGATGAACGATTCGATGCGCTTTGATGCTCGGATCGCGCGATCGATCTGATCTTTCATTTCTGATGACAGGGAAGAGGGCTTTTCGGAAAGCTGCTCGATAGAAAGTGCCAGGGTGGTGATGGGATTCATCAGGTCATGAAAGATACCTGACGACAGCCTGCCGAATTCGACAAAGCGGTACAGCTGAGATATTTTTTCAAGCTCCGCTGCTTTCAGTTCTTTGGTTCGATCTTCGATGCGGACTTCGAGCAGATTTCGTTCCTCGGTAAGTGCCGCTTCGCTTTTGCGTGCCCGAGACAGTGAAGCGGCTATTTCGCGATTCGAAAGCCAGGCAACAACCATAGCGAATGAATACAGCAGTGAGTTCTCGAACGAATCGTTCCATTCCATGGGAAGGGTTCTCCAGGCAAGGTCTGGATGGACGATTCCATGAGTTTGAACATACCCAATGAATAGCGTTGATGCAGAGACGATCGCGGTCATCGCAAATCCTACTCTGGTCGATATCAGAATGCTGGATATAAGAATCGTCACTGCGTATCCAAGAATTGCTGCGGGCAATTCAATGCCCCATTGGTACAGCCCATAGGTATTGCCCAAAAAGTACAATCCGATGAGCAGGTACGAGGCGATAGCGGTGTGACCCTTGCGCGAGAGGTAGAGGAGTGCGGAAAAGAAGGCAAGAAAGAAGATGAAGGTACCATGGCCAACGCCGCTGTATCCTGGTGTGACAAGTTCGACGTGGACAATCTGTAATCCGAACACAGCAAGAATCGTGAAGATCGTCGAGACGATGATGTTGAAGATGAACTCACGTCGACGCGAGTCTTCATCTTTCGCTCGCGGAAGAATGAATGCGTCGTAGTAAATACGAACACCCCTCCATAAGAAGCGCCACACGGAGGTCATTGCGCGTCTTATGTGTTGTGGGGTGTTCATGGGTACTAGCTTAGAGCGTGTCCCATGGCGAGAATTCGCTCTGTGCCGCCGGAGCCTTGATGGTGCCGGTGCGAGCGTTCTTGTCCGAGAGGATCTGTGAGATGATCGTGGTCATCGATATATCGATTTAAAGACATGATAATGGGGAAGTGCCGGCTTGTCGACTTCATGCTGCAACCTCCACAAGAGCGAGTATGGCAAAACCGAGATAAAGAAAAGATAAAGAAAAAATAAAGAACAGTTGATAACTTTAATCAACCATCATGCGATTGCTCGATTCTATCTTGTATCCGCGGCCTGGAACGGTATGAATAAGCTTCTTTTTAGGTACTCGGTCGATCTTTTTTCGTAGATTCAAAATGTGGGACTCGATGGTGTTCGAGAAAGGATCGACATCTTCTTCCCAGACATGCTCCATAAGCATTCCGCGCGATACGACTGCACCGCGATTTCGCATTAAGTATTCTGTCAAAGCGAATTCCTTGCGTGTAAGATAAATGTCGCGTGTACCGCGACGGACTCGTTGATTGGCGGTATCAAGAACGAGATCGCCGACGGTAAGCACGGTCGCAACTGAATCTTTCGGTCGGCGCATCAATGCACGAATGCGAGCACGTAATTCTCTGAACGAAAACGGCTTGGGTACGAAATCATCTGCACCCAAATCAAGGAGATCGACGCGATTTTCGACATCGGCTTGTACCGACAGCATAATAATAGGAGTCGTTTTGCCTGCAGCGCGTAATTCACGACAGACTTCGTAACCCGATTTTCGGGGCATGATGTTGTCGAGAATGATCACGTCGTATTCACGAGTGCGAGCGAGAAATGATCCGTCCTCTCCATCTCCAGCTGTGTCGACGATAAAGCACTCGGTTTGAAGATTTGCTTTCAAGAATTCTCGAATATCCCGATCATCATCGACGACAAGAATGCGCATGTGCTGCTTTGACGATTATAAAGACATTCTAGTTCCCGATAGGTCTGGCGCAAGGAGGTAAGTTATACACATTTTTATCTTTTCTTTATCTTTTTCTATAAATGGCTTTATACAGGCATAATATGAAAAGCTTCACCTTGCGTACTCCACGAAAATTATCTTTATGAGGTAGTGCTATACTTTCGCTATTACTGTATAGAGCGTTTATATGTTTTTTCAAAATATTAATTACATTACGATCGTGATTGCAGGCGTGGTGTCCATGGGGATTGGTTTTGCATGGTACTCAAAGGCGATTTTCGGCCAACGCTTTTTGAAAGAGGTTTGTCCTTCGCCTGAAGAGATCGCGAAAGCAGGGGAAGGCATGTCGAAGGCAGATATGGTGAAGTCGTACGGCACGTCATTCGTTTTGGCCTTGATCACCGCATTTGTTCTTTCATCGCTCCTCAACTCGCTTGTGGTCGTGGGTATCTGGGGCGTGATTGTTCTTGCGGTCCTTATGTGGCTTGCGTTCTCGGTTCCGACCGGAATTACTTTGGTACTGTATGGTAAACGTGACTCATGGGCATTGTTTGCCATCAATTCTGGCTACTATCTGGTGACGATCGTTGTTTCGGCATTGATCGTAGCTATTTTCGGTTAAGGTAGCAGTCGCGGCCAGTTTCGTATAGAATGGCCTCGCAATGAAGCGAGAGATACTTCTGTATTATAAATACGCGAATATTCGCAATCCCGAGAAATTTGCCGCTGAACAGCGTGCTTTTTGCGAGGCGCATGGCCTGAAGGGCCGTATTATCGTTGCCAAAGAAGGCGTAAACGGCACGCTTGAAGGCACTGTTGCTGACACAAAAGTATATCGCGAATTTCTCAATTCCAAACCTGGATTCAAAAAGATTCATTGGAAGATAAGTGAAGGAACAAAGGATGGTGCGGCTTTCCCCCGTCTTTCGGTGAAGGTTCGCTCGGAAATTGTTTC
Source organism: Minisyncoccota bacterium (assembly GCA_036565605.1). GTDB lineage: Bacteria > Patescibacteriota > Minisyncoccia > Phycocordibacterales > UBA6065 > UBA6065. The sequence goes on along the minus strand of DATCXV010000002.1, from coordinate 19,623 downwards.
GCTTTCACTTGAAAAATCCGCCGAGACGGATGTTGACCCGCGCAAAGTCACCGGCAAGCGTCTTTCACCTGAGATCCTCAAAGAATGGCTCGACAAAGGTGAGAAGGTGACCATCATCGACATGCGCAACGATTACGAGCACAAGGTTGGCCACTTCGAAGGTTCGGTCTTGCCGCCTTTAAAAAATTTTCGCGACCTTTCGAAGATTCTGCCCAAACTTTCTAAATATAAGAACGAACGTGTGGTTCCGGTCTGCACCGGCGGCGTGCGTTGCGAAAAGGCTTCGGGATATTTGGTCAAAAACGGTTTCAAAGATGTCTATCAATTGGATGGTGGCATTGTCTCGTTCATGGAGAAATATCCTGGTAAGTATTTCAAAGGTGCATTGTATGTCTTTGATGGACGCGTCACTATGCATTTTGGTGGAAAAGACAGGGAAGTGATCGGCCGCTGCTCTTTCTGTGATGTAAAGACCGAAGAGTACGCAGACTGCACGAACCAAGATTGCAGAAGTCAGATGCTTTGTTGTGTAGATTGTCGAGAAGCGGATCGCGCATACTGCTCGGCGAAATGTAAAAAGATCGTTCACACAAATCCTGGGGCACGGTCGCGCTCGGTGGCAAAATAAAGGTATACTAATGGGCATGGACACCAAAAAGCTCCAACTCTCGTTTTTCATAGGACTGCTTCTTTTCGTTTTTGTTCTGACTCTTCTGCTTTTCAAGCCATTTGTTGCGCCGCTTGCATTGGCGTTCATGGCGGCGGTGGTCGTAAGGCCGGTCAATCGATGGTTCCTTGTTCAGACAAAAGGGAAGCGTTCGCTGTCGGCGTTCTTCTCGGTCCTTTTTGTGCTGCTTGTTATCTTGGTTCCCTTGGCAGCACTTGTTCAGCAGGTCGCGGTTGAATCGATTCAGTTTTACGGAAGTTTACGTGACGAAGGGTTGGGTGGCATGGGTGTGATCACATCTTATGTTGTCGAACCGATCCAACGTATTTTCCCATCATTCGTGCCAGATATTGAAGGGTATATTCGCTCTATCGCGGATTCGTTTGTATCAAATGCTCGACAGATTCTTTCGACGACTGCTTCGGCGGCTTTAGGCGCGTTCATCGCTATCGTTGGTATGTTCTATATGCTTCGTGATGGAGACAAGTTTAAGCGTACGGCGATCGAAATTTCTCCTCTTTCTGATACTTACGATAACGAGATTATCGCCAAAATTGAGCGGGCGGTGAACTCGGTTGTGCGAGGTTCTCTTTTCACGTCTTTGGTGAAAGGTGTTCTGGCTGCCATTGGATTTTGGATCTTCCATGTGCCACATGCGGCTTTGTGGGGTGCAATCACGGCCATTGTATCGCTTTTGCCAGGGATCGGTGCGGGATTGACCATCATTCCAGCAGCGCTGTATCTATTGGCCAAGAATGAAATTGGCATGGCGATCGGACTCGGTGTCTGGGGCATTATCGTAGTTGGTCTGGTCGACAATATTTTGATGCCGATTGTGGTGGGCAAGGGGTTTACCGTTCACCCACTGCTTGTTCTCTTGTCGGTTCTTGGTGGTATCGCATTCTTTGGCCCTGTTGGACTGTTTCTAGGCCCTCTGGTTGTAGCCTTGCTTTCGGCCTTAATCGAGATCTACAAGCTTATTGTTCTGGATGACCAGAATAGGCAAACGACTCAGATATAGCGTGCTACAATAACGGCGTTATTATTTTTTATTCACATGAGAAATACCACTGACACCGCATTGCTTCTTGTTCGTGTCGGGCTTGCGTTGGTCTTCTTGGCGCATGGTTCGGATAAGTTGACGAATATGGCAGATACCGTAGCGTTTTTTGGAACGCTCGGACTGTCAGCATTTTGGGCGTACTTGATCGCATCGGTGGAAATAATCGGTGGCGTGGCGATGCTTTTGGGTGTGTGGACGGGCTGGGCAGGCGTGGCGCTTGCCGCGACGATGGTCGGATCAATCGGCTTGGTTAAACTTTCGCACGGCTTTATTGGCGGTTACGAGTTTGACCTGATGCTCTTCCTTTCAGCTATTGCTATCTCGCTGTCTGGTCCAGGCGCATATACTTTCAAGAGAATATTTAAAAGAGAGTAGAAGAGTGGAAAAAATCTTAAGCGCGCCCTTTAGGGCGCGCTTTTGTTGTCTGCTTTGCTATACTTGCCCCATGAATTCTGTCTTTGAAGAGCGCTATGCACGTCTGAATGCCAAGCAGAAAGAGGCGGTGGACACCATTGATGGTCCGGTTATGGTCATTGCTGGTCCGGGCACGGGCAAGACCACGATTTTGACTTTGCGCATCGCCAATATCCTGCGTTCGACCGATACGCCGCCTTCCGGTATCTTGGCCATCACTTTTACCGAAGCTGGCGTCAAAGCGATGCGCGCAAAATTGCGCGAAGTGATCGGAAGCAGGGCGGACGAAGTGCGCATTCACACCTTTCATGGTTTCGCGGGATCGATTATCCGTGAATTTCCGGATCACTTCGCGCATATTTCCGATGCACGGCAACTGACTGATATCGAAGCCGAAGCATCAATCCGTGACATTTTGAAAGACAAGCGCTTCGCGACTCTGCGTCCATTCGGCAATCCTGATCTGTATGTAGGAGCGATCCTCAAGACGATCAGTGATGCAAAAAAGGAGGCTTGGACGCCGGCCATGATACAAAGCCATGCCCAAGATGAGGCAAAGCGTATTGCCGCTGATCCCGACTCGATATCGACCCGCGGCGAGACAAAAGGGAAGCTTAAAGCCGACGCGCAAAAGCGCATCGAAAAATGTCAAAAAACCGAACTTTTTGCTGATGTCTATGAGGCCTATGAAGCGCGAAAAAAAGAAAACAAGGCGATCGATTATGACGATCTTATCCTGGAAGTAGTACTTGCCCTGGGCCGCGACGAATTGCTCTTACGCCTGGTACAGGAGCGCTTTCTTTATATTCTGGTTGATGAGCATCAGGATACGAATGATTCGCAGAATCTTTTGGTCCGCATGGTCGCGGATTTCTTCGAGAGTCCGAACCTGTTCGTGGTAGGTGACGAGAAGCAAGCGATTTACCGCTTTCAGGGCGCGTCCGTCGAGAACTTCCTGTCGCTTCAAAATGCCTGGCCCGACGCGCGGCTTATTTCGCTGTCTGACAATTACCGTTCGCATCAGGGCATTCTAGATGCAAGCTTTGCTTTGATCGAAAATAATTATGCCGAAGGCGAGCATGAAAGCCTGCGTGTAAAACTTGTATCGGGAACCCAAGAAAAGAAGGCTGTATCTACGCAGAAGATCGATGTTGTAATGGCGGGTAATGTGGCAGCGATGGAAAAGTATCTGGGTGACGAGTTGAAGAAGATCGAAAAGGAATCGGATATGACTGCCGCGGTAATTGTTCGCACAAATAGAGACGTCGGCCGTGTGCTTGATGCATTGGCCTTGCAAGGTGTGCGTGCGTCGGCTGAACGCGGTGCGGATATTTTTGCGCATCCGGTAGGTGCTACGTTCTTTGATCTTGCTGGATTTTTGGCCGATCAATCTCGTACAGATCTTTTTGCCCGAACATTGGCGGCGGGACTTTGGAATATCAGTCTCGAAGCTTCAGTAAAACTGATCGCAGATCTGCGTGCTGGTATAACCGGCGATTTGGAAAAACAGGTCCCGGCGCTCGCTGAATTGTCACGGGCACGTATGCGTGCTGGTGCGATTGAATTCATGATTTTGGCTGCGACCCGCGCAGGGCTGGTTGACCGTGCTACACGTGACCCGTTGTCAGCCGAAGTGTGGCGCGGTCTGGTGTCGCTTGCCCAGGATGTTGCCGGTCGCGACGGCATCGATGATCCGCGGCAGCTTTTGGAAGCATTGCTTTCGTACAAGGCATCTTCAGAAGGTAAAACGATTAAAGTGTTCGCTGGTTCAGCTGATGCACAGATGCTTGTCATGACGGCGCACGGTTCGAAAGGATTGGAATACGATTATGTTTTTATTCCATATGCAATCGAGGAGTCGTGGATGCCGCGTTCGCGTGCTTCATATTTCGTATTGCCACGCGAACGCGGCGAAGGCGATGATATCAAAGATGCTCGCAGACTATTTTATGTAGCACTTACACGGGCTCGTAAACATGTATCGATTATTGCGCCTTTGACTGACGCTGTTGGCCGGGAATTGTCGCCTCTTCGTTTCATCTCTGAACTTGACCCTTCATCGATCACTGGCGTTGATGTGCCAGCAGCAGAACCGATTCTGGCTGCTTCTTCGCTGGAAGTACGACAAAGTGCTGATGCGACCGAGCGTGTGCACCATGCTATACGTACTCTTTCCGAACGAGGACTTTCAGTGACGGCGCTTAATCATTTTATGCGCTGTCCGCACGATTTCTATATAAAAAGCATCCTGCGCGTGCCCGAAGCACCAAACGCAAATTCTGAAAAGGGTAACGCTATGCATGAAGCGATGGCGCGTGTCTGGAAGCTTTCTGATAAATCTGAAAAGACAATTTCAGCCGAGATTATTGATGCGGTGCAAAGTTATTTCCGAACGTCGCTTCTACCAGTATTCGAAAAGGAAGCCTTGCTTGAAGAATTGATTGCTCATGCACCTGCGGTGGCAAAAGCACTTCTCGGACATCTTTCTGCGCCACAAGGTGCGCTTACCGAAAAATGGTTTGAAGCGGACTTTGAAGGTCTGCGACTCCACGGTAAATTGGATGCCGTTGTTGAAGATGGTGATACGATTCGCGTCTTCGACTATAAAACTCGTGAAGCGCTTTCGGTCGCTGCAATCAAAGGAGAGACAGTTTCATCGGACGGTGCGTATTTCCGGCAGCTTGTGTACTATCACATGCTTATTTCCCAGAATCCTTCCTATAAAGGTAAGCGCATTGAAGCATCATTGGTTTTCTTGAAACCGGATGGTAAAGGCCGCTGTCAGATTGTGACAGTACCGGTCATACCGGAGGACGTCGCCCGCGTCAAAGACGAAATTCGTGAGTTGGTAAAGGCAGTCAATGCAGGAGCAATACTTCAAAACATCGGCTGTGCAGAAAGCGACTGCGTTGGCTGTCGGCTTATTGCCCTTTGATGATCGCGTCAATGATGGTCTTCATGTCTGCGTAGGGAAGTGCGCCTTGGGTAAGTGGAATAGTCTGGCCGTTTGCAAAGATAACCGAGTAAGGCGTGCCTTGTGCACCTGCGGCAATAACGTCCTGACGATCCTGTTCGATCTTAGAAGCATACTTTTCGCTATCCAAGCACTGTTGGAATTTCGTGGTATCGATACCGACTTGTCCGGCAATGACCGGAAGCTGCGCAAGATCAAGACCATTATTCGATTGTGTCGCGGTAAAGACGCGATCTACATATTTCCAGAACGCATCATTGCCTCCCAATTCAGCAGCGCACTCTGCAGCCTCGCCTTCCTTCAATGAATTGGTGTGGACGGGGAAGTGGCGGAAGGCCCATGACAATTGTCCTTTGGTGCCATATTCGCTCATGAGCTGGTGAAGAGTTTTGTGGAATTCCTTACAGAACGGACATTCAAGGTCAGAATATTCAACAATCGCAATTTTGGCCTTCGGGTCACCCAGAACATGGTCTGTCGACTGGATGCCTTTAATAGCAACGGCAGCCGGAGCGGCGGCACCTGGGTTAGCTATAGGAGCGGAATTGCGGCCGGACAAATAAATACCGCCAGCGATCAGGGCTCCAGCAATAACAATGGCGATTGGAACTGAAAGAGACTGCGATGTTTGTTGTTCGTTCATGCCATGCATTATACTAGCCAGTATGAAGTCGCTCAAACAGGCCGGAATGCAAGGACAGTTGGCTCCAGATTTCACGCTTCACGACGAGCGTGGAAAATTGGTGTCTTTGTCAGATTTTCGCGGGCAATGGGTCGTCTTGTATTTCTATCCAAAAGATATGACATCGGGTTGTACGCTCGAAGCACAAGAATTTCGCGATCACGAATACGAGCTTTCGGATTTGAATGCAGTTGTGTTGGGTGTCTCGCCCGATGATGTCGATAGTCACAAAGAATTCTGTGATGAACAAGGACTCAACTTCACACTTCTGGCTGATCCGAACAGGGAAGCGATTGAAGCGTATGATGTGTGGCATGAAAAAACTCTGTATGGACGGAAATACATGGGCGTCGAGCGCACGACGTTTTTGATTGACCCCAAAGGAAAAGTTGTGAAGATTTACGACAAAGTGAAACCGTTAGGTCACGCTCTGCAGGTCATTGAGGACCTAAAGAAGCTGCAAAGCTAAAACCCAAGCGAAAATGTCATTGCTGAATCGCCCTTTTTGTCCCAGTCTTTGGTGTTTACCTTGAATTCTTTATTGTTCGGACCATCCTTGTATTTCAGCGAGCCGTTTTTTAGGGCGTACTCATACACTTCTTTGGTCACTTTAACGTCGTCGGTGCAGTACTTGATGATTTTGTCGATCTCGCCATTTTTCCACCAGGTGATCGCCTCCAAACCGTGGCCAGATTTGCCGTAGCCCAAGGTTGCTTGTGCGATCGAATCCAATTTGACACGGAAGCCGAGTGAATTTTTTACCTCTTTCAATAAGTCGAGAGATTTGATGCGGGTAAGATCGCCGGGATAGTATTTATCCAAGAGCGGAATGTCGAAATGATCGCCGTTGAAGGTGATGAGCAAGTCAGCATTTTCAAGAAGAGGCCAGAGTTTTCCTAGATCTTCCTGTTGATAGCTTGAATAGGTATCGGTCTCATAGTCATACGCGCACACGACCGCGATATCCAAAGCGGCTGGGTCGCTTGAACCGACGTCTTGGAAGAGATTTCGAGTTTCAATGTCAAAAACTATCTTTTTCATAGGCAGGTATTGTAGCATAGGGCAATGAGCAAAGGATTTGACGGCGTCATAAATGTATATAAGAAGAGAGGAAAAACGCCGCTTCAAGCGATGGAGCGCTTTGTCATGCTTCATCCTGAATACAAAGCTGATCGGATGACCTATGCCGGTCGACTTGATCCAATGGCCGAAGGGGTGCTTATCGTTTTGTGCGGCGAAAAAAATAAAGAACGTGATACATATACATCTTTGGACAAGGATTACGAATTCGAGTTTGTTTTGGGGGTTGAAACGGATACCTTCGATGTTTTGGGAAAAATAACCGGGACCAAAGGAGGAACGGCTTCAATCGAAGATGTAGAAAAAGTGCTTTCGAAATACCGTGGCAGGATCGTGCAAAAATATCCGCCGTTTTCTTCGAAAGTTGTGAATGGCGAACCGATGTTTGCTTTGGCACGATCGGGAAAACTTGCTGAAGCAGATATCCCGACGCATGAGGTCGAGGTGAAGTCTCTCGAGCTCATTGGTACAACCACACAAACGGTCAAAGATTTCTCGCACTGGATCAAGGACGCACTGCGACGGATCGAAGGTGATTTCAGACAAACGGAAATCTTGAATATGTGGGAAGATTATCTTGGAGCGCTTTCTCCAGATCAATGCCTCACCACTTTTAAGATGCGTGTTTCAAGCGGCTCGGGTTTTTATGTCCGTCAGCTTGTTTCCGATATAGGCCGAGATCTAGGCGTCGGAGCGGTGACAACGGCGATCCTGCGAACAAGGGTAGGACCCTTCCTCCTTGCGGAATCTCAAAAATAGCGTAGTATAGTCATATCGTAAGAGTCCACGGAGGGGAGACGTAAGTTTCAGCCAAAGGGAAGGTCAGCGATAGTTATAAAGTAGTAGAAAAAGATAGAAAATGGCAAAGAAACTGTACGTCGGTAACCTCTCGTACGGCACCACCAACGAAAGCCTCAAGGCAGGCTTCGAGAAGGCAGGCGCTGTTGTCGAGGCGGTCGTCCTCATGGACAAGATGACCGGCCGCTCGCGCGGATTCGGCTTCGTCACCATGGAAGACGCCGACGCTATGAACGCGATCTCGATGTTCGACGGTAAGGACTTTGAGGGCCGCATGATCAAGGTTAACGAGGCTCGCCCGATGGAAGAGCGCCCTCGCACCGGTGGCTCGTCGTTCGGCGGCGGTAACCGCCGGAGCTTCTAAAGGCTCCGGGTTCTGACCCGAAAAGAAAGCCGCGCCCCTTCGGGGCGCGGCTTTCTTTTCTCATGCTATTCTTATCGGCAGGAGGACATTATGGATGCGTTTATTCTGAAACGGTACCAACGAAAAGTAGGAAGATTCTTGCGGCGACTCGAAAAGAGGATGGATGAGGAAGATGAATTAAGCTACTCGACCCTTGAAACGGCCGAGCGGCATATCAAAGAAGGGAGAAGACTTATCCGCGAGTGCGCGATCTATCTTATGGATTGCGATGATCGGGCAAGCTGGGGTAAGCCTTGCTTCGATCCCAACGAACAAGATGAAGATATCGAAGAACAAGATCTGGATGAAATGGATCGTGGCGAAGCATACAAGATATCCGAACTTGTCCGAGAACCTGCGGAATCGGCAATACTGCTTGCGGACATTCTTTTCGAACTAGAGAAAAACCGAAGATATCTTTAAATACATAAGATATATGAAGCCCGCATAGCTATAGCGGGCTTTTTCTTGCCTGGGGATAATGCCCTGTCTCTTTATTTGGTACCACTGGTACAATTGACACATGACAGTCAGGAAGGCACTGTTCGTGCTCTGTGCGGCAATCGCAATAGCCGCAGCAGTTCTTTTTTTGGATAAAGGTCAATTTAGCGGCAGAGACAATGTGGCATTCGTCGGAGGAGCTGGTACATGGCACGACTCAATGTCTTCATCCGAGGCAACTGCCACCTTCAATGTGACCGACTCGTCGGCAACATATATTCAGAACAACGTGTCGTTGCCGGATGGAACGGTTACCGGCCTGCGCGTGTACATGAAATCGATCCTTTATGCGCAGGGAGTATCGATAGGTCTGTATGACTCGGCTGGCAACCTAATCGCATCTGCGCGTGGGAGTGGAACGGTTGGCTCCGACTTCTGGCAGGAGCTTGATGTGAACACGCCTGTGACAGTTTCGTCTGGCACATACAAGGTCGCTCTCCAATTCAACGGCAACGGCGCAGACTACCAATTTGGCGGTCAGAATGGGCAGCCGTCTGGTACCTCCTACGTAATCTTTAGTTGTAATTATGCGAACTCACCGTGCGCCAGTGTTCCGACAACAGGTTCGGACCTGACCAATTCTTTCGCTGTGGGTGTGTTTATGTCATCGGGATCCTCGGGTGGTGGAGAGGGCACCCCTGATACGACCGCTCCGGCGATATCCTCAGTAACTGCAGGGTCAATATCACAGTCATCTGCGAGCATATCGTGGTCGACGGACGAATCGGCGGACTCTCAGGTCGAATACGGTCTCACCACCTCATACGGTAATACGACTCCACTCGATTCGTCTCTTGTTACGTCTCACGGTGTGGCTCTTTCGTCGCTTTCTGCAGATACGATATACAACTATCGTGTTCGATCGCGTGACGCTGCTGGTAACTTAGCTGTATCTTCGAATGCACTCTTTACGACGACGCAAGGAAGTGTTCAGGCTCCGACGACCTACAGCCTTTCTGTTTCTAAAGCAGGCACAGGTTCCGGCACCGTTTCGGGTGGATCCATTTCGTGTGGATCGAGCTGTTCTCAATCAAGCATATCGTCAGGAACTTCAATCACACTCACCGCCTCGGCCGCCTCGGGTTCGAATTTTGCCGGTTGGTCGGGAGCTTGTTCGGGTACGGGATCTTGTGCTGTCACGGTTAATTCAAATACCTCTGTCACGGCTACTTTCGACGCAACATCAGTGAGTGCTCCGGGTGTTCCTGAAATTGTCGGTGCGACGGGTGTGAGTTCGAACCAGGTCACCGTCGCTTGGTCTACGCTTGACAACGAGACGACGTCCACAATCTATACTCTTTATAGGAACGGTTCTCCGATCGCGACCATGACAAGAAACTCGGTCGACGTCCTTTACAAGGAGCCGCCATATTATCAAGACAAAGGACTATCTCCGAACACAACATATACATATACGGTCACGGCCAAGACCGGATCGAATGGCACAGAATCGGCTCAATCAAGTCCTGTAACGGCAACCACTAAATCATCGTCATTGGGCATTGTGCCTACCGAGCGCGTCGCAGATTGGACGCCGGGAGTGACCGTGGGTGTCCCTGGTGGCATCAAAACCCGCACGAAGATAGTGAATGTCACAACTGCTCCATATAATGCTGATAACACTGGTGCAACCGATGCTTCTGGCGCTATAAATGCGGCCATTGCGGCGGCCCAGGCGGAAGATGTCATATACATGCCTGCCGGAACCTATCGCGTCGATAGCACGATCTATGTTCTCAGGGGCAACATCACCTTGCGCGGAGCGGGCAGGGACAGTACCGTCATCGATTGTCGCGCTGCAAGCATGTGCATCTTCCTTCGTGGAAGTGACTCTTACAATGTTCCTTCGTACCCCGTCACGTCGGGCACGGGCAAGGGAAGCACGGTCATCGGCATGTCGGACACATCTATGATGCTACCTAACCAGATGATCGAGATCAGCGCCCGTAACGACATGTCGCTCCCGATCATATCGCCGTATGGATATGAGTACCTTCGCAGACAGATGGCGCTTATTAAATCTAAGACGTCGAACAGCATTACGATCACCCCTCCGATCATCGTCGGATCGACCGCATCGAGAACGCAGATTACGCCGTCTAATTTCGCGAATCCGGTTCCTTATGTGGGCTTTGAGGATTTCACGATCGACGGCAGGAACGGTTCCGCACAAGACGCTCTTAACATCTCGACCTCATACGGAACCTGGGTCATGAACATGAGGCTGAAGAATGTGCTTAATTACAATCTTAAAATCGCGAACGCCCTTAACTGCGAGATCCGGCATAGCTTCATTGACATATTGAATCATCCGGCTAATCAGCCGAGCGGCGCCGGGTTCCTTATGGATACCAGCACGGGCTGCCTCGTCGAAGACAACGTCCTTGCCACGGGAGGCGCGGCGGCGACGTTGTTCAGCCACAGCGACATGGGTAATGTCATCGCATACAACTTTCTCACGAGCGGCGAAATGAACACCAACCATGCCGCCCAGAACAGCTATAACCTGTACGAAGGCAATATCACTGACAATGTGAAGTCGGATGGATACTATGGCGGTGAATCAGAAGCTACCTGGCTCAGAAACTGGGTGACAGGCAAATATGTTGATCAATCTACTGGTGTAACGACGCCGACGTGGACTTTTGGTATAAAGAGATTTTCGAGGAATTTCAATCTCTTGGGTAATATAATCGGCTCACCCGGTATATCGAGCGGATCATTCTCCTTTGGTCAACCGAACATTGGAAACGCAGATTTTACAGGATGGGTGGCACCGTCAGCTGGTAAATATTGGCAAGACTGGAGCGCCGTATCGGGCTTGGGTATACAAGGAACCGTTGTATCCCGTTCGAGCGACTCCGCAATGGTAATCAATATTACCAAGGGAAGGGATAAACTTTATGGTTACTATTCTGCGCTGTGCGGATGTTCTTCTTACGTCGTGACAGCTGACTGGGGTACGGGCGCGCGTTATGCGATGTCTCTCGCCTCGTTCGATGGCAACTTGATTACGGTTACCGGTGGCGCTCCTGGTCCTGGCAATGTACCTTGGACATTACCTTCGGTAGGCACGACTCTTGGTATTTGGCCACGCGCGGAGGGCTTCCAGGAGCGAGATCTTGATACGGTTACTACCGCAATCATGAAGGGCAACTATCTTGCAAGTGCTTCAGGTGGTGGCTCTATTTTGACTAACGAGGCACTTGGCGGCGAGACTCTCCCGTCTTCGATGTATCTTTCGGCCAAGCCGTCTTGGTTCGGAACGCTTGCGTGGCCTCCGTTCAATCCGTCGAGCCCAAATCTATCGTATGCCGCTATTCCTGCCGGATACCGCTATCTGAATGGTACCGAAGCTCCAGGAGTGACCGGCTCCGGCGGTAATCCTGTCCCGACCACATTTACACTTTCAGTCTCTAAGTCGGGTACGGGCTCCGGCACCGTCTCAGGCGGCTCGATCTCATGCGGTGTGAGCTGTACTCAGTTGAATGTTTCTTCGGGTACCCAGATAACTCTTACGGCGACAGCCACCTTGGGTTCGACGTTCGCCGGCTGGAGCGGCGGCGGCTGCTCGGGCACTGGATCATGCGTGGTTACCGTGTCGTCGAATACGACCGTTGTCGCAACGTTCAACTCTAACGTCGTATCGGCGGACACAACGTTGCCGACCGTGTCGATTACTGCGCCATCGAATGGAGCAGCGCTCTCTGGTACGGTTACTATTGCGGCGACGGCAACGGACAATATCGGAGTCGTTGGTGTGCAATGGAAACTCGATGGATCGAACCTTGCGAGCGAACTTACCACTGCACCGTATTCTGGTTCCTGGAACACCTCGGGTGTTTCGAATGGGAGCCATGTCCTTACTGTGGTCGCACGGGATGCTGCAGGCAATTCGAAAACATCTTCGTCCGTGTCCGTCACGATCGCGAATACCGTCACGACCACGACTTCTGGATCTTCGTCGGGCTCTGGTGGAAGCAGTGGTGGTGGAGGGGGAAGTGGTGGCAGTAGCGGTAGCCAGTCAGTTGTTTCCGCACCGATTTCTCCGCTCGGCACTTTCACGCCGACGGTCACACAAAAAGTGGTGGTGACAGCTGTTGCTACCTGTATCCCGACCAAGACCGAATCTGCTACGACGACTTACGCTTTCAAGACGAATCTCTCCCTCGGCTCTGCTGGTACTGATGTAAAAAAGCTCCAGGAACTTCTTAACTCGCAGGGATACACCGTTTCTACATCGGGGCCAGGTTCGAAAGGGCAGGAAACCACGACATTCGGTCCCGCTACATTGAAAGCGGTCCAGAAGTTCCAGACTGCCTACAAGGTTACCCCAACAGGTATCGTTGGATCGATTACTCGACTTCTTCTTTCATCGCTTTCCTTTAAGACGGTAACGCTCTCTGGTTGTACGACGACAACTTCGACCGGTTCTTCAGCAGCAGCTTCATCTGTTTCAACAGCTTCATCGGCTTCATCCTTTACACACGCATTGGACTTCGGCTCGACCGGTCCGGAAGTTGTTCTCCTTCAAACTGTTCTAAGTAAGATTCCTGGTATTTATCCTGAAAAACTTGTTACCGGTACCTTCGGTCAGCTCACAAAGAAGGCAGTCGGCAAGTTCCAGGAATCGTATGGTCTTGCAAAGCCGGGCGACGTCGCGTACGGGTTCGTCGGGCCGCTTACCAGAGCGAAACTGAACCTGGTGAAATAGAGAGTGAAATAAAAATGATACACACCACAAAAGGCGCCCTCTTGGGCGCCTTTTGTGGTGTGTTTTTTCGATTTTAGACCTTCTTTTTCGCTTTTTCGCGCTCGACTTTCTTCAAAAACTGCTTGCGCAAGCGGACATTCTGCGGAGTGATCTCGAGGTAATCGTCATCATGCATGATTTCCAGACCACGTTCGATCGAAAGTTTCCACGGGGGAACAAGCATGATGGCATCGTCTTTACCGGCAGAACGGTAGTTCGAAAGGACTTTTTCTTTCATCGGGTTCACTTCAAGGTCGTCGCCTTTGGAAGTATTGCCGACAATCATACCTTCGTAGATCCCTTCGCCTGGATCGACATACAATGTGCCACGCTCCTGCAGGTTCCAGAGCGCAAACGCCACAGCTTTACCGGTCTCCATTGCAATCATCGAGCCAAATTCGTGTTTTTCGATCGCTCCCACATGTGGGCGGAAACCAACGAAGCGAGAGGAAAGGATGCCTTCACCCTTGGTGTCGATAATGAATTCGCCGCGATAGCCCAAAAGACCGCGAGTTGGGATGTCGAATGTAAGGCGTGTGATGCCTTCGCGTTCGGTCATATTCGACATAATGCCTTTGCGGGCCGAAAGCTTGCGGATCACTTCACCAGAAACTTCCGAACGAACGTCAGCTGTCACTTCTTCAAACGGCTCGGATTTGACGCCCTCGATCTCTTTGATAATAACCTGCGGCTGCGATACCTGAAGTTCGAAGCCCTCACGGCGCATGTTTTCCAGAAGGACCGACACATGCAATTCACCGCGACCGAATACTTTGAACGTATCGGGCTGGCCTGCCACGATCGGTGGTGCAAAATCGATCTTCAAACCGACATTTACTTCCAATTCCTTCTCCAAACGATCGCGGATCTGGCGGGTGGTGACGAATTTACCTTCGCGTCCGGCAAACGGCGAGTTGTTAACCAGGAAGTTAAGAGCGATGGTCGGTTCGTCCACGGCGATAGCGGGCAGGGGAGTTGCGTCTTCGGTCTGGCAGATGGTTTCGCCAATGAAGATGTCTGGAAGGCCGGCTACCATGACAATGTCGCCTGCGATCGCCTCACCGATCTCTTCGCGGTCTAGACCTTTGAAGGTATAAAGTTTGGTTACCTTACCACTGCGGATTTCGCCTGACGGTTTCTTTATAAAGACGTTCTGGCCAGTTTTGATAGTACCTTCATAAATTCGGCCCAAAGCCAGGCGTCCGGTATATGAATCGTATGCCAAATTGAAGGGCTGCATGCGCAACGGTGCCGTGGTGTCAGATTTTGCTGCTGGAACAAGTTCTAGGACTGCATCAAGCAGGGGGTCGAGGTTGGTCGACTGATCTTCAAGCTTACGCTTTGCGATGCCCTGGCGGCCAATGGAATAGATCGTAGTGAAATCAAGCTGTTCGTCTGTGGCACCCAATTCAATGAAGAGCTCTAGGATCTCGTCGAGGACTTCTTTCGGACGAGCTGCGGGCTTGTCGATCTTATTAATAAGAACAATCGGCTTCATGCCCAATTCCAGGGATTTCTTCAAGACGAAGCGGGTCTGAGGCATAGGACCCTCCTGGGCGTCGACAAGCAGAAGGACGGTATCAATCGAACGAAGAACGCGCTCTACTTCAGAACCGAAGTCTGCGTGGCCGGGGGTGTCTACGATGTTAATCTTCGTACCCTTATATTCGATAGATGCGTTCTTGGCGTAAATAGTAATGCCGCGCTCTTTTTCAAGTGCGTTCGAGTCCATCGAAAAACCTTCTTTGGCGACACCAGATTGCTTCATGATGCCGTCCATGAGCGTGGTCTTGCCGTGGTCAACGTGGGCGATGATTGCGATATTGCGAATTTCCATAGGCTGTAACAAGACGCCTATTTAAGCACGAAAACGAAGCGGTCGCAACAGGGAAGTGACCTATCGAGTCGGTTTGTGTAGATGAAGAAGAAATTCTCGGTTACCCTTCTCACCCTCGATGGGGGAGTCAGCTTCAGCGACGATCTCGAAGCCTGCCGATCGTGCGATGGTCTTCACGGACTCAAGTGCCTGCATTCGGACAGTGTCGTCATGAATGATGCCTTTGAATTCGTCAGCGATTTCTTTGCCAACCTCGAATTGTGGTTTGACTAATGTGATGCATGAACCGCCGGGGGAGAGCAGTTCGAAAACTTTGGGAAGAACATGTGACAGAGAGATGAAGGAAACATCGATGGTTGCAAGGTCGAACTGTCGACCGTCTGCGGAATGTTTGGCCGCATAGGTTCGAATATCAGTTCCTTCGATTGACTCAACTCGTGGGTCAGAACGCAGCGACGAGACCAATTGATCGGTACCAACATCGATCGCGACGACATGTCGAGCTCCATGGGAAAGAAGACAGTCGACGAAACCGCCGGTCGATGATCCGACATCTATCACTTCGAAATTTGTGACATTGATACCGAAAGTGGAAAGAGCTCGTTCCAGCTTCTCTCCGGCGCGTGACACAAATCGAGCCTCAGGCGAGAGGGTGATTTGGGTCGATTCGCTCACTTCCGTGCTCGGCTTTGTCGCGACTATACCGCCGACAGTTACTTTTCCGCGTTTGATCAGATCTGCCGCAGCCGAGCGCGACCGGGAAAGACCTCTCCGTGCCATCTCGACATCAAGTCTATTTTCGTGTCCTGATGAATTCTCCATATAATGAAAATACTCTACCTGAAAGCGGCTGGAAATGACAGCACAAGCACGTCTGGGGGTCTTCTTACAAAGATTGAAATGAGCTGGAAATGGTGGATACAAATTTTTTATAGTCTTTTTTAAACATTTATAAACATTCATAGAAAATTTACGTAACTAAGCCATGTATTGGGATTTGTTTACATAGAGTGTGACTGAAGCTTTGGGCTGGTTGCCGAGATGGTGAGAATTAGGCCCCTCTTCGATGGAAATGGTATTAAGTAAAAGCACGGCTTTTGATCAAAAATGAAAATGGCCAAAAGCCCTTATCCACAAGACGAATAGGCTGCTCAAAAACTATAATTATCCTCATAAAGATCCTATGAGCGATCATCTTTATTTTGAGGGCAAAAAGTTCATCTCGTCTCGCCGAGCTGCCCAGCTCTGTGGCTATACTCAGGACTATGTGGGTCAGCTTATTCGTGGCAAAAAAATCGAGGCTCGGATGGTCGGACGCCTCTGGTTTGTTGCCGAGGAGTCGATCTTGACGTACCAGAGGTCCTATGGTCTTCCAGCCCCCCTGTCCGAGGCAATTCAGGCACCCAAGCCAAAGCTTTCGGAAGTCCTTCCAAAGGAGCCTGTTCCAGAGCTTCAGTATGCTCCAGACGAACGCCCGCTTATGCCGGCCCTTTCGAAGTCTGGTGTTGCACCGGTCGTCGAAGTTGCCAAGGCTTCGGTAATCGTAAAGGCGCCGATCGTATCACCGCTTCCGGCAACGCTGCCATCGCCGGCAAGGCTTTCACAATTTGGTCAGAAGGTAGTGGCGGCGGTTCTTTCACTTTCGCTCGTAGTAAGCGGCTACTGGATGACGAATGCCGAGAATGCTAAAGCCGCCTATTCATTCGTTACCCGAACGGGAGAAGTATTGGGTACGCTTCTTGCAGATCAGATTGGGCAAGTTGCAGCGACAATTAATTCGACAAGCTCGTTCGTGTCCCATGTTGCTGCAGTTGCGCAAAGCGATCTATCTCCTTTGGATGCGGCAGCTCTTGCGACATACCGCGCGATCCATCCGCTCTTTGTACGCAGCGGCGGTATCTTTGCGTCGCTCTTTGATGGAGGTAAAAGTAATGGAGCTGAAGGTGGCGCACTGGGCACGACGACCATCGTCATCGTCGCAGATGATTCGAATCTTCTTGCCGCACAGCCAGAAGTAGATGCCGGTTCTGATGCAACGAGCGTGGCGCCTTCACCGGTCATCAATAACTACTACACACAGGCCGGTGCATCTGCGGCTGAACTTGCATCGTTGCGCGCAGAACTCGAATCGCAGATTTCGGTTAATGCTTCACGTTCATATATCTCGAACGAGAACGCACGTAATTCTCGTGATAACGCGGGCAATGGTCGTATCTACCGTTCGAACATAGATGATTCAAATCTTTCTGATGCGACGCTTTCAGGTTCGACCACTATCAATGGCA
This sequence comes from Minisyncoccota bacterium, assembly GCA_036565605.1. Taxonomy (GTDB): domain Bacteria; phylum Patescibacteriota; class Minisyncoccia; order Phycocordibacterales; family UBA6065; genus UBA6065. The sequence goes on along the minus strand of DATCXV010000002.1, from coordinate 2,166 downwards.
CGGTCGATGTCTTCGGTTCGATCTCGTCCGGCTCGATCTCGACCGGAAGTCTGACTGCCGGCGACATTCTTTTTACAAATTCGACGACCACCAGCCTGTTCTCGACGAATCTTTTTGCTACAAATGCTAACTTTGGGAACATAACATCGTTTACGGCGCCGGTCGCGCCGTACTTTACGGCAACATCATCAGCAGCTTCAGTCTTGCCGTACGCATCAACGACTGCTTTCACTGCGTCCGGCTTCGCATACTTTGCAACAACGGGAGGCAATGTTGGTATCGGTACGACATCGCCTCAGGCGACACTGAGTATTCAGCAGACCTCGAACGGTGAGCCGATCATTTCGGCATACCGCGCAACGGACCTGGCTCCGTCAGGCGACTTCATTTCATATATGTCGAAGTCGGGTACACCAATTTTCCGTGTCGACAATTCAGGTAATCTCATGGCAGGTGGCATTATCAATACCGGCAGCCAAACGATTACTTCGGTCTCGGGTCCACAATTCCGAGTTCAATACGACTCTTCGAATGAAGTTACGCTTTCTGTGAGCGCGGCCGGCGCTACATCGATCGGTCTGAACGGTTCGGCGCCATCGCTTACGGTCACGCCGCAGTCAGACAGTGTTGCTGCGGTCAATTTCACCGATGCTTCAGCGAATTCGATTCTCTCGATCGACACTGAGAACAGTCGTGTTGGTGTGGGTACAGCAACCCCGCTTACAACGCTTGATGTGGCTGGAACTATCAGGGCAACCAGCCAGGTTCAACCGACGAGCGGTGTCGGCGCGGAGCTGACCTGGGACGGCTCGCAATCCAATCTCCGTTCATACAACAGATCGGCGTCGACATGGCAGCCGCTTCGTATTGATGGATCCACCCTGGTGTTGAATGCCTCAAGCGGCGGCAATATCGGTATTGGTACTACTACGCCGTGGGCAACTTTTGCTGTAAATCCGGTCGCAGGCACGGCAGCTAACCAGTTTGTGGTTGGTTCGTCGTCAGCTACGAGCCTGCTTCTTACCAATGCAGGAACGCTCCTTATTGGTACGACATCGGCTCAGGGTGGATCAAAGTTGCAGGCCGCAGGAAGCATCCTTGCTAACGGTGCTTCAAATACGTATCTCACGGTCAATGCTCCTGCAGGCAACGAAAGCGGTGTTCGTATCACGAAGGGCGGCAGCGATACGTGGTATCTGTATCAGCCTGCAAACTCGAACGATCTTCGTATCTATGACAATACAGCGAGCCCGGGTGATCGAGTAACCTTCCAGTCGGGTGGCAATGTCGGCATCGGTACAACGACGCCTTGGGCGCAGCTGTCAGTGAACCCTAACGGCGTATCCGGCCCAGAATTCGCTATCGGCTCATCGACGAAAACTGACTTCACTGTCTCAAATAGAGGATTCGTCGGTATCGGGCTTCCGAATCCGGGTCATGCGCTCGACATCGTAAGCACCGATTCCGTTACATTTCGATCACTCGGAAGCGGTAACTGGCACGGCCTCCATTTTGAATTCCCTGATGCGTCTGCACAGAAGATATACTCCGATTACGGATCGTCTGGCGAGCCACAGCTCGTTCTGGGAACCTATACGAATCGCGCCAATCAGCTCGTCCTCGATACAACAGGCAACGTCGGTATCGGCACCACAACGCCGTCTCAGGTGCTCACGATTGACGGCAGCTCGAGCGTGGTGACTGGCGGAAGCACTCCTGTCGCTGTACGCGTCGCCCACAATAATCAAGACGGAGGCGCAAATACTTACAGCCTTACTTCTCCTTATGTCTCATACCAGCTCTTTACGGATGATGGAAGCGGCACGGGCGCCGGCGTCCGTGGCGAGATCGGTCTGACCGCAGAATCAACCGCGAACAGCTCATCTGCGTTGACCTTCGGTGTCCACGGTACAGAGAAAATGAGGATCAATTCTTCCGGTAACGTCGGCATTGGCACAACAACACCAGGAGCGAAGCTTGATATTTCAGAGACGGACAGCGGAGGCAGCCCGGGTGTGAAGACGCTGCTCTCGCTTACAGCATCGAATAACCAGGCATTTGCGCCTCAGAACAGCGGTCCACGCATTCTCCTTAATAGCGCCTACAACTCTGGTTCGACGGTGTATTCGTCTGCAGCAATTTATCAGCAGGCCCAAGACACATCTT
>DATCXV010000019.1:0-19513 GCA_036565605.1 Minisyncoccota bacterium | reverse complement strand
GTTGCGTGCGCGCGCTGCCGAAGCCGACGGCGAAGCCAAAGAAAAAGAAGCAGAGCTTTCGCGACTTTCGGCTGAGTACGCACAATTACAGTCAGAGATTGAACGTGAAAAAGATTCTTCGCGTGATGCCGAGAAGGCACTTTTCCGCATCATGGCCGAGCAGAACGAAGCACGCGGCAAGCTGTCCGTTTTGCGTGTACGCGAAGACAAGCTGCGCCTCGAAACCGAAGACTTCAAGCGCGAACTGACTGAAGCTGCAATGATCATTGGACGCGAAGCGTACCTATATGAATCCGATACGACAGCGTATGCGTCTGAAGACCGTCATGGCCAGGAAGTGCGCCGCAAAGAGATCGAAAAAATCAAAGTACGTTTGGAAGATTCTGGTGCCGTATCGCCCGGCGATGTCATGAAGGAATTCAAAGAGACGTCCGAACGTGATCAGTTCTTGGCCAAAGAACTTGTCGACCTGGAAACGTCGGCGCAGTCGCTCACCAATCTCATCAAAGAGCTCGAGGACAAGCTTGATACCATGTTCTCGGACGGCATCCACAAGATCAATTCGCAATTCAAAGAGTTTTTCGCGCTCATGTTCGGGGGTGGAGAAGCATCCTTGGTAGTGGTCAAAGAAAAAAAACGCAAACGCGCCGTTTCTGCCGAAGAATTGGCTGAATTGGGAATTGTTGCCGACGAGGAGCCAGAAGAAGAGGAATTGGAGTTGGGCGTCGATATTAAAGTCGATTTGCCACGCAAGAAAGTGAAGTCTCTTGAAATGCTCTCCGGCGGCGAGCGCGCTCTGACCTCGATCGCGCTTCTCTTTGCTATTTCGCAAGTTAACCCGCCGCCATTTATTATCCTGGACGAGACCGACGCGGCACTCGACGAAGCGAATTCGAAGAAGTACGGAGATATGGTTGAAAGCTTGTCCAAGCATTCCCAGCTTATTGTTATCACCCATAATCGCGAAACGATGTCCCGAGCCGGAGTTCTCTACGGCGTCACCTTGGGCAGGGAAGGGTTCTCGAAGCTTCTGTCGATCGCGTTTAATGAAGCGCTATCGGTAGCGAAATAACCGTTTCATAAAACTAAACCGCCTCTATAGGGCGGTCTTTTCGCGGCTATGAGGACTTGCTTTTTGTATACAATGTGCTATAATTAAACAAGTTGAACATGAACATCGAAACCATACTGGAACAAGCACGCAAAACGGCCTTGGAACGGCTCCAAAACCTCGGAACTCCGCTTAATCGCGAAGAACTCGAGGGTATCTTTGGGCGCGTTGCGAAGGGTGTCGACACATTGACGAACGGACAGTTCGTTGTGAGTCGGTGGTGGGAGCTCCTTGCCGAGGCCGGTGTCGACAATGTCGACAATGTCGACGTTGGCCGACCAGGCAAAGATCCGTATTCGCTCACGCTTTCGCTAGCACAGATGCCATATCGGCATCTGTCAGTGGAAGTGGCGATCGAAAATGGGTTTCTACCCAAAAACATCGAGAACCAGATCGAAAAGGACGCACTGAATGCGTTCTGGAACTGGACCATCGCCGTCTTGAACGCCGAAATCTTCTGCGTCGCTTAGGTTATCTACGAAGCCGCGGAATCCTTCACCGGATCCGCGGCTTTTTTCTTGCGAAAATTCTATGCCAGCGCGTAATTCAGCATCTTGCGCTCCATATCCGCGCCGACTACTTTGAATTTCACCGAGTCGCTCAAGGAATACTTCTTCTTGGTTTTCATGCCAGTCAAAGAGTAGGTCTTTTCGTTGTATTCATAGATGTCGTCGGTCATAGAACGTACCGAAATCATACCTTCACATTTGGTTTCTTTGTCCTCGACATACATGCCCCATTCAGTAACGCCGGTGATAGTGCCTTCGAATACTTCACCTATATGATCTTGCATGTATTCAACCTGCTTGTATTTGATCGAAGCGCGCTCGGCTTCGGCAGCGCGGACTTCCTTTTCAGAATTGTCGACGGCGATCTTTTCATACTTAGATACCTCGCCTGCGGCGATTTGACCGCCGGAAAGCTCGCGGTACAAAAGGCGATGGACGATCAGGTCGGCATAGCGGCGAATCGGCGATGTGAAGTGTGTATAGTATTCGAACGCCAAACCATAGTGGCCGATGTTTTTGGTCGAGTAGACGGCTTTGGCCATAGAACGGATGGCAGCTGTCTTTACAAGCGATTCTTCAGTCGTACCAGCGATCTGTTTGAAGAGGTTTTTCAGATCCCTTACGGCCACACCTTTTTTACCGACGGGCAGATGATAGCCCAGGGCTTTGACCAGCACAGCCAGGTTATCGATCTTTTCCATGACCGGCATATCGTGGATGCGATACAAGAATGCACCGCGGTTTTTCTGTCCGGCTTGGTACATGCGCAGGGCAACTTCGCGGTTTGAAAGTAGCATGAACTCTTCAACCAATTTGTGCGCATCCTTACGGACTTTTTTATAGACGCGGATCGGCTTGCCAGTGCGGTCAAGCTCGAATTTCACTTCTTCGGTCTCGAAGTCGATGGCGCCAGCGGCTTCTTTTTTGGCACGAAGCTCTTTGGCGATCTCGTTCAGCTTCACAAGTTCCTTTTTGAACTCTTCGCTTTTACCTTCAAGCACATCTTGAGCGCCTTCATAGGTGAAGCGCTTCCAGGAATTGATAATGGACTTGCCGAACCAGCGTTCCAGGACCTCGCCCTTATCGTTCATAACAAATACGGACGAGAAGGTGAGTTTTTCTTCTTTAGGATTAAGTGAACAGACATCGTTCGAAAGCACTTCGGGAAGCATGGGGATAGTGCGGTCTACAAGATACACGGAAAATCCGCGCTCGCGGGCTTCGCGGTCAAGTGCGGTGCCTTCGCGCACGTAATGCGAAACGTCCGCGATATGTACGCCGATTTCGTACAGGCCGTTATCAAGGAATTTTATCGAAATGGCGTCATCGAAGTCCTTGGCATCGACCGGGTCGATGGTAAATGTTGGTGTGTCGCTGAAGTCGCGGCGCAGTTCTCGCTCTTCAGCTGTAATGGCTTTATTCTTTTCGATCTCTTCGGCCTCTTTAACCACTTCGGGAGGGAAGTCGTATGCCAATCCGCGCTCTAATACGATGGCGCGCATTTCGGCGTTGTGTTCGCCATGCTTGCCGATCACTTCCAGGACGCGGCCTTTGGGGTATCCGACCTTCTCGTCCCATTCGGTGATTTCGACATAAACCTTGTCACCAGCAACGCCGCCCGCTGCATCCGATTTTGCGACGAAAATATCTTTGTACAGGCGCTTATCGTCCGGAACCAAAGCAAAGGCCGTGCCGGCGTCTTCAAGAGCGCCCGTAAAGCGCATCTTGGCGCGCTGGACGATGCGGGTGACTTCGGCAAGCTCTCTGCCGTATTTGCTCTTGCGGCCCAACGGTTGCGCCTCGATTTGATCTTTATGAAGGGCGGTGTGAAGGTGTTCTGGGAGTATTTCGAAATCCTCCGCATCTTTGTTTTCCGGATTCTCTATGAATCCGACGCCTTTGCTGTTAACGCTTACGATACCGAGAATAGTTTTCTTCATTGGGATTTACTATAGCAAATCCATCCCTATTTGACGATTTTACCTTGATTTGCTAGTATCTAGCCCACTATGTTGAAGATCCGATTGCAGAGGGTTGGCCGCGTGAACGTCCCGACGTTCCGCGTTGTGCTGACTGATTCCAAAAACTCGACCAAGTCGGGTAAATTCGTCGAGATTTTGGGTATCTATGACCCGGTAAACGATGTGAAGGATATCAAGGCAGACCGCGTCAAACACTGGATGAGCCACGGTGCAAAGCTTTCTGATACTGTTCATAACTGGCTTATCGACAAAAAGATTATTCCAGGCAAGAAGGTGAACGCGCTTCCCAAGAAGAAGCCGATCGTTAAGGAGGGAGTAAAACCTGCAGAAGGTGCGGCTCCGGCAAACGGAGCAGCTGCACCGGCTCCGGCAGCAGAGGCTCCGAAGGCGTAAATCTGCCTTGTTTTATAAAAAAGCCGCAGTGGATAACTGCGGCTTTTTCGTGGTATAATGCAGCCGTACTTCCTTAATTCCGAATAACAAAATTTCCGATGGAAAAAGACGCGCAGTTTCTGGACTATATCGTGAAAGCGCTTGTTGATAACCCGAACGACGTAAAGATCAACCGCACGGTCGATGAAATGGGCGTGCTCTTGATGCTCGACGTCAATCCGGCTGACATGGGCAAGATCATTGGTCGTGAGGGCAATACTGCCAAAGCGATTCGTACCTTGCTTCGTATTGTTGGTATGAAGAATAATTCTCGTGTGAACTTGAAGATCGCCGAGCCGGCCACAGCGGCTGCGGGCGCTCGCGACGGCAAAGCTTCAAAGACCGTGGACGAAGCGATGGCCGATCTGGATCTCTAAATTTGGTTTCAAAAAGAAAAAGCCGGGCCGAGAGCCCGGTTTTTTCTTGGAAATTCAATATTCTTGCAAAAAACCATAAAAAACGTATTCTGTACAGTATGACATTTCACGTCGTGACGCTATTTCCGGGCGCTTTCGATTCGTACCTTGGCGAATCGATCTTGAAGCGCGCCATCGAAGACAAAAAAATCCGGGTCAAATTCTATAACCCGCGCGATTTTGCCATGGATAAATGGGACCGTGTGGATCAGAAACCATACGGGGGTGGTCCAGGCATGGTTATCCAGGCTATTCCGGTCGCCAAAGCTATTGAGAAGGCAAAGAAAGCGTGTGGAAAAGGCAAGACCAAGATCATTTTCTTCTCGCCAGCTGGAAAACAGTTTGATACTACGTATGCCAAAACGATAGCTGCGAAATACGATCACACTATCTTTGTCTGCGGTCGCTATGAAGGCATTGACGCTCGTGTTAAAAAAATGTTCAAGATGGAGGATATTTCGGTCGGGCCGTTTGTCCTTACCGGCGGAGAATTGCCAGCCATGATCGTCATGGATTCGGTCTCGCGCCAAGTTCCGGGCGTGTTGGGCAATTTCGATTCCCGCGAAGAAGAGCGAGTTGCTTCGCCGGACGTCTATACCAGGCCGGAAGTCGTCGAATATAAGAAAAGGAAATACCGTGTGCCAAAAATCCTGCTTTCTGGTAATCACGCCAAAATCGACGAATGGCGCAAGAACAGGCAATAGAAAGGTAACCACCAGGCTGCCTTTTGGGTTATAGTTACCGCGTGAACTCTCAGGAGCATAAAGAAGAATTCAGAAACCGCTCGGACGAAGAGGTGCTTTGGGCGTCTTTTAAATACCCTTACCTTTTCGAATTGCTGGTCGAGCGTTATGAAGCCGCTTTTTTGCGCAAAGCCAAGCACATTATCCACGATGACGAAGCCGCCCGCGACATCGTCCAGGATACCTTTGTCAAAATCTACCTCTACGGCAAAAGATTCAAGCCGGTTGACGGGGCGAAATTCTCGTCTTGGGCCTATAAAGTGCTTATGAATGTCTGTTTCAACTGGTATAAGAAAATAAAGCGTGAGAAAGACTTTTTTGCCGTTTTGGATGACGATCTGGAAGCGGCATTACCAGCAGATGATAGCTCTGCGATCGAAGAGAAGCTGGATCGGGACTATTTGGAATCGATGTTCGCACGGTTGCCCGAAACCTTTGCCCGTATTCTGCGGTTATATGTGACGACAGGAAAGGATTACAAAGAGATCGCGGCGCAAGAAGGCACAAGCGAAGGGGCAGTGAAGACTCGCATGCATCGTGCTCGCGAAGAAATGCGAAAGATTAGCAAAGATCTAACGTACTAACCAGTATGGCTATCGTTATGAACGAAGTAATGAAGAGAGTAAATCGGATTTTCCTTCTACGCCGAGCCGCGGTACCTCTTGTATTCCTTCTTGCTGCCGTTGTCATGGTGTTGTCGACCGTTTCCGTATCGCATGTCATAGCCAATATGCCGGCTGTTTTCGACCTGAAAGCCGTCGTTGCATTCTTTGCATCTGCGTTCGCGCATACGCAGATGATTGTTCAGCTTGCGCTGGTTGCGGGATCCGCCTTTCTCTTGTGGACGATTAAGGGCCTTATCGAATTTGTCCGTATCCAAACTGTTGATATCCCCGTGCCAAAAGCCGGTTTTTGAGATATAATCTAGGCATGAAATACATAAAAGTGCTCTTTTTGGCCGTATCTTTGGCGTTTATAGCGCCACAGATGGCTGATGCAGCCTGGTGGAACCCGTTGTCGTGGTTCAAAGAAGAGTCCGTTCAAGTCCCTGCTGATACAACATTTCGGGCGCAGGTTGCCCCTATGAACGCGCAATTGAATTCGGAAGCAGAGGTGAAATCTGTCATGCCGGTTCAGACCCAGCAAATCCAGCGTTTTGCTGCTCCTGCGACGAACGCTACTTCGTCCGCACGGCCAGCCGTCGCTCCGAAAGTATTGCCGACCGCTCCGGTTTCTGTCATTGAATCACAGGTCGAGGTCCCGATCTATGCCCTTGATCCGGCATTTACATCTGCGCAATTTATCGCTCCTCGTGAAGTGAAGAACGGACAGGTTGTCATGTCGCTCAAGCCTGGTTCGGATAATGGCGGTTCGGCATGGCAGATCGACCGCATGGTGTATCACATTGTTTCTGATCGTCTGCGCTCGGGCGATGTTATTTTCTCGGTTGCTGTGGGCGGCTTGCCGGTTAAAGACGTATCGACAGTGAACGACAAGACCTCTATTTCATTGGTTGGCCGTCCGGCTAATACCGACATCACCTTCTTGGTTAACGGTTCGCTTCCATCCAAGGGAGATTTCAAAGTTGTTATCGATGAATTGACGGGTTACCGCACGTCTGACAGTGCCAAAAAGTCATATATCTTCATCGGTTCACCGATCGAGGGGCCAAGATTTGATATATAGGTTTGATATGTAATAAAAGCCTGGCGAACGCCAGGCTTTTATCGTTTTCTAGGCTGTTTGGATTTCTTAGCATCGGCCGCTTTCCACAAGATGCGCGCCGCATAAGTGCGGTACGGAGACCAACTCTTTAGCACATTGGAAAGGCGCTTTTCGCTGGGCAGCTTTTTCCAACCATGAAGGGCCATGATTTCTTTGCGTAGGGCCAGATCTCCCATAGAAAAGACGTCCGGTCGACCTAATGAGAAAATAAGGATCATTTCCGCGGTCCACGGTCCGATGCCTTTCACTTTCATGAGTTCTTCAGTGACATCTGTATCGGAAAGAGAGGGGAGTTGGGTCAGATTCAATGTGCCTACCATAACAGCATCTGCAAGACTTCGGATGGCGCGAGCCTTTGCGCCAGACAGTCCGGCGGAACGCATCGTTTCGTCGGAAAGTTTCAGGATTTCCTGAGGCGTAATCAGCTTTCTGGTGAAAAGTGCTTCGAACCGGGAGAAAATAGTGTCGGCTGCCTTGCCTGAAAGCTGTTGGCCCATGATTGTCCAGGCAATATCGCGAAAAAGGTCTGTGGACGGCTTCAGATCCGCAATTTCATACTCCTGGGCCAGGGCATGAAGTTTCGGATCTATCTTTTTGAAATGGGTCAAGGCCTTTTTGTACATAGTGGCATTATATATCAGGGAAATATTGACATTTCGTTGATCGGTCAGTATTTTGTTTACAGATCTCCATTTTATGATCATTGAAGAACTTTCTGAAGAAGAAATTGAATGGATCAGACGAAATAAGGATTTCGTAAAATTGCTGGTTTCAAAAAACGCTCAACTGGGAATCGCTCTTGAAGTGACACGAAAGGAAAGGAGGCAATCCCTTTTGCAACCGATATCGATGATGTACATACGCGGGTGGCCGTGCGTTACTCTTGATAGACTGTTGCTTTTAAGCCGCTCGGTTCTTGAAGTCCGAGAGGTCCGTGCTGATGAGCAGTTTCGCGCCTGGTTTTCTCGAAAAGTTGAGACTGAAGTTCCTGCCGTACGTGTGATGGTTTCGAAACTGATCCACGTTCCTGAACGAAGCTACATACCGTATACGACTGATGCAGAAATCCGTGACAGGATAGGGGAAGGAAACCTTGGACTTCAATTGGCGCATATATGGGAAGTTTTGCCGCGACTGGATCGGACGTTTTGGTACCGTTTCTATTCTCATGATGTCCAAAACGTTTTGAGAGTCATCACTGCGTTCTGGTACCAACATGTCTTGCATTTGTCGGCGTGTCAGACCGGATATCCTGACGAACTTGCCAATGGTGGTTGTGTCGTTTCGCACTGTTATCGATAAACAAGCCCCGCTTCGGCGGGGCTTTTTCTCTGTATTGACTTTATTCTCTTTGCAAGTATACTTATCCCCACTTCGAGCAAGATTGTGTTACGGGGGAAACACGAAGTATTGCCGGTTATTTACAAGGGTTTTTCAACTCTTTTCTTGCTGACTCTCGCATAAACCACCGAGAATCGATTTTGGCCACAGCTCTGGCCATTTTTGCGTTTTCATCGTCTATTGCAGTCTGAAGAAAAGGGAAGAAAGGGCAGTTTTATACAACCACCGCATGCGACAACAGAAATATTTCGGCCGCTTCAAGGAAGCGCTTGCCGATATCCCGAACCTGGTAGAAGCACAGACCGAGTCCTTCAAATGGCTCGTTGAAAAAGGTCTCTCTGACCTTTTCCAGGAGTTTTCGCCGATCAAGGACTACTCGGACAAGAAGTTCGAACTTTCCTTCACTGGTTTCGAATTGGGCGAGCCGAAGAACGACGAGCACTTTGCGAAGTCGAACAAGCTTTCTTACGAAGCACCGCTTAAGGTCCGCATCAAGCTCAAGAACAAAATGTTCAACAGCGAGAAGGAGCAGGAACTTTTCCTTGCTGATTTCCCGCTTATGACCTATCACGGTACCTTCATCATTAACGGCATTGAACGCGTCATTGTTCCCCAGCTTGCGCGTTCATTCGGTGTTTTCTTCACTTCTGATGAGGTAAAAACCAAGACCGTTTTCGGCGCCAAGGTAATACCTGCTCGCGGTGTATGGCTCGAGATCGAGACGGACACCGATGGCACCTTGTATGCCCGCATCGACCGCAAGCGTAAATTCATGGTTACCTCGCTTCTGCGTGTTCTTGGTGCTGATACGGACGAGAAAATCATGGCGTACTTCAAAGGCGACGAAGCTGCGCAGAAAGTCATCGCCGCGACCCTGGCGAAGGACACTGCAAAGACCGTTCCTGAAGCATATATGGAGATCCATAAACGCCTTCGCGATGGTGATTTGGCGACCGCTGATAATGCCCGTGAATTTGTTACGGGTCTTTTCAGCAAGGATCGTTATGATCTCTCGAATGTCGGACGCTTCCGCTTTAACAAGCGCTTCGGCAAGTCTATGGACGAGAAGGCTTTGGAGCGCAAGACCATCGATGCCGATGATTTGGCGACGATCCTTGGTCATATTGTTCATTTGAACAATAAGCTCGACGCGATCGAAGATGATATTGATCATCTTGGTTCGCGCCGTGTCCGTTACTGCGGCGAATTGATGCAGCAGAAGCTGCGCGTCGGTCTTTCTCAGATGAAGCGCAACATCCAGGACAGGATGTCGACCATCGAGCCGGACACGACCCAGCCTTTGACCTTCGTTTCTCCGCGTCCGCTTCAGGCTCGTTTGAAGGAATTCTTCACCACGAACCAGCTTTCGCAGTTCATGCTCCAGGAAAATATCCTGGCCGAGCTTGAACATTTGCGCACTCTGTCGGCTCTTGGTCCGGGCGGTCTTACCCGCGAACGCGCTGGCTTCGAAGTGCGCGACGTTCATCCGTCTCACTACGGCCGCCTGTGCCCGATCCACACCCCTGAAGGTCCGAACATTGGTCTCGTGCTTCGCCTTTCGACATACGCTCGTTTGAACGACTTCGGCATGATCGAAACGCCGTATGCCAAGGTTAAGGCAGGCAAGGTCACCAAGGAAATCGTTTACTTGAACGCTCTTGAAGAAGAGAACTACAAGATTGCACACGCTGCGACCGCATACGACAAAGACGGCAAGATCACCGAAGAGGCTGTTGAAATCCGTCAGAACGGTACGCCGTCTTTGGCAAAGCCTTCCGAAGTTGATTTCATCGATGTATCGACGAATCAGCCGTTCTCGATCGCGACGAACATGATTCCTTTCTTGAACCACGATGACGCAAACCGCGCACTGATGGGTTCGAACATGCAGAAGCAGGCAACGCCGTGTATCATCCCTGAAGCTCCGCTGGTTGCTACGGGTATCGAAGGCAAGGCTGCTGAATACACCGGCCGCATTGTTTTGGCTCCTGAAGATGGAGTCATCACCGCAGTCGACGCATCGAAGGTTGTCTTCAAGGGTGCAAAGGGCAAGGAGAAGACCTACAAACTCGTATCGTTCGAGCGCACCAACGGCTTCACCTGTTATCACCAGCGCCCAATGGTGTCATTGAATGAAAAGGTAAAGAAGGGCCAGGTCCTGGTCGACGCATCGTCGTCTGACGGTGGTCAGATCGCCTTGGGCCAGAACATGCTGGTCGCCTTTATGTCGTGGTCGGGTGCGAATTACGAAGACGCAATCATCATCTCGGAACGAGTCGTCAAGAACTCGAAGTTCACCTCGATCCACATCGAAGAGTTCGTGGTCAACGTTCGTGATACCAAGCTTGGTCCGGAAGTAACGACTCATGACATTCCGAACGTCGGCGAAACCAAACTCAGGAATCTTGACGAAGACGGCATCGTTCGCGTCGGTGCAGAAGTCCGTTCGGGCGATATCCTGGTCGGCAAGATCACGCCGAAGGGTGAAACTCAGCTCACTCCTGAGGAGCGCCTCTTGCGTTCGATTTTCGGTGAGAAGGCTCGCGACGTTAAAGATACATCCAAGCGCATGGAAGGTGGCAAGCGCGGTCGCGTTATCTCGGTCAAAGTCTTCTCTCGCGAGAAGGGCGACAAGCTCGAATCGGGCATCATCAAGCGCATCCACGTCGAAGTGGCTCAGCTCCGTACGGTATCGGTAGGCGACAAGCTTGCAGGTCGTCACGGAAACAAGGGTGTCATCTCGCGCATCCTGCCGGAAGAGGATATGCCATACATGGCTGACGGTACTCCGATTGACGTTATCCTTACACCGCTCGGCGTTCCGTCTCGTATGAACCTCGGCCAGATCCTGGAACTTCACCTGGGTCTTGCGGCAAATACCTTGAATTACCAGGCAGTCGTTCCGCCGTTTGCGGGCGCTACCGGTGAAGAGATCAAGGCTGAATTGAAGAAGGCTGGTCTTCCAGAGTCGGGTAAGATTCCGCTCTTCGATGGACGCACAGGCGACAAATTCCAGCAGGACATTTCGGTCGGCTACATGTACATCTTGAAACTTCACCACATGGTCGAAGACAAGATCCACATGCGCTCGATTGGTCCATACTCGCTCATTACTCAGCAGCCTTTGGGCGGTAAGGCACAGGGTGGTGGTCAGCGCTTCGGTGAAATGGAAGTCTGGGCGCTCCTCGGTCACGGAGTGGCTCATACCCTGCGCGAAATTCTTACCATTAAGTCAGACGATATCCAGGGTCGCTCTGCTGCCTTCGACTCGATCGTCAAGGGCGAGCGCCTTCAGCCTCCGAACCTGCCAGCATCATTCAACGTGCTTCTTAACTCGCTCCGCGGTCTTGCGCTCGATGTCGAGCTTCGCAAGGACGGCAGGGTAGAGAACAGAAAGTCAGCGAAGAACAACCCTAATCCTAATTATTAATCCACACCACCATGGCATACGCACCAAAACCAAAGGCAGAGACCATCGACTTCGACTCGGTCGCACTGCGCCTGGCATCGCCGGAACGCATCAAGGAATGGTCGTTCGGCGAAGTAACCAAACCGGAAACGATCAACTATCGTACCCAGCGTTCGGAAAAGGCTGGTCTCTTCGATGAAAAGATCTTCGGTCCCGACAAAGACTATGAATGTTACTGTGGAAAGTACCGCGGTATCCGCTACAAGGGCATTGTCTGTGAAAAATGTGGTGTTGAAATCACTCGCTCGATTGTCCGCCGCGAGCGCATGGGCCACATTGAACTGGCTACGCCGGTTTCGCACATCTGGTTCCTTCGCTCGATGCCGTCGCGCCTCGGTTTGATCCTGGGCATGACGACTGCAGACCTGGAAAAGGTTATCTATTTCGCTGGATACATCGTTACGGCTGTTCACGAAGCCGCTCGCGCCGAAATCATGCGCGATTTGGAATCGGAATATAAGTCAAAGGTAAAGACTGCACAGGACGAGAAGACCAAGGACGCTTTGAAGACTATGTACACGGCTGCCAAGAAAGAGATCGATTCGATCGAGCTTGGCGCGGTCTTGGATGAAATCGAATACGGCAAGTTCGCTATGAAGTATTCGACGCTGTTTGACGCTGCAATCGGCGCCGAGGCGATCTTCAATATCTGCAAGCAGATTGACCTTAAGAAATTGGAAGGCGAATTGGCTGCACGCCTTGAAAAGGCGAACTCGCTTGATCGCGAGAAGCTAAATCGTCGCTTGTCGCTTGTTCGTTCGATGATCAAGTCGGGTATCCGCCCAGAATGGATGTTCATCATCGATATTCCGGTTATTCCGCCGGCATTGCGCCCAATGGTTCCATTGGACGGTGGCCGCTACGCAACTTCGGATGTAAACGATTTGTACCGCCGCGTCATCAACCGCAACAACCGCTTAAAGAAGCTTCGCGAAATCAATGCACCGGATGTCATTTTGCGCAACGAAAAGCGCATCCTTCAGGAAGCAGTCGATGCGTTGATCGATAACTCGATCCGCCACGGTAACTCGACTACGGCCGCCGGATCGCTCGCTTCGAAGCGCGCTTTGAAATCGCTTGCTGACAACCTGAAAGGCAAGCGCGGTCTCCTTCGTGGAAACCTGCTCGGTAAGCGCGTTGACTACTCGGGTCGCTCGGTGATCGTCGTTGGTCCGGATCTCGCGCTTGATCAGTGTGGTCTTCCGAAGCACATGGCGCTCGAACTCTTCAAGCCGTTTGTTATCAACCAGCTTCTTGCTCGCGAATTGGCATACAACATTCGTGGCGCATCGCGACTCATTGAAGACGGTATTCCAGAAGTATGGGCGATTCTTGAAGGTGTCATCGAAGGCAAGTACGTGCTTTTGAACCGCGCGCCGACCCTTCACCGCCTTGGTATCCAGGCTTTCCGTCCGAAACTGATCGAAGGTAACGCGATCCAGGTTCACCCGCTTGTTTGTACTGCGTTCAACGCAGACTTCGACGGCGACCAGATGGCTGTTCACGTTCCGCTTTCTCCGGAAGCGCAGCTTGAAGCAAAGGAAATCATGGCTTCCGACAAGAACATCTTGAAGCCAGGTTCGGGAGATCCGACGCTTACCTCGAAGATGCTCGATATCATCTTGGGCGTGTATTGGATGACCAAAGCAATCAAGGGAGACAAGGGCGAAGGCAAGATCTTCGAATCTCCTGAAGCTGCTGTCTTGGCATCGGACTTCAACGAAGTGTCGTACCGAGCGATGGTAAAGGTTCTTGCTCCGAAAAATGCGAAGTATGCGCAGTTCGACGGCAAGGTCTTTGAAACCACGATCGGCCGCATCATGTTCAACAATGTGTTGCCTGACGACTATCCGTTCATCAACAAGGAAGTCGAGCGCAAGACCATGGCGGGTGTCATGGACGACCTTATCGTCAAATACGGTGTAGAAAAAGTTCCGGCTATCTTGGACCGCATTAAGAAGTTCGGTTTCCACTACACGACCTACTCGGGCGTGACCTGGGGACTTGATGACGTTAAAACGCCAGCAGGCAAGGGTGCTGTCATCACCAAGTCTAAGGCCGAGTCGGACAAGGTTAACGAGCAGTACAACGACGGTCTTCTCTCGGAAGAAGAGCGCATCAGGAAGAACATCGAGATTTGGCACAAGGCAAAGTCGGATATCGAAAAGCTCATCCCTGAGTCGCTTGACGCGAACGGTCCGGTCACCGACATGGTGAAGTCTGGAGCCCGCGGTTCCGTCGGTAACATTACTCAGATGGTAGGTATGAAGGGTCTTATCACCTCGACTTCGGGCGAGACGATTGAATTCCCGATTATCTCGGGCATGAAGGATGGTCTTACTCCGATCGAGTACTTCATTACTACTCACGGTGCACGTAAGGGTCTTACCGACACGGCACTTAACACCGCACGTGCAGGCTACCTTACGCGCCGCCTCTTCGACGTCGCACAGGATGTCATGGTCACTGAAGACGACTGTGGTACCAAAGACTCGATTGTTATCCGCAAGGAAAACGCCGGTGGTATCGAAGTTTCGATCGGCAAGAATATTCGTGGCCGCGTATTGGCAGAAGATGTGAAGGCTGGCTCTGTCTCGTTCAAGAAGGGCGCACTTCTTTCCAAGCAGGATGCTTTCGCGATTGAAGCCGCTGGCGTCAACGAAGTAAAGGTTCGCTCGCCGCTCTCGTGCAAGACGCTTCATGGCGTATGTAAGCAGTGTTACGGCAAGGACTTGGGCAAAAACCACTTGATCGATATCGGTGAAGCGGTTGGTACCGTTGCCGCACAGGCAATCGGTGAACCGGGTACTCAGCTTACGATGCGTACGTTCCACGCCGGTGGTACGGCTTCCGTCGGTGGCGACATCACCCAGGGTCTCCCTCGCGTCGAAGAAGTCTTCGAAAAGCGCAGGCCGAAGAATCCGGCTGTCGTCGCGACGGTGTCGGGTACTGTTTCTGCTGTCAAAGACATGGGTAAGGAAAAGATGATCGCCGTCGTGCCGGATTTGGAAGACAAGGGTAAGACAAAGAAGGGCGCATCAGAGATCGAATACGTCTTCAATTACAAGCGTATGCCGCTTGTGAAGGTTGGCGACAAGGTCGCGAAGGGTCAGCTTTTGACCGACGGTTCGGCTGATATCGACGAAATCTTCGAATTCGCTGGCCGCGAGAAGGCGATGGATTACATCATTCGTGAGATCGGAAAGATCTACGAATTGCAGGGTGAAACGGTGTCGCGCAAGCACATTGAAATCATCGTCAAGCAGATGTTCTCGCGCCGCCGCATCACAGATGCAGGCGAGACCCGCTTCTCGGTCGACGATGTTGCTGATGCGGCCGATGTAAACATGGAAAACGAGAAGGCTAAGGCTGCGGGCAAAACTCCAGCCGAAGCCGAGAACGTGGTCATGGGCATCACGGAAGTGTCGCTCTCGCGTCAGTCGTTCCTTTCGGCGGCGTCGTTCCAGCACACGACCAGGATCTTTATCTCGGCCGCTATTCGTGGTACCGAAGACAGGCTCCAGGGACTCAAGGAAAACGTTATCATCGGTCGTCTTATCCCGGCTGGTACTGGTTATAAGGGCAGCCCAAAGAACGAAATGATCTCGAAGGTGCAGCCGAAGGACGAGCCGGTAGTAGGGTTTGAGTAGGCAGGACCGCGCGGAAAGCGCAGAAGCGTTGGATAAACTGATCTCTCGTGAAAATATCTAAGGAGATTAATCGCACGGTAACAACGATACTGCCTGAGTTTGCTCAGACTGGATCAATGTTTTGTCATTGTTCTGCTGATGGGTTACTGAGGGGCCTGTATTTTGAGGAGTCGGGATTAGACAAGGAAGGTTTCTATGTCTGGGTATTTGCTTTACCGCTCTTCATTCCAACCTCCCATGTCAGCTTTACATTTGGTGAACGATTGGCCAAAGGAAAGCGATGGAAATTAGATAAGGAGCTGTCGGGCTTGGATGAAGTTATCCGTACTGAAGCAGTACCATTTCTTGGAAACACTGAGTCTGTCACTGAGTTCATTAAATTAGCTGAAAAGCTTAACGGGTCTGACCCATACGTATTGCAAGCGCTTGCTTACAGCTATCTTAAGTTGAGTCGCCAATCTGAGGCTTTGAAAGCGATTGACAGTCTGCTGGCAACTCTTGAACTTCTGCAAGCTAAAGATTGGGCTAAAAAAATGAAGGTGGAGGTTCTTGATCTCAAGACAAGGGTTTTGAGGAAGGGATCGGTAGAAAAAAACTTGTTGGATTGGGAGATGTTCTCGAAAGAAAACCTTCATATCGCATGAGTACACACGTCCAAGACATCAAGGAACGCCTCAATATAGTTGACGTGGTTGGTTCGTACGTGAAGCTCGATAAGTCGGGCGCGAACTGGAAAGCACGGTGTCCGTTCCACAACGAGAAGACACCGTCTTTCTATGTGTCTCCAGATCGTGGCAGTTTCTATTGCTTCGGTTGCGGGGTGAAAGGCGATATCTTCACCTTTGTTGAAAAGTTCGAAGGTACGGACTTTATGGGCGCGCTGAAGACGTTGGCTGCGCGTGCAGGTATCGAATTGCGTCCGCAGGATAGGGGAGCGGATAACCGAAAAGAACGTCTGTACCAGATTCTTGAAGACGCAACAAGCTGGTTCGAGGAAAACCTGGCCAAAGATGATGCAGCGAAGGCGTACATTTTGGGCCGCGGCCTTTCAGAAAAGACCATTACGGACTTTCGCGTCGGTTTCGCTCCTGCAGACTGGCGACAACTGCGAAATTTCCTGAAGGGCAAAGGCTATTCGGATGCGGATGTCGAGGCAGTGGGGCTCATCAAAAAGACGGACAAGCCGGGTGCAGATCCGTATTACGATGTCTTCCGCGGACGCATTGTCTTTCCGATCTCGGATCCTTCAGGCCGGGTTGTGGCATTCTCAGGTCGCATCATTGTGGACGATGGTAAGTCTCCCAAGTACTTAAATTCGCCGGAAACGGCACTGTATCGAAAATCGAAATCGTTGTACGGTATTGATCGTGCCAAAATGGATATCCGTAAGCGAGACTATTCGATTCTGGTGGAAGGACAAATGGATTTGGTTATGTCGCATCAAGCAGGCTTCACCAATACAGTTGCTGCTTCGGGTACAGCTTTCACTGAAGATGATGGTGCGGACTCGGCGTTCGGGCTTTTGACGCGCCTTTCGGAAAATATCGTGCTTGCCTTTGACTCGGACGCAGCGGGACAGAAAGCGGTCCGCCGTATCGTACCGGCAATTTCATTGGGCATGAACGTGAAGATTGTTGATATTAAGGGCGGAAAGGATCCGGCCGATATCATCAAAGAAGACCCGAAAGCGTGGGCCAAGATGCTTGAAGTGAAAAAAGATTTCGTTGATTTTTTGGTCGATGTTCTGGTTGATTCCAAAGCAAACGCAACTCTTATCGGTAAGCAGGTGCGCACTGATATCTTCCCGTACGTTCGTGCGATCCAAGGTGACACAGCGCGCGCAAATGCCATTCGCCGCATCGCGGATCGTCTGGGCCTCCGTGAAGATGCATTATGGAAGGATCTTCAGGACTATGTCCGCACCAATCCAGTAAGCGGTGCAGTTGGTACAAGTCCGGGTGGAGCGAACAATGCCCCGGTTCGATCCGTACCGAAAACAGGGGGACGATTGGAATCGATCGAACGCAAAATTCTGGGCATCCTTTATTCGCCCCGTTATCACAAAAGCGATCAGACCAAAGAAGGGGAACTCGAAAAGATTGTCGGAGCCGAACGGATGAAACAGTTCAAGGCGCTTTCTCTGGAAGATCTCTCGGCCCTTACACTGGAAGCCGAGGTGACGTACGGAGAAATGGATATAGGCAAAGAGTGGACGCTCCTCCTCTATCATCTGGAAGAGGAATATGCCAAAGAGCGGTTAGAAGAATTGGTGATAGAGGTGAATCGGGCAGAAAAATCGAAGGCGGACACGGCGGAATTAATGAAAGAGATCCAGACAATATCGAAACGGATCCAAGAATTGAAGCGGCTGACAACAGAAGCGTAACATTATAGAATATCGACCATGGCCAAGAAGGACAAAAAACCGAAAAAAGCGGCACCAAAGGCGTCTAAAAAGGCGACCAAAATTAAAGCTGCAAAGAAGCCTCTCGACAAGCGTGCTCAGAAAGTTCGTGAAAAAGCCCGCGAGGCGGCCAAGAAAGCCGATCGTTTGATTCAGAAGGGTAAAGAGCGCGGCTTCGTTACCTATGACGAAATTCTGAAAGAATTCCCGACCATTGAGGATGACATCATGTTCCTTGATGATTTGTATTTGAAACTGTCGACGGCAGGTGTCGATGTGCTTGAATCTGGCGGCATGCTTGATTTGGAGCCTCAGAAAGATGCCAAAGGTTCTAAATATGGTATGGGCCGTTCAGGCGAAGGATCATACGATTCGATCCAGATGTATTTGAAAGAGATTGGTCAGTATTCGCTGGTTTCTGCTGCGACCGAAAAAGAATTGGCGAAACGCATTGAAGCGGGCGATGATGAAGCTAAAGGTCTTTTGGCCAAGGCAAACTTGCGTCTGGTTGTTTCCATTGCCAAGAAATATGTGGGCCGCTCGGCGGATTTGACGCTTCTTGACCTTATTCAGGAAGGAAATTTGGGCCTTTTCAAAGCGGTCGATAAGTTCGATTGGACCAAGGGATATAAGTTCTCGACCTACGCTACCTGGTGGATCCGCCAGGCCATTACGCGCGCTTTGGCAGATCAGTCTCGCACCATTCGTGTACCAGTCCACATGGTTGAAACCATCGCTAAATACAAGCAGGTAGTCCGTCGTCTGTCCCAGGATTTGGGCCGCGACCCACTGCCGGATGAAATAGCGACGGAAATGGGCCTTGAAGTTGAAAAGGTCTATCAGATCGAGAAAATCGATCAAGATACTGTGTCGCTTGAAAACCCGGTCGGCGACGAAGGCGAAGATAAATCCACGTTAGGAGACTTTCTTTCGGACGACAAAATCTTGTCACCGGATCAAGAATCGTCCCGTCGCATTTTGTCTGACCAGGTTCGCAATATTTTGTCAGACCTTTCGCCAAAGGAGCGAAAGATTCTGGAAATGCGTCACGGTTTGAATGATGGCATTACTCATACTTTGGAAGAAGTGGGCAAAGAGTTCGGTGTTACTCGCGAGCGCATCAGGCAGATCGAAGCTAAAGCGCACGAGAAGATCAGACAGCACGAGAGGATCAACCAGTTGAAGAACTATTAGTATAAAAAAGAGCCGCCCGGAAGGGCGGCTTTGCGTGTGTCCGTCAGATATCTTCCAATAAAAAACAGCCCCGGTCCGGGGCTGTTTTTGTATAATTTGCTGCTTACTTAACGTCCAAAAGCTGTACTTCGAAGATAAGTGTGGAGTTTGCTGGGATCGAACCGATCGGCTGTGCTCCATAGCCAAGATCAGGCGAAATAACAAGTCTGCGAACACCTCCAACCTTCATGCCGGCGATACCCAGATCCCAACCGCGGATAACGCGGCCAGCTCCCAAGGTGAAGGAAAACGGCTCTCCGCGATCGATTGAGGAATCGAATTTCTGTCCGTTCGTAAGCACGCCAACATAATGTGCGGTCACGGTTTTGCCAGAAATTGCTTCTGCACCGGTACCAACCTGTTCATCATAAATTTCGAGTCCTTGCGTGGTTGAGATATTTTTCATCTCGGGGGTAGTTGATGCGATGTTGTTAACTGTGGGAGCGCTTTCGGTGGGAGCACCGGTAAAGAACTGCCAGATCGAGCGACCGAAGAATA
>DATCXV010000013.1:0-29166 GCA_036565605.1 Minisyncoccota bacterium | reverse complement strand
GGCTTCAGTATCCGCTTCACCATCATGTGTTGCGCCGGGCGGAACGATTTCGGTAAGCGGCAACGCGTCGGGTAGCGTTTCTTCGAACGCTCTTGAAAAGGACTCGAACCAAGACGGAGTATATGGTTCTATTGCAAGCCGATCTGACGCAGGTGCTACTTCTGCATCGGTTACTGTTCCATCAAGCGAGACAAGTAGTCGTTATGATTTCCGCGTCAACGTAAACAATGGCGCCAGCTACAGCTCGGTTGCGAGTGTGACAATTTCAAGTTCATGTGGAGGAGCTGCCTTGCCTTGGTACTGTGCAACCATGCCGTTTTTGTGCGGTGGTTCGACAGGACAGCCTTCCGCTCCATCTGCGCCTTCTGTCTCGATCTCTTCGAATGCCTCGTGTGTCGCGCCGAACACAATGGTAACACTTACAAGTGTTGTAAACGGATCGCCTATCAATTCCAACGTTATTCAGAAAGATAGCCCAGCTTCGGGTTCTCAATACGGCGACGGCGTGTTCGGTACGGTTGCTGATTATGGATCGTCTGGAGGTTCGCATAATTATCAGGTCGTTATTGGTTCTGAAGGTTATTACGATTTCAAGGCTTTGGTAAACAATTCGATTCAGGCAACGACCCGCGTCAGATCGTTCTCGGGATGCGCTTCGAATCCAATCAATACGAATCCTGGTTCTCCTACGGGCGGACCTGGTGGCGGGGGAGGGGCTGCTCCGCTTGTCTGTACTGGAGGCAAGATAAATGTAGGCGGCAGCTGTACGTGTCCCAATGGAACGGTTGATCGTGGCGGTATCTGTGTGGCGCCTGACTTTACGGCGGGAGCTACTCCATCTTCAGTTATAATGCAGGTGATACCAGAAGTGGGCGGCACGTCGCGTCCGACCTCACTCTCGATTGGGCCTTCGGGAGGCTATTCTCAGCCGATTACCTTTACCGCGGCGCTTTCAACGGGTTGGAAGACGGTCGAATATTCATGGAACGGAGGCGCTTTCTCGACGAATCCGTCGTACACGGTCCAAAGCTTCAGTGGTAATTACCCGTCAGTTTCATTGGCGGTTCGTGTCACCGGAACGCTTCCAAGTGGTAATCAACAATTATCGATGACGGCGCGTGGTGCAGACGGTAAGAATCATCCGTTCACAATCACGCTTCAAGTGAACAAGACTGACCCAAGCTTCATCGAACAGTAGTATTGCTTGCGCCTCGTTCTGCATGCTATAATTGACGGCGATGAAAGCGCGTCTTCTCTTCATCGTATGTCTTCTTTCGCTCGCTTTTCCTTCCTTTGCGCGCGCCGGTAGCGAGCACAATCTTTCGGGCTATGCCTGGTCTTCAAACATTGGTTGGATCAGTTTCAACTGCACCAATGATTTGTCTTGCGGTACTGTCGACTATGGTGTTAATCGCAATGCCGATAATACTTTGACCGGCTATGCCTGGTCTTCAAATATCGGTTGGATTAAATTTGGCGGCCTTTCGGGATTTCCGACTGGTTCCGGCACCTTTTCGGTGAACGCTTCGGTCAGTGGTAACACGGTCGTTGGCTGGGCACGCGCCCTTTCAGCAACAGATGATGGCTGGGATGGCTGGATCTCACTTTCCGGTGATGGCTATGGTGTTTCGATCACGGGTTCGGATATGTCGGGCTATGCCTGGGGTTCTGACGTGGTCGGCTGGATTTCATTTGATGCGGTGGCGGGCGCAGCAGCGACGCTTGATGTGAAAAGTGGCGGCACTTCAATTGTTGGTAACAATTCGGTCGAATACGGAACGGTTCCAACCTTTGTGTGGACGGTCAATCAGGCTAATGAATTCTGTGACATTTCCAAAGTAACGATGGGTGGCACGGCTTTCTCAACAACTACCGTACATTCGTCTGGATCGATGCTTGGTTCGGGACTTACTGACGCTGCGTACACTTTCCGTATTGCATGTTCGATCGGTGGAGCGGCAACTACGACCATTCAAGACGCTTCGTTTACGGTCTTGCCGCAGGCGCCGGGCTTCTCGTTGGGTAGCAGTGATGCGGTTGAAGTTCAATTTATTTCGCCAACGGTGGCTGAATCGACATCGGCGCCGGTCTTTGTGTATGCAAACCAGGCGTTCAAGGATGTTGTTGGCCATCCTTCCGTTACGGTGACGATTTCCGGTACGCCAACATTGCCTGCTTCTACCACAATGCAGTATTCCTTTGATGATGGTCTGACCTATGGTTCCGCGGCAAGTCGATCCAAGACCATTGTTTCGGATTATTCCCAGGGTTTCTCGTTCCGCGTCAAAGTGACTAGGCTTTCAGGAGCTCCAGAATTTATCGGACCTTACACGGTGACATTGTCGGGCGCTGCGTCCGGATATCCGACCGCGACAAAAGACATTCTTGTCAGCCCGTCCATGGTCGTGCCTCGCTACGAAGAGTTGTAAACGATTCTGTTTCGAATCTACGGCTTACGCTTGTAGAAAAATTTGTTATGCTTGATTTTGATAATTTCTTCACACGATGACCTTCTCACCCCAGAGCTTTCACTCCTCTTATATCGGCAAACGCTCATTGCGAGAAATCATTTCTTTTTTCTTTGTACTGGTTCTCTCCCTCATCACCCCCAACCTTGCTCTTGCCGCAGAACAATACCGTGTAGAACCAGGAACACCCGAAACAATCGACGAACACGGTGTCTGTTATCTTGTCACCAACCACGCTCCCAACCTTCCTATCCTTGTCCCGACCAAAACCTCTAACGAATGGTCTGGTTTCTATGACAATGTACCTTCTGGTGTAGATCTTGATGATTGTGCTCCTGCTGAAGCCGAATATGAATCGACCTATGAATCGACGTATGAAACGGGCTACGAGTCCGATTATGAGTCCAGTTATGAGCCGGAGTATGAGGGTGAATACGAATCCGAATATGAGTCGGAATATGAATCGACGTATGAAACGGGCTACGAGTCCGCATATGAATCAGAGTACGAAGCTACCTATGAATCGACCTATGAATCGACGTACGAATCAACATATGAATCAACGTACGAATCCGAATACGAATCCGAATACGAATCCGAATACGAAGCTACTTATGAGCCGACGTACGAGGCTGAGTACGAGTCAGAGTATGAACCCACATACGAGTCAGAATACGAGTCAACTTATGAATCGACGTATGAGAGTAGCTACGAAGGCGGTTATGGTAGTGGGGGCGATGAAGAGGATGGCAGCTGCCAGTCATGGAATATGGAATGCGAATGTACCGAATGGGCGACATACTATACATGCATAGAGTGGGATAATTATGGTTGCGTGGAAGAGGGTTCTGCCGATGAATGTTTTTCGGAAGATTGTACCTTTACCTGTGCTGATTAACTTCCATCATGAGAAAATCTTTATACATAGTAATAATCGCGCTCGTTGTTGGTCTTGCTGTGGAGATTGCACTCGTCGTTTATTATCGACAGACGAGAACTATCCTAAGCACGTCTAAAGAAGCAGAATACTCGTTGTCATATCCACGCGTTTTGCCCGCTAATCCCAATCTTAGTGACGCGGAAAAGAAAGTGTTTCTTGATCAGAGAACATCGACTTCCTCTAGCGCCGAGGTTGTTCAAGCTTCGCGAAATATAATTGAAGCGGCGGTACCCTCATCAAAGATAACGATTGCAGATTCCTGTAGGCCGAATCCGGTCGTAGCGCATATACCTAACGAAGGCAGCATGACCTTTTTCAATGATTCATCGAAAGACATCGTGCTTCTTTTTATGGGGAAAAAATACCCGATTGCCGCAGGGCGGTCTGTATTAATGGGACCGTTATCTATTCCCGGCAATCCGGAGCGTTCAGCGATGACGGTTTCATTTCGATGCGATAATGTATCGTCGCCGGCGGGTTTCGTCTATGTTTCCTCCATGCTCAAATAAAAATCGTCTTAGTTTCTTTTATGTGGTCAGTTTGATCACAATAATGGTATGGGGAGCGTTCTTGCGCTTCTCTTATTTAGGCCGAGAGTCGCTCTGGATCGATGAAGGCTATACGATAAATGCAGCTAAAGCCATTTTGGACCACGGCTATCCGCTTTTGGACTCGGGCGCCATATATCCATACGGTGCACTGCATTCATATCTGACGGCTGGCTTCCTGGAACTTTTCGGATTCGATGCGTTTTCCCCATGGTCTGCACGCCTTCCGTCGGCAATCACGGGTATCGCCCTTGTAGCCATTATTGCCTTTGTTGCGCATAGGATGGCTTTTCTTGGGCGGACCGGTACTCTTCTTGCTGCCTTTTTAACCGCGTTTTCTCTCGGAGCTCTTTCATGGTCTCGGCAGGCCAGAGGCTATATGGACATGGCCCTTTTTTCTGTCCTCGCTTTTTATGGGTTGTATCGATGGCGTGAGACCGGTAAAAAAAGATACGTTATTGGCGCGATCGCGTCCTTTGCCGCGGCACTGCTTTCCCATGGACCGGCAATAGCGCTTTTGCCTACATTCATAACGTGCATCGTGCTGGGATTTTGCGGTATGCGCAAGCCGCTTTGGCACCTACTAATTTCCTTGGCAATACCCATTCTTTCGCTCATAAGCGGTATATCGTTCGGTTTTCACCATTCATATATTTCCTTTTTCATACAATACTGGCCATTTTCTTGCGTGTTCTGGCTGGCGGTCGGCTCGTGCATTCTTTTGCTCTTCGATCAAAAAAAGAGGCACGATCTACTTTATCTTTGGCTACCTTTCGTGTCTGGCATGTTCGCACTTATTTTCTTTAGCATGCGGGAAGAGCCTCGCTATTTGTTTCCACTTTTTCCATTCGCCATCCTTCTCTCGATATATGGAGTGGCTCGCATCGGTCGGCTCTTGAACATGCCAAATAGATTTGTTCCGGCATTTGCAGCCATGACGCTTGTTGCGTGTGCCTGGCCTGGCCTGGTCTTCGTGCCGCGGAATTTTTATATCACCTATCCGGGCGTGCCCCAAGCCGATTTCGCAAGTGCATTCCAATATATCAAAGACCATTTTGCGCAGGGCGATATTGTCGTGTCTGCGTTTCCACATCTACACGAGCTTTATCTTGGAACCAAAGGATATTGGCTACCAACAAACCTTTCACCGTACCCTGATGGAATAGAGCGCGCAACAGTGGGTGGCAAGGACTATTATGTCGGTGCTCCTATGGCTACGGGAACGGATGCTTTGCTCGCACTCGCTTTGCGTCGCCATGGATTCGCTCTTTTCAGCGGACTCGGTTCGCCTCAGTTCAGTGACGTTTATTTCGATCTTTTGGCCCTGCCAGGCGCATACAAAATCCATGATACCGGCGAAAACAGCTATCCTATAAGGATCTGGATTGTGAGGTTCTGATGAACCTTGACCAATAAGTTGCTACGTAGTACCATAGGAAACGGAGGAAACTAATGAAAACGTTCTTCGTCGTGCTGGCCTTCGGGCTCAGCGTTGCATTGCATGCGCAAGATGCACCGGTGCGGATGGATCCCTTCAGGGTTGAAGCTTCCAGAATCAAGTTGGAAAATCTTCTGGAAGACAATGATTGGTTCAAGCTTATGCCGATCATGAAGATTGACCCTAAAACCAAGGAGGCAGTGTTTGTGAAGCTTTATATCGCGAAGGTGAAAAAAGATTCACCAGCATATGAGGCGGGCCTTCGTGAAGGTATGGAAATCAAATCCATTCAAGAGGTTAGTGTTGTCGGACTGACCAAAGAAGAGCTTCGCATCCGAGCGATGGCTCGGCCAGGTCCGAACCTCATGCGGTTCATGTATCGTACGGGCGTACAGCCCTCGCGGTCCGGTCAAATGATCGTCTCGGCGAAGAGAATCAATCTTCGCCTTGTTACAACAGACGTCGTTGCATCGCGCGAATAGTTCGGACTTCGGTCCACATCAAGCCGTCTTGGTAATCAAGGCGGTTTTTTTCTACCTGACTCGTATTTCAGTGATCTGGACGAAAAAGGGTGGCGCTCCTGTCTTTACCGCTTTTAATAAGGGTTTTCTGCATCCACAGGAGGGTACTTGCCAGGTCTAAATATCTGCTATGCTTATATGAAGTATGGCGACCAAGAAAATCGTTTCTATCATCTTTGCTGTAGTGATCCTCGCGGCTCTTATTGGAACGGCGGCGTTTGGTTACTATTATGCTCATCGCACTTCGGTGCCTACAAAGACATTCAATGATCTGACTCCAGAAGAGAAGGAAGCGCTTAAAAAGACATTGAACGCGCCACAAAATACTTCCCAGCTTTCGAACCAGGAAAGGAAAGAGGCCCTGGACTCTCTGACCCCGACATCCACACAGTCCAAGCTTTCACCGGAAGAAAGGTCTGCTATGCTTAGGTCGTTACAAGCAAACTAAAAATCTCATGCAACGCTTCACTGCACTCGTTCTCCTTGCCTTGGTCGCATGCGCGCCGGCTATTGTGTCTGCGGACTGGACGAATCCTACGCAGTCTCCGACCGGTGGCAATGCTGCCGAGCCGATCAATGTGAGCAATAACTCGCAGGAAAAAGTGGGAGGCATGATTCTTAACTCGGGCGGCGCGACCAATGCTTTGTTGGTACCGTATGGAAATGTTGGGGTAGGCAAGACGCCGAGCTACAAACTTGATATCGCAGGCAATGTTGGCGCTACAGCGTATTTCTACACATCAGATCGTTCTTTGAAGACCGATATAAAACCGCTATCCGACGCACTTGCAAATGTGTTGGCGCTTCAGGGTGTTTCGTTCACATGGAAAAAAGATGGAGTGAAGTCGATCGGTTTGATCGCACAAGACGTCGAAAAAGTTTTTCCTGAACTGGTTCATGAAGATGGTGCGGGTCTGAAATCGGTCCAATACGGCAACCTGGTTGCTCCTCTTGTTGAAGCGATCAAAGAGCAGCAGAAAGAGATTGAAAGCCTTAAGGCAGAGATCCAGTTTCTGAAAGCCAAGGTTCAATAACACCTCGCTGTATGAAAAAGATTTCCTTCCAGAGCCTCCTTATAGTCATTACGGGACGCTCTCTACGGGAAATCTTTTTTCTTTTCTGTGCAGTTTCTTTCTCCCTCATCACCCCCAACCTTGCTCTTGCTGCAGAACAATACCGTGTAGAACCAGGAACACCCGAAACAATCGACGAACACGGTGTCTGTTATCTTGTCACCAACCACGCTCCCAACCTTCCTATTCTTGTCCCGACCAAAACCTCTAACGAGTGGTCTGGTTTCTATGACAATGTACCTTCTGGTGTAGATCTTGATGATTGTGTGCCTTCTGAGGAAGGGTATGAGGGTGAGTATGAAACAAGTTATGAGAGCACGTATGCTCCGGGAGAATCCACATATACTCCGACCGAAGCATCGTACCCAACAACAGAACCTGCATATCCTCCGACTGAAGAAGGATATCCGTCTGGTGAATCTGCATATCCACCAGCTGAAACAACATACGAGGCTGAGTACGAGTCAGGGTATGAGCCCACATACGAGTCAGAATACGAGTCAACTTATGAGACGACGTATGAGAGCAGTTACGAGTCAGACTACGAAGGAGAGTGTGATCCGCTGAATGGGCCGGGTAGTTATCACTGTGAATGCGAAGAAGAATGCGGACCGTATGACGAACCGAATACTGATCCAGACGCCCTTTGCGAATGTGGGGGAGCGACCTGTGAACTAACCTGTGATTAGCGACTACTATCGAATATGAATCGCAAAATACAAATTACAATATTGGCAGTCATTATAATTATCGAGCTTTCTTTGATATATAAGAGCCAGATAATTGGCCTTATCGATAGACTGCGCATCGTCGATCCGCAAGAACGTGCGACTCGTGAACTTTTTCAACTTCGCTCGAGTGCAGTAAAAAATGAAGAGGACATTACCGACATGGCAGGGAAGGCCATTTCTTTGGCTAGGAAGTCTGCCACTACTACGCCGGTTGTCGAGATTCAATTCTGCAGCGCGAATCCTTCAGTTGTAAAGCTGAAATATGGAGAACAATTCACTTTCAAAAACACGGGAAGTGATACGGAGCTTCTTTCGTTTCCGGGCCTCAAGATGAACTTGGAATCAGGTCAGAGTCTTCCTGTCCGGACGACGGAGATTTCCCGGCCTTCAAAGAATGAAGCCTATACTCTTGTTATTTACACTTGTGCAGGTAAGCAGGGTCCGGCAGGTTACATATATATAGAGGACTAGCGGGAAAGGGCAGACCCCTTGATTTTTTATAATAAATAATGTATTATGTGGTGACAGCCATGAATACAAAAAGGCTTCTGTTCTTTGTCTGTACCGTCATAAGTCTGGTCGTGCCGAATCTCCTGGAGGGAGCAAGTACTTCTTACCCGCAGCGGTTCCAGTTCGCTATCTATGAAGGCGAAGTGAGTTCCAAACAAGAAGATGGGACTCTGATTGGGCTCAAGCTCAAAATCTGGACCAAAGGAAAGCTCTTCAAAAAAGAAGAAGACCGCGGAGAATTCACGTTCTTTCTGTGGAATCCTTCCTCTATGAAGAAGCCGATCGCTTCTGTTACAAGCCGCCCGCATGCAAATGAGAGCGGTTACGAAGAGATTGTGGTCGAGTTCACTGGCCTCGATCTGCTAGTGCCCAAAGGGAAGCGCTCGTTCGTTATAACCTTGAATGATTCTGAAAAGGATCGTTTAAAGATGCCGAACCGAGCTTCCCAGGCGATCGTCGCTGTTAAGGGTTTGCCGAAAATGGAGGTGAGCGGTATGCCCATACGTGATATACGTACGGTGGATAAGTGATTCAAAGGCGCCTATTATAGGCGCCTTTTTCATGCTTTACCTGGCTTTTGAATTTGACGGACTACCTGGAGCGTAGTAGTATTAGGTTGTAGTCTCAACCCCATTACTCAGTTATGAAGATTACACATTTGTTCTTTGTTATCACAGCTTTTTTCTCACTATGCTTCACACATTCCGTCTCTGCTCAGGATTCTGAGCAGGTGAGCATGATGAAGCCCTTCTTCGCCTTCGCCGAGATGGTTCAGCTCGCACCTGTGCGAGAAACCAAGGACATCGGTTCGCCGATCGTCAAACTCTGGGTCCGTGACGTCCTTCCCACCTCTCCCGCCTACAAAGCGGGTCTGAGGAAGGGGATGTTCATCATCCAGATCCAAGATCTCGATGTTCGAGGCAAGACCGAGAAGGAGCTTCATCTCGAAACCGGAAAGCTTTCCGTGGTCAAAGACATCAACGTCATTGTCACGCCAAGTCTTACGAGCGAGAAAGAGATCTCCTTCTCGATTCCGATTCCACAATCGAGGCGAGAAGTTATTGCGAGGAATTAGTCCTGATTTTCACACGAGCACGTCCTTCGGGATGTGCTTTTTTTATTGCGCGCCTGGAATGGCCAGCATACAATTTGAAGTACATGAAGCGTCACTTTCATCTGTTGTCAGTTGGGATTCTGGTTGTAATTGTCTTGTGGGGCGGTTTTGTGCGGCTCTGGAAACTGGGAGAACAATCGTTGTGGATCGACGAAGGATTTACTTTGAACGCTGTACGTTCGATCGGAGAGAGAGGGGTGCCGCTTCTCGATTCGGGAAGATTTTATGGTAATGGAGTTGCCAATACGTATCTTGTCGCGCTTTCCGAGAAGATATTTGGATCCGATCCGTTCAATCCGTGGTCTGCACGCCTGCCAGCGGCGCTGTTCGGTACGGCACTTGTTATTGCTGTGTATATTTTGGCAAAAGAACTTACTGGTGATGAAATTTTGTCACTTTCTGCTGCTTTCGTTATTGCCTTTTCAACATGGGAGATCGCGTGGTCCCGGCAAGCGCGAGGGTATGCGCTTGCCTCGCTTCTTATTGTCGCAGCTTTTGTATTTCTTTCTCGATCTTTACGATCGGGAAGGTTCGTGGACAAGGCTTTTTTCGTCATGTCGCTTTTCTTGGCTTGTTTTTCTCAAGAGTCTGCTTTGGCACTGGTGCCTGCTTTGATCGTGGTAGGGATGGGTATCCGAAATCCGTTTCGTGCGGCGTTCGTTGCGATGGCCCTGTGCTTTGTTGTTTATGCAATAGTGCCTGGTGCGCCCTTGCGATGGATTCCTCAATATATCCATGCGTTGCCGATGGAGCTGTTGATCGCTTTGTGTGGTTCGATCTGCGCGGCAATTGTGTGTCTGTTCAAAATCGGTGAAGTGAATAAGCGTAATACGATTAGCTTTCTGTTGGTGCCTGCAGGAATAGCTACAGCTGTGATCGTTCTTTTCAGTCCTGCGCCTCAAGTGCGATATCTTTTTCCTTTGTATCCGCTTTTCGTGGTCGCCACGCTTCTTTTTGTTCGTATGGTTACTGATACTGTCTTTGTTCAGAACAGTAAAAAGGTACGGTCAATTTTGTTCGTGGTGATCATTCTTGCTCCTGCACTTTCGTTTCTGGATGTAGTTCCACGTTCTATTCGATTCCTTGAACGCGGTTCGCCTCAGCCAGATTTCAAAACCGTGTACAGCATGATTAAAAACGATCGTACTGAAAGGGATGTTGTCATTTCAGGTTTTTCACAGCTTCACAAGGTCTATCTTGAAGAGAAGGGTCTGTGGCTTAAAATGAATTTTAACGGCGACCCCCTGCGAGTCGAAGACAAGGTCATAAACGGACGTGATTTTTATGTTGGAGCGTCGATTGTTTCGTCCGTACACGAACTTCAGGGGATCATAGCTAAACGTCACGGTTTCATTATTGTAGATTCGATGACAGATCGTCAGATACCAGAACTGTTTCCGATGCTTGAAGAGAATCCGCTCGTGAAAAGAATATACAGTGATTTGGGTGAGAAAAATGGCGCTCCTATCTATCTTTATCGCTTTTAATAAGAGTTTTCTGCATCCTGGTTTGGGCACACTTAATTTCGATAAAAACTGGCTCTATTTATATTGAAAAGGGGCCCTTGCAATATTTTGAAAATATTGTAATATGTAGTCGGAAAGTCTGGAATTTTCACCGTTTTTTGAACATTCACAACAATTAGGAGGAACCCCCATGAGAACCCTGTTACGGACGTACGCACTGTGTGCGTCCGTCATCCTGGCATGCCTCTTTTCGGCGTGTCCATCAGTTCCGACCCGGCATGTCACCGAGTCGTTTACGGCACCTGCCGTCACGAACGAGGAAAGCACGATCGTCATTGACGTGAAGGCTCCTCGGGCGATCGAGAACGTCAAACGTATCTCGAATTCGGCCGCTGTTGATGCGGCTATCTGGCAAGTCAAAAATCCCGATATTCAAGTCGAGTCACTGCGACCTGTGATCGAGGAAGGCAAGCTTGCCAAATGGCAGGCTCGTTACACGAAAGTTGATCCCAAAGATCGAAAGTTCGTGTTTACGGGCTATGTGAACGAAGAGACACCGTTCGAGATTCCGCAAGGAGTCTCGGAGGAAGCACTCGCGGGCGAAATGCTTCGCATCTTGTCCAAGAACATCGATTGTCCGCATCCTTCATTGGCGGCGCTCAACGTAAAGACGATCGACGATCGGCGCGTTGTTCTGGGAATGTGGTACAACTTCACAAACCCGGCAATGGGCGTTGGTATTTCGAAGACCGGCGCCCTGTGGACACGCAGTCCGAAACGTCGTTATGACACAATGGCAGAGGCTTCGGCGGCGGCGGAAAGGAATCGCAACCTAACCCTTGCGATGCCAAAATCTGCTGTGCCCGAGCTTGCCGTGGCTTGGAACAAGGTCTTGGGCATCGAAGGCGATGCTGTGATGATGGCCCCGTTCAAGACGAGTGCCGACAAGATACTTTTTCACTTGTCAGGACCGACCGACGAGCGCAATCGCTTCGTCGAAATGTCGGTTGATCTAGTGAAAGAGGGAACGCCGTATGCCGATGCTGGTTTAAAGGTCGGCATGATTGTTGAAAGCATGGGTGGCATACAGCTCGCTGGTCTCACGAAAGAGAACTTCGACGAACGAGTCGTTCGCGGCACGTTCAAGAAGGATATTATTTTCACTGTGAGGGATCATCGCAGCGACCCTTCTCGTGAAATCGTGGTGCCGATCAAGGCGCTCATCGAGTATGAGCGGAAAAAGCCTGCCGTGTTGGCAGGCGGTCCGCAGTAGCCTCCTTCCAGATTCGTTCTTAGCTTACAAGCCGTGACGCGATTCGCGCCGCGGCTTTTTTCTGTGTGGTTTTGATCGCGCTTCGTACAAATATCAGATGGCATATGCCACGCAAGGCACGGGAAGTGTGACTGTATTTTGTCTTTCCAGAATGACGTGGTCGGTGGCTTATCGGTATCTCGCGAATAGAAAGCCCGACGGCAGCAAAGAATGAAGGAATATAGCGATGAATACCTTCAAATGGAAACAGGTGTTCGAGGGCACTATTGCGGCGTACCGCTTTCATACTGCCAGTATCTGTAACGCTGTCGCCTAAAATTATGCGGCGCACAGCATTAGCAATTTTCGAAAAGAAGATGGTATGTCCCGTATCCTTTCGGTGAGCGCGCACACCGATGACAAGATGGGCATTAAAAAGTTCGAAAGCAAGTAAGGCGGCGTCGCGCGGGTCGAACTGGCCATCTCCGTCCATAAGTACGCAGTGTTCATTCGATGCGGCGTAGATGCCTTCATAGAGCGCGACGCCTTGTCCGCGGTTTTCAGGAAAAGAAACCACCTTGATATCGGGAAATTTTAGAAGTTCGAGATACGTAGAGTCGGTCGATCCATCGTTTACTGCAACAATTTCGACACCGGGTAGTGCTTCTTTCGTCTCGCGTATCACCGGCACGACGTTTCCCTCTTCGTTATAGAAGGGGATTACGATCGAGAATCGGTGGTTATCCGCGTATGACATATTTTTGGGGACTCTTTTTACCAAGAAGCCACAGATTGTAGACTGCGAGAATTGCCGGAAACGAATTAGAGATGATGCCAACCTTATCCGTCTTGCCGAAAATGAAATAGGTGAGGAGCAAGATATTGCCCGAAATACTCATAAGCCAGAACGCTTTTGTGACCACAGGCGAACCTGCTTTATGTGACGAGATAACTTGGACAATCCATCGTCCCGAAAAAAGGGCAGCTCCCAAAAGGCCTACGATTTCCCAGGCAGAAAAATGAAGGATGTCGGGCATATTTTTTACCTATTTTTCGAGCGCTTCGTCGATGCGTGCTTTCAGAGTTTGTGCGGACGCGGCACCGCGTACGCCGACCGGACCTTTTTTTGAAACAACAAATGTCATTGGAGTTCCAGTCACACCGGCTGTGGCCCCGCTTTTAGCTTGGGCGTCGACTTTGGCTTTGTAGGTGCCGCTATTCAAACAGGTTTGGAATGTCTGGACGTTAAGACCGATTTCGCGAGCGATCACCGGAAGTTGGGCTTCGTCGAGTTTGTTATTAGATGGCGTTACCTCGAAGACGCGATCAACAAATTTCCAGAATGCCTCATTGCCACCTTGTGCTGCGGCGCATTCGGTCGCTTCGGCTTCCTTTTGAGCTTTCGGGTGAATAGAAAGTGGGAAGTGGCGATAGACCCATGCTACGGTACCTGCCGGATATCCGGCGAGAGCCTCTTTGATCGCCGCGTGATACTGCTTACAGAAAGGACATTCCAAATCCGAGTATTCTACAATCGTCACTTTTGCATTCATAGTTCCACGAATATGGTCCTGGGAAGTGATCGGTGTGAGTTTGATGGGAGTCGGCGCGGCGGCGACGTTTTGCGTTGCCTGGCCGGGTGCGCTGGCGCCGCCGCGCGCTATTTCACGGGCGCTCATATAAAGACTTGCTCCGATAATAATGGCCGCAATGACGATCGCCGTGGGAATGGTAAGGCGTTCCGTTGTTTGATGTGACATACAGAAATTTTATCACAATCCGTAACACGAATCGCTTCACACGATGATATAATTCAAACAACTACGCGGCACATATACCATGAAGCATATCCGACATTTTTTCACTAAGCACCGCAAAGAAAAGATCGAAAAGGCCACTATCTGGATGCTTCTTGTCGCAAATATTTCCCTAGCTATTCTTTTATTCGCACATCCTGCAAGCGCCTATCCTGAAGTGAAGGAGTTGGCAGGAAATCATATGACCTTCACACAGCTTTCCACTTACTTTAATGATTTGGCAAAGCGCAAAGGAGCAGTCTATGCCTTTGATGTCTTGAAACGCGCCCATATTCCTCCGAATACTGATATCCATCTGCTCGGTCATGGCATCGGCGACATTTTGTACGAACAAAAGGGAACGGGAGGTATGGTCTATTGCACACGGGACTTTAGAAATGCCTGTTCACATCAGATTGTCATCAACACATTGCTTCAAAAGGGTCCACAATCTTTCCCAGATATTGTTGAAGCGTGCAAAAAAGCACCGGGCGGACGAAATGGTTATTCAATGTGCTTTCACGGCCTGGGTCACGGTGTGCTTGCTTATAACGGTTACGATTTGGCCAAAGGAATGGAAATGTGTAATCTTTCGGGTCCTGCTCGCGGAGAAGAGGTTGTGCAATGCATGGGCGGTGCGGTCATGGAAATGATGGCTGGCGTCCACGATCCTGAAATTTGGAGAGAGCAATCCAAAAAGTATTTCAGCACAACCGATCCCTTGGCCCCCTGTGACACCTCGATCATTCCTCCAGAAGGAAAGAGGATTTGCTATATCTATCTAACGCCGCATTTGTTCGAACGAGCAGGACAGAAGCAGGGCACCAAGCCGGTGGCTGAGAATCTAAAGAGAGCAATGTCGTATTGCGAACAGCTTTCAGGAAACGATCGCAAAGCCTGTTATGGTGGCTTCGGTAAAGAATACGCTCCGATGGCCCATGATAAGGATATTAGAAATATTGGCACTATGTCTGATCACGAATTGGACACGGCGCTCTACTGGTGCTCACTTGCGCCCAAGGCTGACGGTGCGAATTACTGTATTTCCGAAGCAGTCAGGTCTTTGTACTGGGCAGGTGATGTCGATCCGGCTATTCCGACTCGCTTCTGTGTTTTGGCCGATAATTGGGGTTATGGAAAGTCGTGCGCCGAGGCGTTCATAGGATCAGTTGCTGCGAATCGGGACGATCCTACGTATCGCAAAAACATTTGTGATCATATGCCGACAAGCTCGCAAGGTATGTGTCGTTCACGACTTCTGCCTGAAAAACAGCAATCCGCATCTCGATGAGTCGCGCTGCCTTTTTGCAGATACGCATCGTTCTTATCTGCCTCTGCCTTGCGGTTGCCGTTACGCTCACGTTGTTTCATGATTCTGGTTCGGTGTCGGAAAAGAGTCCAGGAAAACCGGACTATGCTGCGCTGCGTATTCGGTGGAAAAAGGATATCGATGCGCATGGCGTACAAGAAGCGTACGAGCATTTCAAGCATGATGGTGAGGGCTATCCTTTCGGTACCCAGCACGCTATGGCGCATATTTTTGGCGCTCTTATATATGACAAAGAGGGTGTGGGTGGTATTGCTGTGTGTGATCCAACTTTTTCATTCGGCTGCTATCACAGCCTGGC
Organism: Minisyncoccota bacterium; assembly: GCA_036565605.1. Lineage (GTDB taxonomy): Bacteria > Patescibacteriota > Minisyncoccia > Phycocordibacterales > UBA6065 > UBA6065. The sequence goes on along the minus strand of DATCXV010000013.1, from coordinate 13,681 downwards.
TGGTAAGGCTATCATTGAACAGGGTCTTTCGATCGTGAAGGACCTGGATGCGGCTTGTAATACGACAGTAAGCGGCCGGGTGAACATAGGGTGCCTTCATGGTATTGGCCACGGCATTTTAGGTTATGTGGGTTATGACAATGTTGCCGAAGCCTTGGAAGCGTGTCGCGTTACCTCCTGGCACAAGCCCTTAGGCGGCTGCCCGGGAGGCGTTTTCATGGAGAATAACTTTCATACGATGGAAAGTGTCGAAAGCTCTAAGGCTCGTGTGGCCACGGGCGATTTGTATGCTCCTTGCGATGCGCTTTCAAGTGATTTCACACAAGAATGTTATTACTATCAGGCTTTGTGGTGGGTAAGAGCACTTTCATCGGACTTCGATACTGCACATATGAAAGCAGGAGAGCTCTGTGATGCAGTTTCTGGTGCTGATGAACGCAAGGCCTGCTTTTGGGGTCTCGGCGAAAGCGCAGTGTCGCAATCGAGGTCTATTCATACGGATCCAGTCGACTACTGTAAAAGGATTTCTGGGCTCAGTGCGCAGTTATATTGCCGAGAAGGTGTTCGGCGAACACTTTTTGCCAACACGGTAACGCGGGCTGATGCGCCTAAAGCTTGTGATGGGCTTTCAAGCGAAGCTTTCAAGGTCTGTCTTGATCCTTCCGTTCTCGACATACCTATTATGCCGTCAGAGGGCGTGTAAATAGGCTATAATGTGATGCATGAGAAAGCTCTTATTGATCGTCACTATCCTGTGCGCATCTTTTCCGTCATTCGTACTTGCACATTCGACTGGTGAGTCGTTTGAAAAGGTTATTGGTGCATATAAAGTCGATATCGGATACGGCGATGCGGCGCCCGGTGAAGCTGCTACATTCGATCTAAAACTATTCGATGCATCAGGTGAAAGTAAAATACCCTTTGATAACGCTTGGGTTCGGATAGAAAGGGACGGCAAAACTTTTTTTGCTGGTCCGATCGCAAACCAGACATTCGGAGTGCCGGCATTTAGCATCGCTTTTCCAACTGAAGGGTCGTACGAGGTTTCGGTCCGGTTCACGAATGGACAAAATGTTCTTGCTGAAGCAACATTTCCGTATCAGGTCGAAGCCGACGAAGATGCTTCAATTGACAGTGCTGCCAAAAAATCGGTGCCGGTTATGCCTGCGGTAACAACGGCAGCGATCGTTGCGGTGGCTGCGTTTTTCATAGGCAGGGTCACAGCTCGCGGATAGGCTATAATTATCGTATGTACATCGAGCAGAATCAGCTCAAGGATTTCATCGCCGATTCGGGACTTGTCTCGAAGAAAGATCTTGCTGAAGCGGAAAAGGAGACACGTGCGAAAAATACGAATTTGGGCGAGGTCTTAATCTCTAAGGGCCTTATGACGGCAGATGATCTGCGCAAGATGCAGGCGTATATCTTAGGTATTCCGTTCGTTGATTTAAAAGGTCAAAAGATCGAATTCGGAACACTCTCGCTTATTCCCGAGCCGATTGCGCGCAATCACAATATTGTCGCTTTCAAAAAGACGCCTGAAGCGCTTGAGGTTGCCATGCTTGATACTGACGATTTGTCGGCGATCGATTTCGTGAAAAAGAAGGTGGGGCAGAAGATCGTGCCGCGTCTTACTGATTCTGACTCGATCAAGTCTGTGCTTCTGCAATATCAAAAATCTCTTAAGGCAGAATTCGGCGATTTGATTAAGCAGGAGACGGCGACCTTGAAGGCGCTTTCAGACGAAATGGGCGGCACAAAGGCATCAGAGGGAGATTTGAAAAAATTGGCCGAAGACTTGCCGGTAGTCCGTATTGTCGACACGCTTTTGAAGCACGCAATTCTCCAGGGAGCTTCAGATATTCACATCGAGCCTTTGGAAAAGGAGCTTTTAGTCCGTTACCGTATCGACGGTCTTCTTCATGACGCTATGGTGCTTCCAAAAGAAGCTGAAATGTCAGTTACTGCACGTATAAAAGTGCTCTCAAATCTGAAGCTCGATGAGAAGCGTTTGCCACAGGATGGTCGATTCAAGGTCGAGATGAATGGTGAAAAAGTATCGTTGCGCGTTTCGATCTTGCCGACATTTTATGGCGAAAAAACTGTTATGCGACTTTTGCGCGAATCAGTGTCTGGTTTTTCACTCGAACATCTGGGTTTCCACGGAGAAGCGCTTGAGCGCATTCATGACGCCACGAAATTGGCGACAGGTATGATTTTGGCAACAGGTCCGACAGGCTCTGGAAAATCAACTACGCTTTATACAGTTCTTGATATTCTGAACACTCCGGATGTGAATATTTCAACGGTTGAAGATCCGGTTGAATATCAGATGCCACGCGTAAATCAGACCCAGGTTCGTCCCGATATCGGCTTCACATTTGCTTCGGGCTTGCGTTCGCTGGTGCGTCAGGATCCCGATATCATCATGGTTGGCGAAATCCGCGACAACGAAACGGCAGCTTTGGCGGTGAATGCGGCTCTGACTGGACACCTGGTCTTGTCGACCTTGCACACAAACAGTGCTGCTGGCGCTATCCCGCGCCTTCTCGATATGAAAATCGAGCCATTTCTTATGGTGTCGACGCTTTCAGTCGTAATCGGTCAGCGTCTGGTGCGACGGCTTGCTGACACAAAAGAGCGTCGTACCTTGACCAAAGCCGAACTTGCAGCGCTTGGTAAGGTTATTGATCTGGACCGCATGCTTTCACTTTTGCGCGCGGAGAAAATAATCGGTCCCACTGATACTTGGGATAAAGTAACATTCGGTGTTCCGAAGACCGATGGCAAAAGGGAGGTCGGAGAAGAGGGTGATGGCTACAAAGGCCGCATTGGCATCCATGAAGTCTTGAAAGTGACACCGACAATCAAGGAATTGGTCATGAAAGGAGCGACCTCTGATGCGATCGAGAAGCAAGCAAAGGCAGAAGGGATGATTACCATGATTGAAGACGGCATCTTCTCTGCGGCGCAAGGGTTGACGACGATCGAAGAGGTCTTGCGCGTGGTGACCGAGTAGGATATTTGACTTTTTATCAGCAAACAGGTAAAGTAATTTCAGTCAAAGAGCCTGCGTAAGGCTCTTTTTGCTCTTTCTACTATGGAAAACCAACTGAAGAAATTCCGCATTCTACATGCGGATGACACAGAAGTAATACGCGACGTCATGCGTAAACTTCTCGAGCAGCAGGGATATACTGTTATCTCTGCGCGGAGTGCGGAAGAGGCACTTTCGATCATAAAAAGCCAAGGCGTTCACAGTTTTGATCTCGTCATTTCCGACCATAATATGGATGGTCTGGACGGGGTAGCCCTTTTTACGGAGCTTTTCCTCCTAGACTTTAAAGGCAAGAAGGCGTTATATGCCAACAAGCCTTCGAAGGAGGTTCTTGATATGTATAAAAAGCTCGGCGTCGACCTGTTCATGTACAAAGCTATTTCCACACGGGAAATGCGTGATCAGATCAATAAGCTTCTCCAGTAATCAGTCGCGCGCAGAGCCCCGTACGATGCGGGGCTTTTTCTTGCCGGAAAATCCATGCGGTCGTCGTGGTACAATTTCTGGTGACATTCCCTGTATTCGTATGCGTTTTTCTTATACTGCGATCGGCGCTGATGGCAAAGAATATCAAGCGACAGCTGAGGCTGCCGATCGTTTTGTCTTATACAAAGATTTACACAGTCAAGGAATCGCAGTGGTATCAGCGCACGAAGAGGGGAGCAAGGGTGCGGCAAAAAGATTTCTCTCAATTTCTCTGGGTGGTGTGAAGGCTACCGAAAAGATCATGTTCGTAAAGAACCTTTCGGCAATGCTTAAAGCTGGATTGCCGCTTGCTCGGGCAATAACTGTTCTTGAGCGCCAAATGACGAGCAGGGAATGGAAAAAGATCTTCACTTCGATCCAAGACAATTTGGCCAAAGGCGTAAGTCTGTCCCAGTCGATGGCAGCTTTTCCGAAAGCTTTTAGCGCGCTTGTGGTGTCGATGGTTGCTGCGGGTGAAGAATCAGGTTCGCTAGCGCAATCGCTTTCGATTGTCGGCGAAGAACTTGAAAAATCGTACGAATTGAAGCGCAAAGTGCGTGGCGCGCTTCTATATCCGGCCATCATCATCACACTTATGCTTGCGATTGGCGCGCTTATGTTTGTGTATGTCTTACCAAAGCTTACAGCCACATTTAAAGACTTCAATGTCGAATTGCCGCTTACGACCCGGCTTATTATTGCTTCTTCCGATTACTTTCAAGCGCATTGGCTGATGATCATTTTGGCCGTCGTGGCAATTGTCGTTGCGTTTATCGTTTTCTTTCGCTCTTCAGTGGGTAAGCGCTTTTTCGATAAATTGGTATTGAAGTTTCCTGTGATCGGGAAGATTGCGATCGAAGTGAACTGCGCTCGAGCAACTCGCACTCTTTCATCACTTCTTTCTTCAGGCGTCGATGCGGTAGCGGCGATAAAAATAGCCTCTGATGTGGTTCAGAATGTCCATTACAAATCTATGCTTTCAGGAGTCTCCGTTGATATTCAAAAGGGGTCGACACTCGAATCACTTTTCTCGAATCGTCCAGACCTATACCCGCCATTCGTAGGTGAGATGATCGGTGTCGGCGAAGAGACAGGTACACTTTCTAAGTCGCTTTTGGAAGTGGCAGTCTTTTATGAAAATGAAGTCACTGAAAAGACCAAAGATCTTTCGACGGTCATCGAGCCTTTGCTTATGATTGTCATTGGAGTGGGCGTCGGATTTTTCGCCTTGGCCATGGTTTCGCCTATCTACTCGCTTTCGGAAAAGATTTAGCATGAAAAAATCACAAGGTTTTACAGCAGTCGAGCTTATTATTTCCTTGGTGGTTATCGGCCTATTGGCTGCTGTATCGGCCGTGCCGTTCGCGAATATAGCGCGACGAAATGCGCTAGATGCCACGGCGACTGCTATTGCAACGGCCTTGCGCCAGGCTCGCGCGCAGACTTTGGCATCGGTCGGATCAGACCAGTACGGTGTAAAGATTGATGGTGATCGGTACACTTTGTTTAAAGGAGCGGTGTTTTCGTCATCCACGCCGAGTAACTCGACATTCATGTTTTCGTCGTATGTCTCGGCCTCGTCGACTCAAAATGTGTTTGTGTTCAAAAAGGTGACAGGAAACGCGGTGACCTCTGGTATGATTGAAGCGTATCTTCGGGGCTCGCCATCGACCAAAAAAGTGATCATGGTCGAATCGACAGGCCTCGCCAATATCAAATGAGCATTATTTTGCGACACGATAAACGGGGATCAAGTCTTGTTGAAGTCGTGGTCGCTGCATCTGTGTTGGCTGTAGTGTCGCTCGCGTTCCTGGGATCTTTCTCGGTCATATCGCGCTTGCATGAGCGTGATATGAACCTCATCAAAGCCGAGCTCTTGGCCGAAGAGGGTATTGAGGCCGCCCGCCTTATCAAGGCGGGCGGCTGGACAATGCTTTCTTCAGTTGCCGGATCGACGACCTATCTTTCGCTGGGCGTGTCGTCGTGGAGTTTTACCGCTACGCCTGAAGTGGTAGATGATACTTACTACCGTACCATTTCTGTTTCCCAGGTCCGTCGCGATGCGGCTGATGACATTGTTTCGGTTGGTGGTACCATCGATGAAGGTACGCTTTTGGTTCAATCATCGGTCTCGTGGCTTTGGCGTGGCGCAACGTCGACCGTTTCGTATCAATCATATATCGCAAACCTATGATGAGATCACGTAATAGCAAAGGTTTCACTTTAGCCGAGACGATCGTGTATGCGGCATTGGTTGGGCTTTTGATGTTGGTGATTGTCGAGACGACCACCGCCGTAGCTTTGGCTTCGCGCCGTTCGCGCGCATTTCTTGATATCAATTCTGCCGCGATCTCGGCTTTTAGTCGCTTTTCGCGAGATATACGTCGTGCAACATCGGTTGATATGGTGAATTCGACGCTGAATGCATCGTCGGGAAAGTTGGTTTTGAATATGAGAGGGGATTCAGATGATATGGCCTCGACTACATTCTCGCTTTCGGGTACGCGGGTTATGACCAACGAAACGGGTGGAATCTCAGGTGGGATCACACCGGATTCGATATCGGTTTCAAATCTAACGTTTCGCGCATTCACGCTGGGCACGACCACGGCGGTACGGGTCGAGATGACTTTGGCTCCCGATGCATCAACAACCGTTCCGGCTCTTAATTTCTATGGAACGTATGTCCTGCGTGGGTCGTATACTGAATGAGTATGAAACAACGACAAGGTGGATATGCCCTGGTAACGGCTCTTATATTCTTTCTCGCTGGAGGGGCGGCGGTTGTCAGCGCGATCGCTGATAGTGTTTTACGCGAGGCAAAGACGGTTCGTAACGAATACACATCCAAACAAGGCTATCTTGCGTCCGAGTCGTCGCTTGAAGATGCTTTGTACCGTATCAAAAATGGAAAGGCGCTGGGCACGACCGAAGTGCTTTCCGTCGGTACAGCTCATGCAACGACGACCGTGACAACCGAGCTTGATGGATCGCAGACAGTGTTTTCATCAGGTGACCAATCTGGGACGGCGCGATCTGTCGTGGCGTCGGTGGCACAGTCTGGAGGCGTTTCCTTTCCCTATGCCCTGCAGTCTGGATTAGGAGGCGTCGATATGGACGGAAGTTCGCGCGTGATTGGTGATCTTTATACGACAGGATCGATCCGTGGCTGTAGTTCGTGTGTGGTGACCGGTATGGCTGTGGCGGCGGGGAAGTCTTCCTCGAATCTCGATCAAGACAACAGTACTCCCACGACTCCTATTACAAGTATTAACTTTGGTAATGCCAATGGCACTCAGGATCTGGCTCAGAGCTTTACCGTTTCGGATACTTTGTCACTTACAAATCTCCAGATATATGTAAAGAAAGTCGGTAGTCCATCGAATGCCACGGTACGTATCGTTACCGATTCGAACGGCTCGCCGTCGACATCGGTGCTTGCTTCCGGTACGCTCTCCTCGTCTTTGGTATCGATGTCATATACATGGCAGACCATATCCTTGACCGCTAATCCGATTCTTTCAGCAGGCACGACATACTGGATCGTTATCGATGCGAATTCCAGTTCATCAAAATATTATGTGGCAGCAGGAAATACAGGCTCGTATGCAAGCGGTATGGCGAAGGTGGGTCGCTATGGAAATAGTTGGAGCGCTGCATCACCGTCTGGCGTTGATGCATATTTTAAGGTCTCTATCGGATCGACCCAGGTCGGCCTTTCTGGTGAGAACCAATATAATCAATTGCAGGTGGGTTCGGGTTACGCATACACGGCAAGCTATATCAACGCGTCCGGAATCTTGTATTGTCAGATGGGAGTCTTCAATAATAAATCGTGCGATACGTCGCGCGGGGATCCGGTTATTGAACCAGATCCGATCAACGGCGCGGCTATTAATACTTGGAAATCTGAAGCGGCGGCAAATACATATAATGGTAATTATTCAGTTGGGGGTGTAATGAACGTGGCGCTGGGACCAAAGAAGATCTCGGGCGATCTTACTATTACTGATAGCGGTATCATGCGAGTTTCAGGCACGATATGGGTTACGGGCGACATTCTTATCGATGGAGCATCGACTCTGCGTCCTGACGATCCTTCGAAAAGTTACGTAGTTATTGCCGACGGCACTATCAGCCTTGGTGGCAGTGCCCAGATTTTGGGAGGTTCGGGCAGTCATATTCTGCTTGTTTCAACGTCGTCAGCTGATCCGGCAGTGACGATTTCTGGTGCTGCAAACGATACAGTGGTCTATGCTGGAAATGGTGGATTGTACGTGACGGGTAGCGGCGCGGTGAATGTTGCGGCTGCAAATCATGTGAAACTTGATGGTGCTGGTTCGATTCAATATGACGCTGACGCTTCGACGCTTAATCTGACATCGGGTGGTTCGCAGGGCTTTGATATCAAAAGCTGGGAGGAAGCCGAGTAAGAGCGATCTTTCATCTGGTATACTTGCCGCATGGCAGTAACAAAAAAGAAGCTTCTATTGGCCGCTAATTGGAAGATGAATCCGGATTCGCTCGATGAAGCGAAGGCGCTTTTTTCTGGTATCGCGAAAATCGCGAAGGCACACCCTAAAGTTCAAATTATTGTGGCCCCGCCGTATCCTTTTATTGCACCTTTGGCGGCAAAGAAAACGCTTTCGGTCTCGGCACAGGACGTGTCGGTTGATGAACGCGGAGCCCATACGGGAGCTGTTTCCGCTTTGGAAATAGCTTCAACAGGAGCAAAGTATTCGATCATTGGTCACAGCGAGCGCCGCGCGGCGGGTGATACGGACGCGATTGTCTCGACAAAGGTGCGCCGCGCGGCGGATGCTGGTCTTTCAATCATATTGTGTGTCGGAGAGAAAGAGCGCGACGATCAGGCTCAGTACCTTTCCTTCATCCGAGAGCAACTTTTTGCCGTCTATGGATCAATCGACAAGAAATCAGCTCGCTCGATTGTCATTGCTTATGAGCCGGTGTGGCAAATCGGCGGCTCATTCAAATTGAAAATTCAGCCGCGTGATATCCATGAAATGGCTATTTTTATCAAGAAAACCATCGCAGAGTTCATTGGAAAGGAGATTGGCATGAAGACGCCGGTTTTATACGGTGGATCAACCCATCCGGACAATGTCGGTCCAATTTTGCGTGATGGTGGCGTTGACGGGCTGCTTGTCGGCCGGTCGTCATTGGACGCTGAAACCTTCGGCAAAATTGTTACTGCGGCAGTATAAAAATTCTGTGGAACAAACATTTAAAAAAATTACGGACGAAAAGAATGTGCGCGGCAAACGCATCTTGGTCCGTTTGGATTTGAATGTTCCGATTATTAACGGGGAAGTACGCGATGATTTTCGTATCAAGCGTTCCATTCCGACACTTACTTGGTTACGTGATCAGGGCGCAAAAACTATTGTTATAAGCCACCTGGAAAGCGCTTTTTCCGATTCGCTTGAACGAGTTGCTGCATATATTTCCAAGGATGTACCGCTTAAGGCATTTGTAACAAAGCTCGATGACGCTTCGACTGTTATTTCAAGCATGCAGGATGGTGATGTCATCATGCTTGAGAACTTACGCAAAGATCCTGGTGAAAAGGAAAACAGTTCGGTCTTTGCAGACAAACTAGCCCGTTTGGCAGATATCTATGTAAATGATGCCTTCGCGGTGTCACATCGTTCTCATGCTTCGATTGTCTCTGTACCGCGGCTTCTGCCTTCATTTGCTGGTCCCTTGCTTTCAACTGAAATTACCGAGCTTTCCAAATGTTTTTCAGCGCCTAAACCATTTATTTTTATCCTAGGCGGTGCAAAATTCGAAACCAAGATGCCTCTGGTTGAACGCTTTTTGAAACTTGCGGACGAAGTGTTCGTGGGAGGGGCGCTGGCAAACGATTTGTTCAAAGAAAAAGGTTTCGAAGTGGGCTTGTCGGTTATCTCGAAATCTCAAGCGGGACTAGAACGCATCGCTAATGATCCGAAACTCTTTCTTCCGTCTGATGTTGCAACGTCGGGTCCTTTGGCAAAAGCGATAAAAAATCCGGACGAAGTGGGTCTTGATGAAAAGATCCTGGATGCTGGCCCGCGCACTATTTCAAAACTTTCCCTTGATCTTGCTCAGGCGAAATTCGTCTTGTGGAACGGGCCCTTGGGAGATTACGAGCATGGTTTCGCAGAGGGTAGCGAAGCACTGGCGAAAGCGATTATTGAGTCGGGCGCAACATCGGTTCTCGGCGGCGGCGACACGATTGCGGTTGTGTCGAAGTTGGGGCTTCTAGATAAATTCAGCTTCGTCTCGACAGGTGGCGGTGCGATGATCGAGTTTTTGGCGAAGGGGACACTTCCTGGCATTGAAGCGTTGAAAAATTAGAAATAAAAAATGTCTCTGAAAGAGACATTTTTTATTTCTCTACATTGCTATTCTGATCTTTTCGGCATTGCCAGCGAAGTCTTTTTTATCTCCAGACGTTTCTTCATGCGGATAGACCCAAATGTGAGCGTGAGGGACTTCCTCGCCATAGACTTTTGAAAGGATCATATCAGTGCCAAATGCTTTCCTCTGCGCTAATGCAACCTTTCGTGCGGCCTCGAAATAAGCGCCTGCGTTTGGTACGTCCCAAACCCAGCGATAATGCATTTTTGGTATGACCAGCGTGTGCCCCGGCGATCGTGGATCTATGGTTAAAATACCAATGAAATCGCTATCCTCATATACTTTGTGTGAAGGCAATTCACCGCGAATAATTTTGCAAAATACGCAATCTTTTTCCATGAAAATAACATATCACACTTTCACGTAAGTGATACAATGCGAGCCATGAGATATGCGCTCCGGCCTGTCCCTTTGCCAAAACCTGCCGAGTTTTCTGCCTATTCGGACGCATTGTCGACCTTGCTTTTAAATCGCGGCATCGCGACACCAGCAGCGGCCCAGGCGTTTCTGTCGCCGGACTATGGTTTACATGTTCACGATCCATATTTAATGCGTGACATGGACAAGGCGGTTGCACGGGTATATCGAGCTGTGAAGAAGGGTGAAAAGGTAATCGTCTTTTCGGATTACGACGCGGACGGTATGCCAGCTGGAGTTGTTGTGCATGATCTGTTTCGAAAAATTGGCTTTAATAATTTCGAAAATTACATTCCGCATCGCCACAATGAAGGCTTCGGTCTAAGTATGAAAGCTGTGGAAAGCTTCGCCGAGAAGGGAGCCGGGCTCTTGATCACCATCGATTGCGGTATTTCGAATGTCACGGAAGTGACGCGTGCTAATTCATTAGGTATTGACGTTATCATCATGGACCATCATCTGCCGCATGCAGAGTTGCCGGCTGCATGCGCCATTTTGAATCCGAAAGTATCGGACTGCGCATATCCGGAAAAGATGCTCTGCGGCGCAGGTGTGGCGTATAAGTTCGCACAGGCTTTTGTAAAAGCACACGGTGCGGAATTCAACGTGCCTACGGGCTGGGAGAAATGGCTTCTGGACATGGTGGGTATTGCCACGCTTTCGGATATGGTCCCGTTGGTCGGCGAAAACCGAGCTTTAGCTCACTATGGATTGGCAGTTTTACGCAAAACACGTCGACCGGGATTGTCGCGTCTGTTCACTAAGCTACGCGTGTCGCGCGAGCATCTTTCTGAAGATGATATTGGCTTTACTATCACGCCGCGCTTGAATGCCGCGTCACGCATGGGCGAGCCCGAGCATGCGTTCCGCCTGCTCTCTACCGATGACGAAGCCTTGGCTGGTGCATACGCTGACGCTTTGGAACACGTGAACAACGAACGAAAAGGAACCGTGGCTGGACTAGTGAAGGAAATAAAGAAGATGCTTTCGGAACGTGATATCACATCAAAATCGGTCATCGTCATCGGTAATCCTCTGTGGAGGCCGTCCTTGCTTGGTTTGGTTGCAAACACACTATCGGACGAATATGGCAAGCCGGCCTTTCTGTGGGGCCGCGATGGCCAGGGTGTTATCAAGGGATCTTGTCGAAATGCTGGTGATCTCTCGGTGGTCGCAATTATGGAAGGTGCCAAAGAATCCTTCAGCGAATATGGTGGACACACGGCATCCGGTGGTTTTGCTGTTCTTCCTGATGCCATCCACAGCTTAGAAGAGAAATTATGCGCTGCATGTGATGTGCTTTCGACGGGTCCAGCATCCACAGTACAAGAAGAGCTTCTCGATGCCGAAATATCACTGGGTGATGTTGGTTGGGAACTGTATAAGGACGTTGAACGGCTTGCTCCGTACGGCACAGGTAATCCCAAGCCGCTCTTTTTGGTCCGCAAGGCGTACATTGATTCGGTTAAATCGTTCGGCAAGGAAAAGAATCACACAGAAATCATCGTCCGTGACGATAATTTTCGAAAACTTTCCGCTATTATGTTTTTTACCCCTACTACAGATCTACCCAAACATGTTTCACCGGGGCGCACAGCAGATTTTGTTGTTCACTTGGAGAAATCTACCTTCAAAAACTATCCTGAATTGCGTCTGCGTGTCGTTGCGATCCCCTAATGCACTTGTAGTATACTTGCCCGCATGACGATAGAAATCTATACGGACGGCTCGTCTCGCGGTAATCCTGGCCCTGGCGGTTGGGGAGCAATTATTCGTACCGAAAAAGAGGTGAAAGAATTGGGGGGTCGCGAAGATCACACCACTAATAACCGTATGGAATTGTCCGCAGCGATCAATGCGTTGGTGTATGTCGATGAAAACGATATGAATGGCGACATCGTCTTGCAGACGGACTCGAAATACGTGATTCAGGGCATCACGAAATGGGTAAAAGGTTGGGAACGCAACGGTTGGAAGACGGCCGATAAAAAGGATGTAGGTAATCGCGATTTGTGGGAAGCATTATCATTTGCATCTAAAGGACTTTCTGTAGAGTGGAAGTATGTTGAAGGTCATGCTGGTCATCCAGGCAATGAACGCTGTGATGAAATTGCGACCGGCATGGCAGATAAGGTTTCGGTCGATCTCTATCATGGTCCGCGCGACAAATATCCGGTCGACTTGGATGCAGAACCGGCGGTGGGCGCGATTGCGAAAAAGAAATCAAAATCGTCTGCGCCTGGTTACTCGTATCTTTCGGTTGTCGATGGGACACTCGAGATCCATAAGACATGGAAAGAGTGCGAAGCTCGGGTCAAAGGCGTAAAAGGCGCACGCTTCAAAAAAGCGCTTTCCAAGGAAGACGAGGACACAATCAGGAAGGAGTGGGGATTTTAGAATTTCTTTATCTTTTCTTTATCTCCGGTTTGCTAGGCTCTGCTCATGTCCGGCAGAGCTTTTTATTCTCTAGTGCTGTCATTTTTCACAGGTGTATTCATTGTGTCGCTGTGGCGTGAAAGTTTTATACTCGTCTGTTTGGTGTTGGTTATCACATGTGCGTTATGGTTCGCTCGTGTCAAAATGCCAAGTCTGGTTATTGGGTGTGTCGTTTTGTGCGTGCTTGGCGCTGGACGCACAGAACTTTCGTACAGTGGTGTACATCCATTGGATACTTTGCCGGGTGTGATTGAAGGAGTCGTCTGCGACGAGCCGCAGCGAAAAGATCTGGTTCAGAAATTCTGTTTTGCTCCAGATAAATCGCCTGATCGTATCTTGGTGACAAGAGCAAAGTATCCGACGTTTTCGTACGGAGACCGTTTGCGGTTGGAAGGGAAGTTGGAATTCCCTGAGAATTTTGAAACCGATGGTGGTATAGAGTTTGACTATATCTCGTATCTGGCCAAAGATGATATTCGCTACATTATGTATCGTCCGAAGGCCGAGCTTGTTTCGCACGACAACGGAAATGTGCTCGTTTCCGTTCTGTACAGCATTCGTTCGGCATTTATCCGAAAAATGCAGGACCTGTTTCCCGAACCTGAATCATCTTTGCTTGGTGGAGTGCTTCTGGGAGACCGGTCTTCGCTGCCGCAAGATATTTCAGACGAGTTCCGCAATGCAGGATTAGTTCACATTCTGGTTTTGTCTGGCTCGAATGTGACGGTGGTAGCAGAAAGTCTTATGAAAGCTTTTGCGTTTTTGCCACGAATGATCGGCCAGTTGTTTGGCGCCGTATCAATTGTGCTTTTTGCTCTGATGACTGGTGCTTCCGCGACGACGGTGCGTGCCTCGATCATGGCTTTGGTCGTGATCGTGGCT
>DATCXV010000004.1:0-32649 GCA_036565605.1 Minisyncoccota bacterium | reverse complement strand
ACGTATACAGTTATGTTCCGAGCCAAGCCAATAATCAGGATTACGAATTGGTCACTCAGCTCGAAAACACATCTGATCGCGCACGCTGCGCCTCTACGGCCCGTTACTATCACAATGTTACTCCGAACGTTCCGTGGTGCGATCCTTGGCCGTCAAACATGGGAAGAAGTGGCAATATCTATACCGACCATTAATATGAAGATACTCGGCATCGAGACATCCTGCGACGAGACGGCAATCTGTCTTATCGACGCGAACGAACAAGACGGTACGGTCCGTATTTTGGGCAACGCCGTTCATTCGCAGATACCCGAACACATCCCTTATGGCGGGGTTTTTCCGATGCTTGCCAAACGTGAGCACGAAAAAAATCTGCCCATCGTTTTAGAGCGTTGCTTGACTGAAGCAAAGGCGACGCAAGAAGACATAGATCTTGTTGCCGTCACCGTTGGTCCCGGCCTAGAGCCAGCACTGTGGACTGGCATCGTTTTCGCCAAAAACCTGGCGACACAATGGAACAAAAAAATCGTGCCTTGTAATCACATGGAAGGCCACATTTTGACCGCGCTCATAGAAAAGAATGAAGAAATGTATGAAATAAAGGTTCCTGCCCTGCCAGCGCTTTCTCTTCTTATCTCTGGCGGACATACCCAGATCGTATTGGTTGAAAAGCCTGGATCGTACAAAATCGTCGGTGAAACCAAGGACGACGCTATCGGCGAATGTTTCGATAAGATCGCTCGAACTTTGGGACTGGCTTATCCGGGCGGACCAAAGATCTCGAAACTCGCCGCAGAGGCACGCGCCGCACACATTGCATCACCTGAACCGCTTCCGCGACCCATGATCGCGTCAAAGTCGCTCGACTTTTCGTTCTCGGGCTTGAAAACTGCAGTGCTGTACCTGGTCCAACGTCTGCGCGAAAACGGTTCCTTTAATGACGACGTCATCAAAGGCATTTGCCGCGAGGCCGAAGACGCTATGACCGACGTCGTTGTCTCAAAAATGCGTCAGGCGATCGAAACATACGCAGCACAAACGATCATCACAGGTGGCGGCGTCATTGCTAACGGATTTATCCGCGAACATTTGAAAAAGTTAGCTGACGATTCGTCTATTCCACTTCTTCTACCCCAATTCGACCATTCGACCGACAATGGACTGATGATTGCCTTGGCTGGTTTTGTTAACCGTAACAAAGCCGTACCAGCCGACACACATTTGAAAGCAACCGGAACATTGCCCCTGGGACCGCGCGTATAAATTCTGATTTCATTTTCAATTTAGGCCTTATTTTGCTATAGTTTTTCAATCATGGAGCCCAAAAAGCAGCCGTATCCCGAGCCAAACATTCCGGCAAAATTCCTCAAGCCGTACGATCCAACCGGTACCGAACCGCGCATATATGAGGAATGGCTCGATCAAGGCTATTTCAATCCAGACAAACTTCCCGAGCGACATAAGGAGCCGTTTTCAGTCGTTCTACCGCCACCGAATGTCACCGGCATTCTTCACATGGGTTCGGCGTTCATGATCGCACTCGAAGACACTATGGTCCGCTATGCCCGCATGCGCGGAAAAAAGACATTATGGATTCCCGGCACCGACCACGCCGCTATTGCTACACAAGCTAAGGTAGAAAACATTCTTTACAAAGAAGAAGGCAAACGTCGACATGATCTGGGCCGTGAAGAACTTTTGCGTCGCATCGACGCATTCGCGAATCAAAGTCACGATTCGATTGTTAATCAAATAAAAGCCCTGGGCGCGTCAGTCGATTGGAGCCGCGAAGCATTTACGCTCGACGAAAAACGTAATCTTGCCGTTCGGACAGCATTCAAGCGCATGTATGATGATGGACTTATCTATCGTGGCTACCGTATCGTCAATTGGGATCCGAAAGGTCAAACCACTATTTCGGATGACGAAATTGTCCACACCGAAGGCACCGGCACACTGTACACATTCAAGTACTCGAAAGACTTTCCTATTTCCATTGCCACCACTCGCCCTGAAACGAAAGTTGGAGATGTTGCAGTAGCCGTGCATCCAGACGATGCTCGATACAAACAGTTTATCGATAAAAAATACGATTTGGATTTCGCAGGAACCAAGCTTCACATCCAAATCGTTGGCGATGAAGCAGTTTCGCCTGAATTCGGTACTGGTGCCGTTGGTGTCACACCAGCTCACAGTCATATCGACTGGGAAATTGCCGAGCGACATAAACTTCCGGTTATACCGGTCATCAACGAATACGCAAAAATGACGGTCGATTCACCTGTCGTCAAAGACAAAAAAGTTGCCGACGCGCGTGCGAGCGTTGTTGAATGGCTCAAGACACAAGGACTTTTAGAGAAAGAAGAAAAAGTCCCTCAGTCACTTGCTACCGCCGAACGCACTGGCGGTATTGTCGAACCTTTGCCAAAACTCCAATGGTTTGTGAATGTAAACAAGCCCATTGCATCGCGCGACAATAAAACGCTTAAAGATCTCATGCGCGAGGCAGTCTCGCCTGATGGCATTTCAATTTTGCCCGAACGCTTCGAACGCGTATACAAAAACTGGATTGATAACTTGCGTGACTGGTGCATCTCGCGCCAAATCTGGTACGGTCATCGCATTCCTGTTTGGTACAAGGGTGCCGAAATATATTGCGACATAGTCGCGCCTTCAGATGAAGGCTGGAAACAGGACGAAGACACGCTCGACACATGGTTTTCGTCGGGTCTTTGGACGTTCTCGACGTTAGGATGGCCAAACGAAAAAGAGTTCGCTGCCCATCGCATGTATCACCCAACAACTGTACTTGAAACCGGCTACGATATCATCTTTTTCTGGGTTGCTCGTATGATCCTCATGTCGACATATCTTTTGGGCGAGATTCCGTTCAAAACGGTATACCTACATGGTCTTGTTCGCGACGAAAAGGGTCAAAAAATTTCGAAGTCGCTTGGCAACAACATCGATCCTGTCGATATGGCCAAAAAATATGGCGCTGATGCGGTGCGCATGGGACTTATTATTGGCACTGGCCCCGGCAACGACAGCAAAGTCGGTGAAAACAAAATCAAAGGCTACAAAAACTTTTCGAACAAGCTTTGGAACATCACTCGTTTCGTTTTGTCCTCTACAGAAGGCGTTTCGATCGACCGCAGCTTCAGCGCATGGTCTGCGGACGACAAAAAACTCATCGAAGAGCTCGACGCCCTTTTGCGCGAAGCAGCGAAAGAAATGGATGAATACAAGCTTCATCTGGTCGGCGAAAAATTATACGCATATATATGGCACGATTTCGCGGATATAATTTTGGAAGCGTCGAAGCCAATCCTTTCCAGCGAATCCGATGCGGACAAAGCATCCCGCAAGCAGTTACTGCTTCACATTTTAGAGCGATGCGTACGCGCCCTGCACCCTTTCATGCCGTTCGTGACCGAAGAAATCTGGAAGGATATTCCGCTGTCCCCAGCCACCCTCAAAAAGCCGCTTATAATTGAGGCATGGCCAATCTAGCCATCTTTTCGACCTCGTCATTCTTCTATTCTCTGATTGGCGGGATTCTTCCTGCCCTGCTCTGGTTGTGGTTCTGGACCCAGGAAGATAAGCTTCATCCCGAGCCCCGCGGCCGCATTCTTTTGGCATTTTTGGGCGGCATGGTCGCAGTTGCACTTGCCTATCCGCTCGAACGATTTGTGTACGGTCATTACGGATTGTCGCCTGTCACCATCGTATTATGGGCAGTGATCGAGGAATGTCTCAAATTCGGCGCAGCGTATTTCACAGCCCTGCGATCAAAGGCGTATGATGAACCCATCGATGCACTTGAATATCTTATTACCGCAGCGCTTGGTTTTGCTGCCCTTGAAAACACATTATTCATTTTAGGCCCGATTTTAGACGGCAATGCCTTGCAAGGATTTCTGGCCGGCAACATGCGCTTTATCGGCGCGTCACTATTGCACATTGTCACATCCGGCATACTTGGTTATTGCATAGGCCGCGAGTACTACAAAGGCCCCGGAGCCAAATGGCTGTGGCGTGCCCTTGGCTTGTCCCTAGCTATCGCATTGCATGCGCTTTTCAACCAGTCTATACTGTATGACAGCGGATCAAAGACGTTCCTCGTCTTCTCTATCGTCTGGGTCGCCGCTCTGGGCATTCTGCTCCTCTTCGAAAAGATAAAAAAGATAACCAACTAAGATGCAGCAATCGAAAAAATCGTTCTTTGAAAGGCTCACCGGCACGTCTAAAATCGACGAGGCCGAGATGGATAACGAGCGCGTCGAAAATAGCCGCGAGAGCCGCGCGAGCATTTTGGAAGAGAGTGAATCCGAAGGCGAACTTGCCGTCGATGTTTATCAGACACCTGACGAAATCGTTATCAAAACTATGGTGGCCGGAGTTCGACCAGATGATTTGGATATCGACATCACCCGCAACATGGTGACCATACGCGGCCGTCGTGAAGAATCCGAAGAAGTTCGCCATGACGACTATTTCCATCGCGAATTGTATTGGGGTGCATTCTCCCGCACCGTCATGCTTCCTGAAGAGATTGAAGTCGAAGAAGCAGAAGCTGTCGAGCGCCACGGACTGCTTACCGTTAAATTGCCGAAAATCGATAAGGCGAAGCAAAACAAGCTGAGAGTTAAGTCGGTCTAACAATACACAGAAAAAAGCGCCCATAAGGCGCTTTTTTCTGTGGTTACTGATTGTGTGTGCTTGGGGCCGGGCTCGAACCGGCGACCCCCTCCTCTTCAGGGAGATGCTCTACCAACTGAGCTACCCAAGCATGGCTTTACTGTAAGCTTTTTTCCGGCTTTTCGCAAGCCATCTTGCAGTTAATTCTTATAGAGCGTATTGAGTTCCTTCAAATTATTGAGTGCACCGGAAAGCGAGTAGTCGCTCGTCTCGGCGCTCGGATTTCCTTGAATAGCTCCCAAAGATCCTTTGAGCATGTCGACATACGGCTGAATGAGCCAGTACGCACCGAAGGAAAGACCAAGAATCAGAACCCAATAGAGAACCTTGAAAAAGGTGCTGAGGCGATTAGAACGGCGAATACTGCGCAAGACTTCATTGTTCTCACGAGCAAGGTCTCGTACTTCGATAAGGAGTGCTTTTTCTTCGGGTGTCATAGAGACAATTATACCGAATTTTAAAAAATTTTGTGCCCTCGCCAGGAATCGAACCTGGATCAACTCGTTAGGAGTGAGCTATTCTATCCATTGAACTACGAAGGCGCGATTGGAATATAGCATGCGAAAGCCGCGCAGCCAAAGGCTGCGCGGCTTTTCAGAGTCCCTTTATTACCTACGCAATCGAGAGAAGCTGTTTAAGCACAACTTCATCATATCCTACAACAATGTCTCCACCAACATCGATCACCGGTACGCCTAATTGACCGGATTTCTCGATCATCTCTTTTTTCTTTGCTTCATCTGAAGCGACGTCGTATTCGGTGTACGCAATGTTATGAGCCTTGAAAAAATCTTTCGCGGCCGAGCAGTATTTGCAGACAGGTGTCGAATATATTTCTACATTTTTCATAGTAAATTCATTATACCTGGATTACGAGGTACTATGGGATTACGCAACAAATATTTTTTCTGTGCGAGATCTGCGGTTAGAGACCAAACCAGCCTAAAAGATGGTGCCAGAAACCTTCTTGGGCCGGCGCCTTCGGCGCCGGCCTTTCCTCTTCTTTATCCACCAACACCACGAGGCGCTCTCCTTCTCTTACTACCGCAAATCGATCGCGCAATTCCCTCTCCTTACCTTCATCTGTGGATAACGACATAATGGCACGATCAAGACTTTTTTCGCGAACTTCAAGCGAAGCCAAACTTGCCTGTGAAGCAGCCAGCAACTCTTCGCTTTTCCGGTATTTACCATACACGCCCCATGCTCCACGAGCCAAAAGCGCCACCATAAGCGCAAGAATAAAGATCGCGTATCGCGAGTGAAGCAATTTTCGGGCACGTCTGCGGTCGTGGAATTCTTTCATGGCGCCTGGTATAGTGTGACGCGTATATTCTAAACCACTATGATCATAAATCCGAATAGTCGTAAGAAAATGAATATCGCCTGGGGTGCACTTGCCGTCATCATGATTCTGGGCCTTATAGCATTGTACTTCGCACCGCTCTATCGTTAAGCATTGCGTCGTATAGAGTGTCGTACATGAAAAAAGCCCGTCTTTTCGGACGGGCTTTTGTGCATCAACGACGGGAAAGCTGTAATTCTGATTCCGGCTCAGGAGTGGGTTTGTTCGTGTGCCAACTAGGCATCTCGTCACTCGAACCAAATACCATCTGATTTGGGTAATCCATTATACGCTTGTCGAGCTTAAAATCAGCCTGCGGGTTGCATATATCCGCCGGATCAATAGCAATGCGCAGATCGGCAACCAGGACGAACAACTCGGGGCACGGATGGGAGCCGCGACCATATGCCACATACAAGCGCTGTGCTTTCTTGAATGCTTCATCAACACTTTCACCTTGGGCCATGATCGCTCGGTTGTAAGGCATATCTTGCTGGATCTGCACTTCGTAGGTGACGCTTTCGCCGGATTCAAGAGCAGCCTGCGCCGCCCGAAGAAGCGTCAATTGCTTCTCGTGATATCGGGCTCGCTGCGCGAGCCCGATCAAGGTATTTGCATAGTTCATAGGGAGATCTGCTTCAAATTTGATCCTACGCCGTTTTAAGGCTCTGTCAATCAAATACGAGGCTACTCTCCCATCCTCATCATCTTCACGAACACGTCCTGTGGGATATTAATGTTGCCCTGACCGCGTTCAAGCATCCTTTTTTTACCTTCCTTCTGCTGTTCCCACAATTTCTTTTTACGCGAGATATCGCCGCCGGAAAGATGTGCTGTTACGGTGCGCTTAAGAGCTGCCAACGTACGCGATGCCAATATCCTGCCCCCTGCTTTGCCCTGAATTTTTGTCACGAACAATTGCTTAGGCAAAATGTGCTCCAGTTTTTCAACTGCCTTTTCCGCCTCTTCGTATGCCTTATTCTTGGCAACGATACGCGTGAATGCCGGCACCACTTCTTCACCGATTAAAATATCAAGACGCTGTACATCTGCCACTTTCATTTCTGTCGGTTTATATGAAATCGACGCATAGCCCGACGTCACCGATTTTACATTGTCGAAGAAATTGCGCATAAGCTCGCGCAAGGGCATATTCACTGTGATAGCCGTACGACCCATGTTCGATGCACCCCAGGTATCCATGTGGTCGGTACTACCCTCATGCTCGAAAACAACTTGGGTCAACGGTCCGATATATTCGTTCGGAGTGATGATCTTTAATTCTACCCACGGCTCGCGAATAGAAACGATATCGCCTTCATCAGGAAAAAGAGGTGGCGAATAGACGATCTCGGTCTTTCCGTTGCGTTTTTCCACTTCATACGTGATCGACGGCGTCGTAACAACCAAAGTAAGGTCGAACTCGCGACGCAGACGCTCGGTAATAATCTCCAGGTGCAGCATGCCCAGGAATCCGCAACGGAAACCACGACCCAAGGTCCCAGAAGATTCTTCTTCGTACGTGAAAGCTGAATCTGACAAAGACAAGCGGCCCAACGCCTGGCGCAGAAGCGTCAGATCATCTTGGCTTTCTGGATAGATCGAAGCCCATACAACAGGCATCGGCTTCATGTAGCCCGGCAATGTCGAGAGTGAGCTTTTTTCAAGTGTGATCGTGTCACCCACTGATGCGATACCCGGCTCTTTGACACCAGTAACAATATATCCAATCTCACCCGCCGAAAGACTTTCGCGCGGCGTTTCGTCCGGCGAGAAAATACCCACTTCATTCGCGATAAACGACTCTCCTGCTACACGAAATGACAAAGTGTCGCCCTTCTTCACCAAACCATCCATAACGCGAGCATAAACGGTAACACCACGGTGATTCGAATACTGGAAATCGAAAACGAGTGAGCGGAAATCGCGCGGGGTATTTGCTGCACCGACACCCGAAGGCAATTCAGTCTTCGGAGCGGGTACACGACGAACGATTTCTCGCAAAAGCTCGGGCACACCTTCACCGGTCTTACCAGAAACACCCAAGATAGTATCGACATCTATGTTCAAAAGCTGAGCGATTTCAACTTTCACTTCGTCAACACGAGCCAAAGGTGAATCGATCTTCGAGACAACCGGAATAATGGCGAGTCCCGATTCGCGCGCCATATTCAAGGTCGTAAGTGTCTGTGCTTGTACGCCTTGCGTCGCATCGACGAGCAAAATCGATCCCTCGACCGCCTTCAGTGCACGTGACACTTCATACGAAAAGTCGATATGCCCAGGGGTATCGATCAGATTCATGACGTACTCGACACCGTCAGCGGTGTATTTCATGCGCACTGGCTGCATCTTGATAGTGATGCCACGCTCACGTTCGAGCTCCATCGAATCAAGCACCTGTTCCTGCATCTTACGTTTTTCGATGGTGCCCGTTATCTCCAGCAAACGATCGGCAAGCGTCGACTTGCCGTGATCTATGTGAGCGATAATTGAAAAATTTCTTATCCGCGAAATATCCATTGCCCGTTTAACCTATCACAGAGATGGCCCTTTCGCTATGACGGCACGCGATCAAGCGACGAACGATCAATCTTCCAAATGCGAGACCGCAGCGCAAGAGCAATATCGCGCAATTCTGGATTTCTAAGGACTGCAAGAATCACTACCGACAGAAGCATTCCAACAGCTCCAGCGGATAATCCCAAAAACAGAACACCAAACGCAGACCTTCCGAACGCACCAGCAAACCAACCTACACACAGGTGCGCGAGATATCCTCCAACCACCGCTGCGCCAATTGACTGAAACGCTGAACGCGTGATCGATCTGGTAAACGACGGAAACTCTCTCGAAAACGATCGCCAGTGTAGATACAAATTCAAGAAGGCGCCCACAGAAAACGCTAAAGGCAGCATGAGCACTGATGAATCACCAGCACCTGTTGTGCGCAAAAGGCTTTCGAAGAATGCTGCGAACACAGGAAATGCATGGAAGGCTTTGACCAGTCCCGCACCTAATATCACGGTTAGAGCCATGCAGATAAGATTCATGTAAAGCGGCCGGGCTGTCTTCCCTTCGGCATAGAATGAGCGCACAAAAAGAAGCTGAAGACATTGTGCCGATGACGAGATAACAAACAACGCAAGTGCCGCAGCCGTCCGCCGTTCATCCGAAATGTTGAATTGTCCCGAACCCAAAACAACCTGCACAATCTGAAGGCGCAATACAATAAAGAACACCGTGATAGGAATGGCCCAAAATGCAATGTGGCGGGCGGCAGCCGCGACTTTAGCCACATATTCTTCTCTCTTGTCCTCGGCAAGTAATTTCGAAAGCACTGGAAATGCTGCCGACGAATAGCTTGCTCCGATCAAGGACAATGGGACCGACTGCAAATTCTGAGCCAAATTGAAGACCGATATCGAACCTGCGCCCAGATACGATGCGAAAGAGACTAAGGAAAGCGTCGAAAGCTGCTGAGACGAAAGCGTAAGTGTCCGAGGTATCGAAAGCAGTGCGACCGGCTTGATCCGAGACCACGAGAAACGCACAGACCCTCGAGGAAATAGACCGTCACGCACGAGATATGGTATTTGCACTATACAGAGCAATGCCGCTCCCAATCCAACACCCCAGGCAAGTCCAGGCACCCCTGCAACCGGCAAGAAAAAGAGGATACCTAAAATGATGCCGACATTGTAAAGCGGTGTCGCCAAAGCGTAGACCAGGAATCTTCCTTTCACTTGAGTAATCGAACCAAAGAAACCTGAGAGGCCAAGGAGTATCGGAGAAAGGAGCAAAATGCGAGACGTTGCAACCAGTTCCCCACCAGTTCCGCGAGCAAACAGCGCTGGATACAAGAGACGATCGATCCAAGGTAATGTCACCCATGCCACCGCACAAACCACCAAGATAAGCACCAGAAAGGACGAGAACAGACTTTGAACCGTAGCGCGCAAAGCGTCGTGCCCTTTTTCATGCTCGGCCGAAAGAAGCGGTACGATAACCGATGCAGACACCAAACCCGCCACCGCGACGAAAATGAGATCCGGTACACGGAACGCCGCATAATACACATCAAGCTTTGTACTCGCACCCAAGATATGCGCCAGAAGCCGATCGCGAATCAAGGCGAAGAGAAGCGAGGCGAGAGCCGACCCAGCAAGGAGATAAGCGGCCTCATGAAGGCCGCTTATCTCCCGTCCGACAAATGAGAGTATCCTCTTCACCATCGGACTGTGCTCGCTATTCTCCTGATTTCGTAGTTTCCTGAACCGGAGGTGTCGTCCTTTTCGCCGGCGACGAAGTCTGTTCACTGAAAAGTGGCTTGCCTGCTTCAAGCGTACTTACAATGTTTTTCACTTCTTCGTTGTCAGGATTGGTCTTTTCAAGATCCTTGAATTGAACCAAAGCCTTATCCTTCGCGCCCACCTGATAATACGAGAGACCCAAGAAATACTTGGCGTTCGCGTATTCAGGATTAAGAGCAACCGCGCGTTCAAGTGCCAAGGTCGAGCTCTGATAGTCCTTCTGGTTGTAATAGAGCAAACCAAGCTGGAAGAAGATGCCCGAATCATTCGGATTGAGCGTCGCTACTGCTGCCGTCGAGCGAATCGCATTCGGCACGTCATTTTCCGAGATCTGGATCTGTGCCAAGAGGAAGATAGCATCAGCGTAATCATTCTTCTTTGCAAGCGCCTGATCGATATATCCCTTGGCCGCTTTATTATCCTTATTTGCTACCGAAAGGCGCGCCAGGAGAAGCGGGATCTCGGGGCTTTGCGGATTAAGAGCGAGCGCAGCCTCGTAGGTCGACTTAGCGCTGTCATAAGCGCCCTGAATTTCGAGCGGAACGACCGCTTCGAAGATACGACCAAGCTCGACATAGTTCTGATAATTGGTCGGGTTTGCTGCTACTGCCGCCTGGCCAGCACCGATCGCGTTGCCCAAGAGGTCCTGGAACTGCTTCTGCGCATCCTCCTTGCTGATCTTCGTATCATTCAAGAGATTAGAGATCTTGCCCAAGTACAACTCCGCGAGCGACTGATAATACACATCAGACGGATCAAGTGCGATCGCTTTCATGAGGTACGCTTCACCATCTTCAAGCTTGCCGTCGCGGTTCACAGCGATAAGCGCTTTCTGGAAATCAACCGAAGCTATGAATTTCTTTCCAGCCGAATAACCGAACGCAAGAGAACCAACAAGAATCAAGATGACAACAAGAACTGACACAAAGCTACCTGCGGATCTTTCCTTTGTGGAAATCTTCCAGTTCGATAACACCCCGTCGCGAATAGAAGCTGCAATAAAGAGACCAGTTATCGCCAAGGTAAGCACCCACAACCCGTTCGACGGAACATAGATGATCGAGAAGACCCACATATATGCCGTAGCAAGTGCAGATGAAAGGACGAGGTAGCGACCGAAAACCGATGATCCAGTCGAAATCAGTGCACGAACGATAAGGATTGCCAACAGGACCACGAATATGACAATCGCGATTGCACCCAAGATACCTGTCGTTGCCAAGAAGCTTGTCACGAAACCGACACCGTAGTTAAAGTCAGTATTCCAGAACAAGGTCTGGTTGACACCGCCAGGCTTGTGCATGAGCCATTCGTTCGAGAAGCGGTTCGGACCAGAGCCCAACAACGCGTCGTTCGCAAGCGTTGCCGACGAAACTTCCATAGTAGCAGCCCATGTTGGACGAACCTCTATCTGAGCAGTGCCCAAACGTGCGCTCACAAAGTCACCAATCGTCGCACCTGCGAACAGGAAGATGATCGATACGATCAAGATCAGGCCCGCATAATAAGGATGGCGATTGACGCCTCCCTCGGCCCTTCTTCCCCTACCCAAAGACAATTCATAGACCAAGAATACAAACGAGAAGATCAAGATGGTTGTCCAGACCGGAGAGAACCCAATGAGCGCAACCATAACGAGCGACAATATAAGCGCTATGTGAGCCAACACGCTCCAAAGTGCAGAGAGGCGCACGCGCTCGAGTGTCACCAGAGACACCAGCGCAGTCAAACCAAAGAAGACCGCAAGATCATTCCACTTGCCGAAAATCGCTGAAGTCGTCGATCCAAGAAGGCCACCGAAAGCAAGCGTGTCCGGTCCTGCAAAGAAGCGAATGACATGGAACAAGGCAAGAAGGAAAAACGAACACAAAAGCGTGAGGTACGAATAGAAAACACGCTCTTCAGTGCGCGCAATCAATGGCACAAGAAGGAAGAGGACAATTGATGTGCCGAAAAATGCGAGCGTGCCCAACTCAAATCCCTGGCCCATAAGCGATGTTGCCGGATGAGCTGACGAAATCGCAGACAAGGCATAGATAATGCCCAGTGCTCCCGCTACTGGATAAAGCCATGTCTTCGGCGCTTCAAATACTCCGTCGCGCAGTCGCGCAATAAGCCAAAGGACCAGCACCAAGATTGTGCCAAAAATAAAGAATGCCGATCGGCCCGTTTGAAGAGGAACCGATATCGACGGAATAAAGAAGATCGGGGCGAAGAACAAGATCGCCTGAAGGATGATAAAAGCAAGCCTATCGAGGATTCTCATGCACGGTGCGCTAAGGGAATAATGCATTATAGTATACACCATGCAAAAAGCGCTCCTGTTGAGAGCGCTCTTTGATTGTTCGTGGGCCGTAAGCCGAATTCTGTTCAGTCTTGCGACTGCATAGCGATTTGTCTAGGATCCCAATCGCTCGGGACCTCGAGCGGCACTCCGGCATTGCTGCCGGCACGGCCTTGCACTCGGGTAAGGATTTTGCCGTTTCACCTCCATTAAAGGAGCTCGTCTCTGTTCTCACCTCTAGGATTACCCCGACGGGCGTTACCCGCTACCTTGCTGCCAGTCTTGCGACCGGCGAGTGTTCGGACTTTCCTCACCTCTCCTTGCGGACAGGCGTAGCTATGAGACCCACTTATATATTATATCATACCAAAATAATATAGTAAATAATCACTTTCAACATCTGCGATATCAAGAATACTGGGCAACAAACAAATTTGGGCGCCTGTGCGTAGTATAAAAAGTGTTCCTTAATTCCTAATTACAGAAAGGATCAAAATCATGTCTTTGCAGCCACCTCTCCTCCCATTGGGAGGAGTTAGTATATCGGATCTCGCATATGAAAGAGTACCACTGACGGTATGGCTCATCGCAATTAATCGTCATCGTAGGTATCTTACGGGTAACGTAATTATCATCGAACGAGATTCCGACCGTGGCGCAGAATGTGAGGTTACGATATCAACACTTCATATCGCATCAAATGGTGTGCGCTTTGTCGTTTCGACTGAACTTGCAATTCCCATTACCACAGTTGAGCTTGATAAGGTTTGAGCATGAAGCCTCCGGTAACGGAGGCTTTTTTATCTTATGTAGCCTCTATCTGTCAGGCTTTCTACTTCACTATTTCTTGTGGCTTCCTGAGTCCACTTCGTAGTTCGTATTCTGGGCTTCGAAGAAGTTAACCAGCTCGAAGACGTCGGTCGACGTCGCCATCCATTTTGCCGGGTTCGTAGCGTTGTAATACTTCGGTAGGCCCAGTTCTTCCAAACGGCGATCGCAAACATACATCACGTACTGGTTCACGTAGTCTGCGTTCAGTCCCAAAATGCCGTTCGGGAACAAATCCTTGTTGTAGTTCACCTCCAAATTCACACCTTCGATAATAATGTCACGGATTTCGGTCGCGAATTCTTCGGTCAGCAGTTCGGCATTTTCCTCCAAAATATTGTGAACCAAGTTCATGCCGAATTTCAAATGGAGTGACTCGTCTCGAATGACCCAGTTGATCATCGAACCGAAATTGCGCAACTGATTACGCTGACGGAACGACAACGCCACCATGAAGCCCGAATAGAACCAAATACCTTCCATCACAATGTTGGTTGCGACCAAATTCCTGATGAAGTCCTTTTTGCCATCAGCTGTTTCGATGTCGAGCTTGTCATCCATCATGCGCTTCATGTACTTGGTGATGAAAGCCTCCTTTGCCTGCATCGAAGGAACTTGCAGGTGAACATCATAAATCTTGGTGCGATCGAACGGGAACGTCTCAAGTACGTATTCGAAAGCAACACAGTGGTTCGCCTCTTCCCACATCTGCTTTGCCAAATACAAATGGCACTCCGGAGACTTCAAGTACGGATAGACACCGAGGGCGATCGAACGGTTCACAATCAGTTCTGCCGGATTAAAGAAGGCCATCAGAAACTTCACCGCATGGCGCTCGTCCTCGGTCATTTTTGCCCAGTCGTCGAGGTCCTCCTTCAATGCAATCTCGTGCGGGAACCATGTATTGCGAACAGCCTGGTTATAGAGGTCATACGCCCACTTGTATCGCAGTGGGTGTAGGTTTACGTCTTCTGGTGATGCTTTGCCAATGAGTGCCATGGTAGTACTGGGTTACAGGGTTTGATAAATTCTCTACGATCTTACTGACAGCTATCGCACAGGTTTTCCTCCGAAGGGTCAGACGGAGCAAAGACCCTACGACCATTCACAACCTTGAATGATGGCGCCGGCGCAGACGCCTTCTCGGCTGCGGCCGGTGTAGCGGTCGCGCTAGCAAGATCAGCAAGTGACTGATAGCCACTTGGCTTAGCTACAACTTCGACTGCAGCTGATAAAGCGGGCGTGGACACTTGAGCCGTTTCGAGCGACGCCTGCTTCGGTGCCGCAAACGGTGCCGGCGCTACAGAAACACGCGAAATATTCCAAGAGATCGGTGCTTTGATAGGCTCAGATTTCTGCTGGACAACCGGCTCTGCAGGCTTTGCCGCCATGATCGGAACGGGCTCCGAAGTGCGCATCGGGCCCGGCTCGACAATCTCCAAGGATTTCTGAAGCGGCGCTTCGAAGGAAGCTTTTTTCTCAGAGAGAGCCGATGCCACCGCAGCAAAGCCCTTCTTGCCCAAAGCCTCGGCTTTATTGACGCGGACGGTGGACTGCTCGGCCGTATGGCGTGGCTTCATGTGAAGGTAATAGGTCGTCTTCACACCCTTTTCCCATGCGGACGTATAGATCTTCATGGTCTCGTCGACGTCGCGGGTCTCAAGATACATATTGCGCGAGATTGCCTGATCAATCCACTTCTGGGCACGTGCCGCTACCTCAATAAATGCGTACGGCGACGTGGTGAACGATGTCTTGTAGATATCCTTAATGTGCTGCGGAATACCTTCGATACCACTGATGTCACCCTGACTTGCAATGATCTCACCGCGAACTTTCTCCCACAGACCCATATTTTTAAGGTCTTTGACGAGGTTCTGGTTGATATCCATGTACTTGCCGGAAATCTTGTTGCGCGAAAATACTTGAGCAAAGCGCGGATCCATGCCTGGCGTAGTGCCAGCAACCAGACCGATGTTCGCGTTCGGAGCGACGGCCATCAAGGTCGCATTGCGCATACCCTTTTTTACTTTCTGGCGCAAAAGGTCCCAATTCAATCCCTTGTGGCGAGATTCTTTGGACACAGTCAGAGCGCGGCCACGGTCTGCTTCCAATACTTTCAGCGTATCGACTGGCACCTGACCCATAGACCAACGCGATCCGGCGAAGTTTTTGTACGCACCGCGAGTCTGTGCAAGGTTTGCCGACTCGTCGATCGCCATAAACGAGACGAATTCAAAGATGCGGTCCGAGAAATCCCAGGCGTGCTCGCTATCGTACGAAAGTCCCAACTTTTCGAAGACGTCGGCCAAACCCATGACGCCCAGACCGATAGCGCGGTTCTCGGAATCTGATCGTACCGCTTCCGGTACCGGAAGCTTGTTGATATCAATCAGATTATCAAGCTGTCTCACCGCCATACGCACTGACTCTTCGAGCTTCGCCCAGTTCACTTCTTTGTTCAAGACATGTGCCGCCAAGTTGACCGAGATCAAATTACAAACGGCGATATTGTCTTTGTCCTGCGGAAGGCAAATTTCCGTACACAAGTTCGACATGTGGATCGTACCGGTGTTGTTATTCAAGGCGCGCAGATTGATCGGATCCTTCCACGTGATCCACGGATGCGATGTCGACTGAAGTGAAGTAAGGATCAAGCGCCATTGTTCGGAAGCCGGCATCTTTTTGAAAGTGCGCAATTCTCCCCTTTCAGCTTTCGCGACGTATTCCTTGTATTTCTCAGAAAATGCAGCGCCGTAAAGCTCGTTTAATTCAGGCGTTTCAGCCGGATCGAACATATACCAATCCTGGCCGGAAATAACACGCTTCATGAACTCGTCAGAAAGGAACGCCGCTGTGTTCGCGGTACGCATGCGCATATAGTCGTCGCCAGCGTTGTGCTTCCAATCAATGAATTCTGGGAAGTCCAAATGCCAATTCTCCATATAGAAGCAGAGAGCGCCCTTTTTTTTACCGCCACGCTGAATGGCACGGATGGCCGTATCAATGATCTTGGCAAAGGTCGTCGGGCCGGTCGAGGTTCCTCCATAGTTGGACTTCAACGGAGATCCTGTAGCGCGCAGCTTGGTCACCGATGCGCCGATGCCGCCAGATCCTTTCGAAAGAAGCATCACGTCCGAGACTGATTTTGCGATATGTTCCATGTTGTCATGGATCTCCAAAAGGAAGCAGTTAGAGAGCGACGGCCTGTTCGTACCCGCACCCTGATTGGTCGAGCCTCCGGCGATATATTCGTGGCGCGACATTTTGTCATAGAAGCGAATCGCCCACACGGTCGGATCTTCTTCATTGTATGCAAGGCCCATGGCGATACGCATGAAAAGATACTGCGGAGTTTCGGTCATTTCCTGCTTCACGTTACGGACCGAGTAACGATTCATTAAGCCATCAAGGCCCGAATACAGGAAGATATCGTCTCGTTCGATGCGCAAAGCGTCAGCAAGTTTTTCCAAATCATATTTGGAAAGCATGTCCGGGTGCAGGCGGTTCTGCGCCACACCGTTTTTTATATAAGAAATAAAGGTATCGCGGTGCTTCTGGCGAAGATCGTCTGGGTTTGTAGTGTCATAATCACCAACCACCTTCTTATAGATAGTTTTCAGAAGGAGTCTTGTTGCTGCCTTATCGAAATCAGTATCGTTCTGAATATTCTGGATGGCCGCATTGATCGTCGCCTTATCCAACTCTTCGGTGGTCATACCATCGTACATGGTCAATCGCGTGTCGGTCGCGATCTGAGTCACCATCGAAATCGGATCTTCAAGTCCTGCACAGGCACGTTCGATCGATTTATTGATCTTATCGGCGTTGAAGAGTTCTTTCGTACCGTCTCGCTTGGTGATGAAGATATTCATGTCGAAAACCGCAGTTTGATTTTAATAATGACCGACAATCGTTGCGACGAAGACCAACGAAAACTTTTTCGTTCAGTTATTTTACACGAGCGCACCAGCAATGAGAATGCATTTCAAGCAAAAATTTTAATCACGATACAGCGAGAGCGTGGATGCAAGAGCTAAAAGGACACACATCAAAATCACGGCGAAAAATAAAGCCTAAATAGAATGTCTTTTATGCAATTTTCAAAGAAAATAAAAAACTTCCCACCAAAAAATTTCTAAAAAGTTACTTTCCCACCCGGACCGATATCAAATTTCGCCGCATCGCCCGCAGAAATTTCCAAAACATATCGTGCAGGTGCAGTTGGATAGAACACGTCAGGGTATGAGGATGGTTGCGCGTTCGCTTTCACAGTGACAACGCGCAGGTCGTTATCGATCCAAATCATATCGATGGGAAACAACATATCTTTCATCCAAAAACCCCAGTCGCCTTCGTTTGGAAATATGAAAAGCATAGCTTGGCCATCTTCCAAATGCGGCCGGCCAGAAAGTCCCCGTGCTCGCAAAGCTTCAGTATCAGAAACCAGCGCGTCATAACGCGCACCGCCCAAAGAAACCTGGGTGCGAGCATATCCAGTCTGTGACATAGGCGTCTGTACGCCATATATCGGTAAATAATACCGAGCAACAAGATAGGCCAAACCAAGAATCGCGACACAAGCGATGAATATTGCCAGAAATTTCTTCATGCAATGGTATTACGAGATCAACGCCAAGATCGCCGCTTTCAGCATTTCTGGATTGGCAGACCCCTTGGATTTCTTCATACCCTGGCCCACCAAAAACATAAGTGACGCCGCCTTCCCTCTTTTGTACTCAGCGACCGCGTCTGGATTTTCAGCAACCACTTCTTCGGCGATCTTCTTCAAAGCACCTTCGTCGGACTTCTGGATCAGATCTTTCTCGACCGCAATCTTCTCAGGGTCGCCCCCTGCTTCGAACATGATGGCCAAAATGTCTTTCGCACCGCGCGATGAGACTTTACGTGCCTCGATCATCTTCATGAGCGCCGCAAATTCTTTCGGACCAAACGGCAGCGTTGCGATCAAAGCTTCCTTGCCTTCGCCGTGTTTTTTGCGAATAAGACCAAGCAAGTCCGAAGCGATATAGTTTGAAGCAAGAACCGTGCCTCCAGCCGCTTCAAAGAAAGCCGCCACTTCTGGATTAGCGACATAAATAGAAATGTCTAACGGCTTCAAGCCCAGCTTGGCATAGCGCTCGCGCTTCTGCCACGGCAATTCAGGCATGGTTTTCAAAAGACTCTCGCGAGAAAACTCCGGAATTTCGGAAATCTTTAATTTCGGCAGATCCGGGTCCGGGAAATAGCGATAATCATGCGAATCCTCTTTTTTGCGCTGCGAAATAGTCTTCTGTTTTGATTCGTCCCAGCCGCGAGTTTCCTGGACGATCTTTTCTCCCGATTCTATGGCTGCAAGATGGCGCGCCGTTTCATATTCGATGGCTTTTTCAGCAGCACGGAACGAATTGATGTTCTTCACTTCAACTTTTGTGCCAAATTTCTTGGCAACAGTGTCTTCCTCGGTCGCGATCGAGATATTCACTTCGACGCGCATCTCGCCCTTTTCCATGTTCGCTTCAGATACACCAAGAGTACGAAGCAGCAACTGTAGTTCGCGGCCGAAATCACCAGCTTCTTTGGCCGAGTGCATAACCGGCTCTGTGACAAGTTCCATCAAAGGCACACCCGCACGATTGAAATCGACCAGCGAATAATCTCCCTCGTCATGCCCGGACGATGCAGTGTCCTCTTCCAAATGGATGCGCGTAATTTTCACCCCAGCCAATTCTCCACCAGAAACCAATGGATATTTATACTGCGAAATCTGGTATCCCTTCGGAATATCTGGATAGAAATAATTCTTGCGATCAAATTCGGTGAAATCAGCCAAATCAGCACCAATAGCCGTACCGACGCGCAAGACCGATTCGACCGCTTTTTTGTTGATGGTCGGCAAGGTCCCCGGATGGCCCATGCAGATTGGACAGACATTCGTGTTCGGCGCGCTCGCAAAAGGATCGTTCTTGGAGTCGCAGAACATCTTTGTCGCTGTCTTCAATTCCGCGTGGATTTCCAGGCCGATGGTGGGAATGTATTTCGTGCTCATCTACTTAACGACGGTAAATTCAACTTTGTTGCTCACAGTTCCCCATGGCTGAACGAAGATTTTGTACGTACCCGGAACGATATCTAAATATGATGGGCAATCGTTGCCGGAATACGATGTATTGCTCATACAATATTTCGAATCCAAGGTGAACGTGATATATGAATCGGTTGCCTTCAACATGTCGCCATAAATAATGCCCGGTACACCCGCTGCGTTTTCAATCCAGGCATATTTGTCGCCTTCGAAGCCGCTGAAATGGGTGCCGCGGATTTCGATCTTGTCACCGATACGGGCTGTCGTTGGGGTAACGCTGTTGATATGCGGCACAGACATACCTGAATCGTCTGTCGTGGTCGACGTATCAGTCGTGTCGATTGTATTAGCGGTATCGGCCGGAATGGTCGGGGCAGAAGCACGGTGTGTAACCATGTACGCAGCAAGAGCTGCAATGACCAGAGCCATGATTGCGATGATCTTTTTCATATATTGATTATAACTCGCGCAAGGTCTTAACCAGACCGTCCTTCAGAGCCTTGGTCTGCTCGTCGTTAATAACCGACACGAACAGTACGTTCGGGTTAAGCTTCTTTGCTTCTTTGACGCGCTTTTCCAAAATCTTCTCATCGACCAAATCTGTCTTGGTAAGGATGATGATCTCGCGCTTTCCAGCCAGTTCGGCCGAATAATTTTCAAGCTCATGACGGATAGCTTTGTATGCGGCGGCTATATCTTCATTCTCGAGCGAGATGCAATGCAAGATCATTTTCGTGCGCGCGATGTGACGCAAAAATTTATCGCCCAAGCCCTTGCCTTCGGATGCACCTTCGATCAGTCCCGGGATATCGGCCAAGATGAAACCATACATGTCGCCAAGCGCAGGTTCCAATGTGGTGAACTGGTATGCAGCCACTTTTGATTTTGCATTCGTAAGCGCATTGAGCAAAGAAGACTTGCCTGCGTTTGGGAATCCAACAAAACCCGCATCCACAACCAGGCGCAATTCAATGTGAAAATCCGCCTCTTCGCCCATCCGGCCTTCGGTTGTCTGCTTTGGACGCTGGTTGGTCGACGCCTTGAAATGCTCGTTGCCCAAACCATAGCGACCACCTTTTAACGCAAGCACCCGATCTCCTTCTTTCAAAAGTTCGAAAGACTGCATTGTGTCGCGGTTGTATACGACCGAACCGACCGGCAATTTAATGACAAGATCTTCACCATCTTTGCCATCCATAGATTTTTTGTCGCCGTTGCCGCCGTTTTCCGCCTCAAAAAGTTTGGTATTGCGATAACTTGCCAGAATGCCGATATCGCGAACAGCTTCAAAATAGACGTCGCCTCCCTTCCCGCCGTTTCCTCCGGCCGGACCCATGAATTCCTTGGATTTTTCGTGAAGCCAGCGTTCGACGCCATCGCCGCCCTTGCCCGCCTTCACATGAAAGTCTATTTCATCAACAAATGCCATATATAGCGTTAGATATTGTTACTTTACGCTTCAATGGCTTTTTTCGCCAGCGCAACGGCTCCTTCTTTGGATTTCGCGATGGCAAGGAAGCGCCCAAGGTGACAAAACACAGCATCAGGCACTCCGGATACCGTGGCCATTTCCGCACCTGATTTTCCTGCCCATGCCGCCGGCAGATCCTTACGGTTTTTAAATTCGTGCTTGTTGATCCGCATGGTCGAGACCGCCCACTGACCATCACGAGACGACGGGCCAACCACAAACAAAACGTCTTTCTTTTCATCAAGCGCGGACAAAGGCAAATAGCGATCGCTTACAATAATGCGCTTGTCCGAAGCAGCATCATAGGCGGCCAGCACAAATTCCTTGGCCTTGATCTGCGCCTGAGCACGAGCGATCTCGCGGCGCAAAAGCTTGCGCGCAAACGGAAGCAGGTCCAAGAAAGCTTTCGTCGTGTTGCGACCCTCTTCCCGTTCAATCCAGGTGCTGTCAAAAGCGCGAGCAATATCATCAAGCTGATACGAATAGACTCCTTCGATAATCGGCTTGGGGCCGACGAATCCCGTATCATGAATATCTATCGGCTGAACAAGCGACTCGTCGATCATCCGAGCAGCTTCGGCACCACCGGCAATGCGCTCCCCGTAATGCTTCCAGACCAATCCGGATGCGGCGTACGGCACACCGTTAGCGCGAGCGCCAGCATCTCCTTGGTGATGGTCGAAACGATTATGAATCGGATCATACACACGACCAATATCAACAACATAATCGCCCTTAGAAATATCCTTGTCGTCGTTCGTGCGGATCACTTTGCCTTTGCCGTCTAAAAGCTCCATAAGCATCGCCACAGCGAACAAATCATCGGCATGAAAGCGCCCTGAATGAGCGACGATGGTTTTTCTGCGAGAAAAGAATGCCATGACAAACAGTATAGCAAGAATCTCACCGAACAATGAAAAAGCGAGCCGAAGCTCGCGAAATTTAAAAAAGAACATGTTGAGGGTGAGGCCGCCGGGAGACGCCCCCCGACTCCCGGCGGCGGTATCACCATTCTTACTGTCCCAAAAGAATTCTATCTTCCAGCTCTCGCATAGTATCTCCCCCGCGAGCGCTTGTCTAGTTTATTTTTCCACCCTCCTCGCCCTATAATGTCGTCCTTACTATTAACCTTACAGCAATGGGAGTCATAAAAGAGGTGAAGGCGCGGGAGATACTGGATTCACGCGGTAATCCGACGGTTGAAGTAGACGTTACGCTTAAAGACGGATCGTTTGGCCGTTCGGCCGTGCCTTCGGGTGCATCAACAGGCAGCCACGAAGCAGTCGAGCTGCGCGATGGCGATAAAGAGCGCTACGGTGGCAAAGGCACCTTGAAGGCGGTCGAGAACGTCAACACCGCGATCGCCAAAGCGATTGTCGGTAAAAAATTCGACCAGGCCTCCCTCGACAAAACTCTGATCGCCCTCGACGGCACTCCGAACAAAGGAAAGCTGGGCGCAAATGCCATCCTCGGCGTCTCGCTCGCTTTCGCCCATGCCAAAGCAAAGTCCGAGAAGGTTCCTCTGTATCAATATTTCAAGAACATAAGCGGAACCAAGGATAAATTCCGCCTCCCGGTTCCTTTGATGAACGTCTTGAACGGCGGCAAGCATGCCGAGAATTCGACAGACCTTCAAGAGTTCATGATCGTTCCATTGGGCGCTCCGACCTTCAAAGAGGCACTGCGCTATGGTGCCGAAACCT
Organism: Minisyncoccota bacterium; assembly: GCA_036565605.1. Taxonomy (GTDB): domain Bacteria; phylum Patescibacteriota; class Minisyncoccia; order Phycocordibacterales; family UBA6065; genus UBA6065. The sequence continues at coordinate 9,919 of DATCXV010000004.1, read as the reverse complement.
TCCATGCTTTGAAGAAAATCCTTTCAGCAAAGAAACTCAACACATCAGTTGGAGACGAAGGTGGTTACGCTCCGTCACTTCCCAACAATGAAGCGGCCATCGAAACTATTATCGAAGCGATCAAAAAGGCTGGCTTCACCCCAGGCGTTGACATCGGCATCGCTATCGATGCAGCGGCGACCGAGGTCTACGAAAACGGCGTCTACAATCTGAAGACCGAGAACAAGAAATTGTCGTCAAAAGAAATGGTCGCGTACTATGAAAACTGGTGCAAGAAGTATCCGATCGTTTCAATCGAAGATGGTTTGGCCGAAGACGACTGGGCCGGTTACGAATTGATGACTAAAAAGCTTGGCAAGAAAGTTCAGATCGTCGGCGACGACCTCTTCGTAACCAATGTCGAGCGCCTCTCTCGCGGCATCAAAGCGAATGTCGGCAACTCGATCCTCATCAAGCTGAACCAGATCGGCACCGTCACCGAAACAATCGATGCCATCAAGATGGCCAAGAAAGCGGGCTACACGTCGATCATCTCGCACCGCTCGGGCGAGACCGAAGATACGACCATCGCCGACTTTGTCGTTGGTCTCTCGACCGGACAAATCAAGACAGGCTCGGCATCCCGCACTGACCGCATCGCCAAATACAACCAGCTTCTTCGCATCGAAGAAGCACTCGGCCAGAAGGCCCTGTACCCCGGCAAGGACGCGTTCAAAGCGTAATTAGAAGTCTGTCTGTTCACAGAAAAAAGCCACCCATTTCTGGGTGGCTTTATTTTAGATTTACGCAAGAGCGAAACCACCGATTCCAGTGGATCCATCTCCTTCCTCATGATTAGGAAGATCATCTACGTGCCTGATCACCTGGCCCGATTCGATAATCTCCTGTTGATCAACAAACGTGGCATACGTGGGTTGATGCATAGGATTAAGCGGACCAGGCTGCGAGACATCTTGGCGTTTCTTTTTCCACAACATCGCTTGGAAGAAGGCTTCACCGCAGAAGCCGACGCATAACTCTCCATCGAGAGTTTTGGGGTTGTCGTACACGACCATAAAAGATTTCCTGTGCTGGACAATACTCCTTGGAATTTCATGTGTCAAACGAAGCAGAAAAAAGCCGCCCACTTGTGGGCGGCTTTCGCATGAAACCGATCGTACTTCAGTGAGTGAAGTACTCAATCGGCAAACTGGCTTTCAAAATTATTTCCTCCATCTCTGATTTCTGGAGGATCACGGCGACGTATTCGTCGGAGAGCGGTGTGCCATCCTCGGAAAGTGCGATCGCTTTGCGTTTTGTCTTGATCTTGAGACGGTCGAACAGATCGATCGGCATCGCGCGCGTAAGGCAGACTTCGCCTTCCTGAAGCGCGTGATGTTTGCAGAACGGACAGATCGTCTCCGGATCGACTTGGCACGAACACGGGGACACTTCCTCGTGGAAAACCCTTTGATACTCGAAACAACGATCTGAAAAAGCGAGTTGACCCTCCCCGATCTCGATATCGTCCTTGTTTCGGGAAAGATGCTCAGGATTCACCCACGGATTCTGTGTCTCGCGAAGCGGACAGCCCATCCGTTCGCGTTCGAAGCGTTCGAGCGCATCCGAATCATTGTTGCTGAGAAACCTGGGGTCCACGGAAGGAGCTTCCAATTCGACTTCTCCTTCGATATAGCCACTAAGCACAGATAATTTCTGCATGACTGGAACTCTCTGCTGTTGGGGGTTGACTAACGTGATGAGTTGGAACTAACTAATTACTGATATTACGACTGCTCCAAGGGTCGGTCAAGTGCGCAGGGTGCATAACTTTCTGTACAATTACGGCCTATGAAAACTTTCAACCAAGCAGCTTTGATCGTCCTCGACGGCTGGGGCCATCGCGAGGATCCGAAAGATAACGCCGTAGCGGCCGCTAAAAAACCGTTCTTCGACAAAATCTGGAAGGAATATCCGCACACCCTGTTGGAAGCATCGGGATTGGCGGTCGGTCTGCCCGAAGGCCAAATGGGTAACAGCGAAATTGGTCATACCACGATCGGCGCAGGCACCGTCATCGACACGGATTTGGTGCGTATTAAAAAATCGATCGATTCCGGTGAGTTTGCCAAAATCCCCGCCTTTGTGAAATTATTCGACCACGTAAAGCGCCATGGATCGACCTTGCACGCCAAGGGATTATTGGGTACCGGCGGTGTCCATGCCCATCAAGACCATTTGATCGCGTTTTTGAAAGCAGCAAAGGCAGCTGGCATTAAGCAAGTCGCCATCCACGCATTTACCGACGGTCGCGACACACCACCACAGTCTTCGGCGCAATTCTTCAAGGATCTTGAAGCGGATATCGCCAAGGCCGGCATCGGCTTCATCGCCACAGCAACCGGCCGCTTTTATGCCATGGATCGCGATAATAACTGGGATCGTGTGAAGCGTGCCGAAGAAGCCTTGTTTGAATGCAAAGGAAACGTTTGCAAACCCAACGAGAAGCCGTCTGAAATCGTCGCAGCGCTCCACAAGAAGGGTGTCATGGACGAACACCTTGAACCGGTCATCTTCGTCGACGAAAGTGGTACGTCCTATCCGATCAAAGCGAATGACGGAGTCTTCTTCTGGAACTTCCGTGCCGACCGTGCCCGCATGATCTCGAAAAAAATGATCGAGAAAGCTCAGAAAGAAAATATTGCCTTTGTAACCTTGGCCGAATACGATAAGACCTTCCAATGCGATGTCGCCTTCCCTCCCCGCACTATCGAAACTACCATCGCCAAGGAAATATCGGCCGTCGGTCTGACACAGGCCCACATCGCCGAGACTGAAAAATTCCCGCACGCCACATACTTTTTGAACGGCGGTGTCGAAAAGCCGTACCCAGGCGAAAAACATATCTTGCTTGATAGCCGTAAGGATGTGAAGACCCACGATCTGGCACCGGAAATGCGCGCCGAAGCGATCGCGGACAAGGCGGTTACCGAAATCGAGGCGGGAACCAATTTCCTATTCATAAATTTTGCCAATCCGGATATGGTGGGCCACACGGCAAACGTACCGGCGATCGTAAAGGCGGTCGAAACGGTTGATACCCAACTGAAGCGCGTCGTCGAAGCGATGGAAAAGGCGGGCGGCACAGTCTTCGTCACCGCCGATCATGGCAATGCGGAAGTAAACATCGATCCCACGACCGGCGAAAAGCATACGGCGCACACCATCAATCCCGTGCCCGTAGTGCTGACGTCCAAAGACCTTTCCTTCACAAAAGCCGGCGAATCCATTTGCGGAGGCCTAGCTGACATCGCTCCAACCACGCTCGCACTGCTTGGCGTGAAGCAGCCGAAAGGAATGACGGGCAAGGTGTTGGTGAAATAAAAATTCTGCGGGCGCATTTTCAAGAAAAGACTCCTCGCAGGGCGAGAGCCCGAGAGAAGCGCGCGTCAGCAGACGCGACGCGGACTTTTCGAGAAAATGCGCCTGCGGAGCTAGTTGTATTCCTCCCTATTCCTCCACCACGATATACCCCAAATAACGAGCGCCAGGACGCCGACACCAATCAGAATCTGTCTCTCGTACGCCTGCAGGTTGTCGATGAAGAGCGTAAAGAAATCACCGAAGAAGTAGCCACCCAAAACAAAGAGCAGCGACCAGACGAGCGAATTGACCAGATTTATAAAAACGAATTTTTGAGTTTCAAGCTCTGAGGTTCCCAAGGCAAACAACGTCGGAATACGCAGACCGTACAAAAAGCGGTAGCCAAAGAGGATCTTGTAGTGATGCTCGTGAATGAGATCATGGACCCGTTCCGCGCGTTGCTTCCAGTGCTTGCGACCGCGCTTTTCAAGAAACGCCGTGCCACGCTTGCGGCCCAGGTAAAAGAAAAATTGATCCCCGCAAAACGTAGCGACGAAGGCAACGACAAGCACCGCCCACAAAGGCCAGAATCCAAGCCGGGACAAAAGGCCGGCGGCGATGACGACGATTTCGCCTTCAAAAAAGGTCCCCAAGAAGACCGCGATCAAGCCATATTGCGCCAAGGTTGCTTCGAGCATGTTCTAAACTTACATCTTCTCTGTCCAACCGTCTCTTACATACTGATCCAGCTTTTTGAATTTAATCTCCTTCTCTTCCCCGTTTTTCATGACGATGATTTTCTCATTGCGACCCAGCTTGTCGCCAGACACCGCACCGCTTCCAGATTGAGCAAGAATGCCTCGCGCATCCGATTCAACAGTGTTCATTGGCTTGGTTGCTGCCGGAGCAACACCGCCAAGGTTCGGGAGAAGCGATACGACCTGAGCGTTCACGGACATCTGCATCGATTTGAACAGTGCCAAGCCTTCGCGTTTATATTCTACCAGAGGATCGCGCTGGCCGTAGGCACGCAAATTCACAGATGAACGCAGGTAATCCATAGCTTCAAGATGCTCGACCCAGAACATATCAATGGATTGGAGGAATATGTGACGAACCGCCTTGGCCATTCCTTCATTGGTGAGAAGTTTTTTCTTTTCGTCCAGAATGCCCATGATCTGTGGATCATTTTGATCAACGATGGAAAGAAGTTCGGTCATGACGTCTGCGTCCGTGCCCAAGAGCATCTTCCTGCGACGCTCGTACACCGTCTTTCGGTGCAGATTCATAACGTCGTCGTATTCCAAAACATGCTTGCGGGCATCAAAGTTGAAGCCTTCGATACGCGACTGTGCAGTTTCAAGTGCACGTGTGATCATCTTCTGCTCGATTGGCTCGTCTTCAGGGATACCGAAGCGGCCCATCATCTTTTTCACCATGTCCGTAGCGAACACACGCATGAGATTATCCTCAAGCGAGACAAAGAATTGTGTTTCGCCCGGATCTCCCTGGCGGCCAGCGCGACCACGCAGCTGGTTATCGATGCGGCGCGCCTCGTGGCGTTCAGTACCCAAGACGAAGAGACCGCCAGCTGTTTTCACTTTCTCGGTCGCTTCGGCCGTCGCTGGGTTACCTCCCAATTTAATGTCGACGCCGCGACCCGCCATGTTGGTGGCAATAGTCACCGCACCGAAGCGACCCGCCTGGGCGACGATTTCACCTTCACGTTCATGATTTTTGGCGTTCAGGATCTCGTGCTTCACGCCTTCGCGCGTCAGAAACTGCGACAAAAGTTCGTTGCGTTCGATCGAGACCGTACCGATCAAAACCGGCTGGCCTTTCTGGTTCAATTCCTTTACTTTCTTCGCGATCGCCTTCCATTTGCCGTTTTCGGTCTGGAAGATAAGGTCGTTACGATCAATACGAGCAACAGACTTGTTGGTCGGAACAGCAATGGTGTTCAGTCCGTATACTTTGAAAAATTCTTCGCGCGAAGTAAGCGCCGTTCCCGTCATGCCTGAAAGTTTTTTATACAGACGGAAGAAGTTCTGGTATGTGATGGATGCGTATGTACGCGATTCGCGCTGAATATTTGCGCCCTCCTTCGCTTCGATAGCCTGGTGCAGTCCTTCGCTCCAGCGGCGACCCGGCTGCAAGCGCCCGGTGAATTCATCAACAATGACGACATCGCCGTTGCGGACGACGTATTCCTTGTCTTTATGGAACAGTGCCTTGGCGCGCACTGCGGTTTCAAGATGATGAACATACTTCACGCCTCGGTCGGTATAGATATTGTCGATGCCCAAGACTTTTTCTGCCTTGGTGATACCATCATCGGTCAATTGGATCGCCTTGCGCTTTTCATCGACAGTAAAATCCGTGTCACGGATCATGCCCTCGGCGATCTTGGCGAACATTTTGTACAAATCTTCAGATTCGGCTGTCTGAGCCGAGATGATCAAGGGCGTACGTGCCTCGTCGATCAAGATCGAGTCAGCCTCGTCCACAATGGCGAAGTTCCATTCGCGCTGACGCAAATTCGCCGCATCGTATTCCAAATTGTCGCGCAGATAATCGAAACCAAATTCCTGGTTCGTACCGTACGTAATGTCGGCCTGATATGCTTCGCGGCGCGAGATGGGCTTCAAAAATTCGTGCTCGACTTTAAACGATCCTAATTCATCGCGTTCTGTATCCTCTTTGGGCGTCGTGTGCGAGGGATCATAGATAAACGACGAGTCGTGTCCGACAACAGCACAGGAAAGTCCCAAGAAATGATAGATCTGCCCCATCCAAGCAGCATCACGTCGTGAAAGATAATCGTTGACCGTCACCAAGTGCGCGCCTTTGCCCGTAAGTGCGTTGAGATATAGAGGCAAGGTCGCAACCAAGGTCTTGCCTTCACCTGTACGCATCTCGGCAATGCCCGATGTGTGGATGATGGCACCGCCGACCAGCTGCACATCAAAATGGCGCAAGCCCAATGTTCTTTTGGATGCTTCTCGTACAACAGCGAATGCCTCCGGCAGGATATCGTCGAGAGTTTCAGGATTTTCAGCACGAGTAAGACGCTCTTTGAATTCGGCGGTTTTCGCCCTTAGTTGAGCATCTGAAAGTGCTGCCATGACCGCTTCTAGCGCATTCACCTTTTCTGGCAACGCCAAAAAGGGCTTCAAATCGCGTGCGTTCTGATCTCCAAATAGGTTCGAAAGGATGCCCATACAGGCGGCTACTATAGCATGAAATGGCCTTAAATACAGCTTAAGAGAGGCTCCTGACTTCCTGGTCGATAGTGATACCGGTTTTTTCTTTGACCACACCTACTACAGATTGAACCAAGGTCTTAACATCGGCAGTTTTTGCACCGCGCTCGGCAACCAGAACCAAGGGTTGGCTTTTCCAGAGCGCCGCCTTGCCCAAAGCAAAGCCCTTCAATCCGCAGACTTTGTCGAGAATCCAAGCCAGAGAAACCTTGACTCTTCCAGGTCCTGCGGCAACATCAGACGGTGTCGGAAAAGATGGCAGTCCAGGATAACGAGCTGAAAGCGCGGCGAATTCATCAGACGAAAGTGTCGGATTCTTCCAGAACGATCCAGCAGTGCCGATTTCATCAAGATGCGGAAATTTCGCCGCGCGGATGGCGATGACAGCGTCGCGAATATCCGCGAGAGCTGGCGCAGGCGTCTCCACAAAACGCTCCACAAGATCTTTATATGAAAGATTCGGCTGCGGTTCTTTGGAAAGACGGAAGCGAACTGATGTAATAATCCAACGCGCGCCTTCCGGCGTCTTGAAAAAGCTTTCGCGGTAACCAAAGCGGCATTCGGCGTTTGAAAATACTTTCGCCGCGCCGGTCGTCGAATCTATCGCCTGTACTGATTCGATCACATTTCGCACTTCGACGCCGTACGCTCCGATATTCTGCACCGGCGCGGCCCCGACTGTTCCTGGAATCGCTGACAAATTCTCCAAACCCCAGTATCCGCGCAGAACCGCCGCAGCAACAAAGACATCCCAACTTTCCCCCGCCCCAACATCTACCCACACTCCTTTGTCTGTCTCAGCGAAATTCATTCCGCCAATTTCCATTTTTACAACCAAACCAGCAAATCCCGCATCCGATACCAATACATTCGAACCACCGCCCAATACGAAAAGCGGCACACCTTTTTCTTGTGCAAACTTAATCGCCTCAATGATGTCTCGCTCGCTTTTTGCCACACAAAAATACCGAGCATCGCCACCGATGCCAAACGTCGTACGCGGTCCCAAGGGCACACTTTGCACAATTTCCATACCGTAAGTATATCCGAGCACATAAGAACAAGAAAAAACCGCTTGTCTCGACAAAGACAAGCGGCTCGTTGCTTAACGCGCACCAACAAAAAGAAACCAGACAAGGAATGCGCAAAAGCCCATACCGATGCCCGCTATAACCGGATGAGTCGGAAAGACATATCGGTACAAAGCCAGAAGTACAGTACCAAGCACAGGATAGAAGACGAAGCGACGCAGAATGTCGTTCATTCGTTTCGCCTTTTCCACTGCTACCTGCCAATCTTCGTGTTGTTGTGCATCTTGTTTTGCTTTTACAACTTTCGGATCCGGCGCGAATTCAGTATTCTCGTCGATCCATCGCTTAAGCGATTCAGTCTCATGCACAACTTCGGCCTGGTCGCCTTGATGGTCAATCCTCTTTACAAGCACCTGAATACCCGAAGCTTCGAGCATCGAAAGAAGTTCGGCAGGACTTTGATCAGCGGCTGTATATATGAATCGCCGAAAGACCGCAGGATGATCTTCGCCACGCGGCCCGACAATCGTACCTGCATGCACGAACGATTCGAGTTTGCGATACAAGATAGCGAACTCGCTCTGATCATTTTGGTCCGGCAATCCATTCTTCAAAACAGGGCTCAAAACAGGGCTATAAGCGCTGTAAGGATCTTTCGCGACTCGCTCCGGTCCAAAGATAACCAAAAAAGCCGTGCCTTTGTGAGTCTTGCTGAGAGCGCCTTCAATTCCATCAAGCTTGATGAGGTTCCACAATCCAAAGTTAATGAACATCCACTACTCCTTTGTGTTTTTTTGTTGAGGTTTAGTCAGTCTAAAACGCGTTATAACATTAAACGCTACATAAATCAATAGTGAGCACCCCTACTTTCCCTGCTGTATCGCTTGTATGTATGCTTCTCCCTGAGCCTTGAACGACGGATCGATCGTAATCATTTCGCGGAATGTAGCAATAGCATCTGCCTTGTCTCCAAGCTGCAGATACGCTGCTGCCAAATTTTTTCGGTCTTCCATGTTCGACGGATTTGCTGCAATGCGCGTCTTCAGAAGCGAAACTACTTTCGTCCAATTGCCTGTATCCGCGTATGCCTGCAAAAAGATATCACTGGTCATCGATTCGTTTCCTATACGAGATTCAAGAAAGGTGTGTGCTTCAGCTTCCTTGCCGGCATAAGTAAGCGCCATCGCATAGAACCGAGCCGCGTCGTCATTCTGCGGATAAGCATCATAGGCCTGCTTGTAGACCGCAACAGCCTTGTCGTACGCTTTTTCTGCGACGTACAAATTACCCAATTGATATAGAATCGATTGCTTGTTCGGAGAAAGATGCGCGGCCAAAAGCATCTCTTCTTCGGCCTTTGGATAATCCCCATACATGCCATAGAAGGATCCTGCAAAGACGCGATAACGGGCATCGTCAGGCACGCGTTTGGTCTGTTTTTCAACTGCAGATCGAGTAAGCTCGAAGAATTTCTGACGAGTCTCAAGCGGTACTGATGACGAATTCATCGCGCCCGACGCATCGATCAGTCGCTCGACCACTTCAGCCCTGCCCAACGTATCGTACGAAACCGCTCTCTGGAATGAAGCGAGCGCTGCATCTGCTTGCACCGGTGTCGTTGCCAAAGTACGCAAAGCATCGATAAGCAAGGCATTCGTCTGATATCCGCGCCAATTCAAGAAATAGATACAGAAGCACAAGACAATCAAAACCAGCGGCCCTGCCGTGCGCATGTCAGAGTCATCGAATTCCTCGCCCTCACCTCCCCATGGACGCTCGAGCTTCGTCGACTTGAAATGAACATAGGCAAGTACCGAACCGAACAAGATATAGCTGATTAGATTGTCGAAAACGAAAAGATTGTGGAAGAAATACGCAGCAAGAAGCCCTGAAAGAAGCGCGCGCTCGATAAAAGAGATATCAGGCCGCTTCCAGACAAGCCAGAGTGTCGCGACGAAAAGCGACAAATACGTAAGAAGACCCAAGAGACCGCCTGCGGTAAGCCAATCAAGCACGACATTGTGCGCACGGTCGAACCACTGCTCGTGGTGATACATCGCCGGATTATAGTTGGCGTTGAAAATGTAATTAAAGTTCTCTTGTCCCGAGCCAAGGAGCGGATCATTCTTGAAACCCTGCCATGCCATGGGCCAGATAAAGGCACGCGCTTGGGTCTTGGTGTCATTAAGCGATATCGATGCAAAACGCGACAAGACCGGGCTTTGCTGCACAAATGACGCGTTGCGGATAAGCAGGAATCCACCAATAAGGAGCGCCAACGCC